>JAJCZF010000058.1 GCA_029262535.1 Deltaproteobacteria bacterium
ACAAGATAGCAGCCGCCCTCTCAAGAAAAAACTTCGCCATAATCATAGGGCTAACTCTCGCAGTATATATCTTTTATCTATGCCTGTCGCTCTACGGACTCTCTCTTACAGCCGGTAATAACAGGATAGGCGCTGGCGAGCTTCTTGAGTGGTCTAATATTGAACGCGCCTTCAAGGGGCTCCTGGCCAATCTATACCAGTCGTCGATACTCAAGAATATAGGTATTACAGCGCGCCTCAATATAACCGATATCCTTTACATACACCTGCCGGCAGACCTGTTGCGAGAGCCGGTAAATATTCTAAAGATTCTCTGCGCCCTCACGCTTCTACCTTTTATACGTCTTCCGCAAAAAGCGCGTTTCTTCATCCTGGTCATTTTGGCAATGGCGCTTTCATATATCTTTATAATCTCCATGGGGCGCGTTCGCTCAAACACCATCAACTATCTCATTACCCAGCCGCGTTACCAGTATCTGCCAAACGCGCTATTTATCCTGGCCGGATGCGCGTTGCTCTATGAAAAGTTCAAAGGGAGCGGCAGGAATATCATCACCACAGCACTACTGCTCATCTTCTTCTGGAATTTCCAAAATACCCTTATCGGCAATAAAAGTATCGACGCGAATATGGCCTTTCTCGACAAACACTACTACGAAGCAAGGAAGTTTTTGGATGATAACCCCCACACAAAACTATATGTAAACTTTATTCCCTCCAATACCGACAATGATAGTGTATTTGTACTAGGGGCCGATATCGCGCTCGACCTGCTTCTTGGCGAAGAGCTTACTTCGTTTCCCGAAAGAGCCCGACATATCTACACCAAAGACGGTTTTATGAAAAACCCGTATTATAAAGAAGCCAAACCCTCGCCACAGCTTGGAGACTTCTACATATCGTGGGACTACCGCCGCTACAGGGAGCTGCCGCCCTTAAAGGATGTCGTTATTATCGGCTCGCTTGCGGCACTTCCAAAGATATCGATTAAGGCAGGCGGTTATGTTACTATAACGGCTGCGGAGGCCGGTACGGGCGCGGTAGAGACAATTAGCCTAAAACATCCCTATAGCATAACCGGCCCCCGACCTTACAGGGCTAACAACGGTGAGGCCTCCATGGCGCTCCTAAAGAGCGGGGACGATATATGTCTCTTCTTTAATAACGAACCGATGAGCAAGGCAAAGCTCACAAAGCTCTACTCCGGCTGGGATCTCGATGGAAAAGAGCTGCTCGGCGACCACTTTAGAGGCAAGGGCGGCCCCTCGCGTATAGTAAGATTATTTAAGCAGATGAGCCTCTCAAAGGTCAAGTGTCCCTGAGGCGGCTTTTAAAATTAATTAAGCACGAAAGGATTATTATGAATATATTCACAAAGACAAAGAGGGTTTTTATCTATGCGGCGCTCTTAGCGCTTCCAATACTGGCCCTGCTTCTTCCGGTTAACGCAGAGGCCTTTACCGGCAAGGCCTGCGGCGGTAGCTGCACGGACTGCCATACCCTGAGCAACGACGAGGCCGCAAAGCTCTTGAATGTAGACCGCTTCGAAGCCACGGTAGATAATGTCACCATGAGCGAGGTAAAGGGGCTCTGGAAGGTTGAGGTCCTGAAAGACGGACAGCCGATACCGCTCTTTGTAGACTTTGGAAAGAAGTTTCTAATAGAAGGAAAGTTTACGCCCCTTGAGGTGCTACACCAGGAGAAACCAAAGCTCGACGTATCGAAGATACCTGTTAACGACGCCGTTATCATGGGCGATCCGAATGCCAAAATCAAGGTCATCGTCTTCGACGATGTGGACTGCCCTTATTGCAGAAAGCTACATACCGAGATAAAAGAGATCATAAAGGAACGTCCCGATATCGCCTTTTATATAAAACTCTACCCTCTGCCAATGCATCCGAACGCATATGAAAAGAGCCTTGCCATAATATGCGCCGATCGCTCCGCAAAGCTCCTGGACGACGCCATGACCGGCAAGGAACTACCCAAGCCCACATGCAAATCCGACCTCATCGCAAGGAATCTCGCAATGGGCAAACAGTTCGGCATCACCGGCACCCCGGCCATAATACTGCCCGACGGCAGTCTCATTCCCGGCTATGTCAAGGCCGACGTGCTCGTAGATTTAATTGATAAGAGTATTTTGGAAGGCAACAAGTAAGAGTATTGAAGATTACCGGGCTAACCGCTCTTCTTCTTTAGGTTCAAGGCGGGCTTCAGAGCAGCTTCTTTCAGGGAGTCGTACCTGAAGTAATAAAGCTTGCGGAAGTTTACGGCTTCAAGCGGGGTGCCGGCTAGGTACCTTCTCGCCCCCCCGAGATATGCCATGTAATAAACACTTTCCTGGTCCCATATATGAACGGGCCAGAGGTATCGCGTTTGCGCCTTTATGCCGTCCTTCTCTAACACCCCGTCCAGGCTCAGGGCGAAGATCTCGTTTATCAATCTAAAATCATCCTTATAAGTCTCGCCGGTGACCAGCCCCTGCCTATCGGTGAATTTCAGGGAGTAACGCCTGGCGTGCGCATAGGGTATTACAAGCTCCAAGGCGTCGAATCTCACATAACACTGTCCGTCCTTTTCAAGCCCATCCTTTTCAAAACCGTTTCGGTCCAGGAACTCTTCAAGAGAGAGCCGCGTTACCTCCGGCGTGTTCGCCTCGATTATACAGTTTGAGGGCGCTCCCGACGGCGGTGTTACAAATCTGTTGGAGAGGTAGAAGTTAAAGGCAAAGAGGATCAAGACCACAATAGCGGAAACCCTAACCACCCTCCCCCCAATGCCGAATCTCGCCGCAAGCCAGGTGCCGAGCAATATATAGCCAAATGCCAGAAAGGGCATCATCGCCCTCGATACGGGGACGTTGTAACAGACCGTCCCTATGAGCCCACACACGGTGGCGACGAGCAAAATGAGGCGGCTCCTCTCTCGCCCCTCTCTCCAGGCCTCACGAAAACTCCTTCCGAAACCGTCCCTTATCTGCATATACAGGATAAAGATCAGTATAATAAGGATAAGAACGGCAAAGGCGTTAAAGGCCCTCATATCAAGAATGGCCCTGGCGTATAACGGGAACTCCGTAATAATATCTTTTCCGTATTGGCTATATCCCTTGAACTGGAGCATGTACGGGGTAATGCCCAGCTCCCTAAAGCCGAAGAGCAACTCTACTCCAAAGATATAGGATGGAATTACCGCCACCCCCACAATGCCCGCAAGCGTAAGCCTGATTATCCGGGAGACCGAAGCCGTAAGGAGAGATATATAGATGCCAAGCCCCAGGGAGGCCGCCAGAAAGAGGCCGTGAGAACTGGCAAAGACGCTAAAAGAGATAAAGAAAGCTATGAGCCCGAACCTTACCGGCCCGGCCCCGCGCGGATTCCTCTGAAAGATATAGTAGGCCAATAGAAGGTAAAAGATCCCCGACATTGTGTGCGTCTCATAGGCAAAGTTATTATGTGTAAAGACCGGGTCGAGCGCGATAAAGAGAGAAAAAATAGCAGCCCCGACATCGCTCTCCGTATACCTCCTGATAATCAGAAAGATCAGGGCTACGGCCAGGAGCATTAGAATGAAGTTTGTAAAGGCGAGCCGGGCGAGGGTATGCTTAAAGAGCTTTTGTGGAAAGAGGCCGGTAATGGCCGCGGCAGTTATTGCAAAGCCGACCTTGAGGGTAGAGTGCGGATAGGCTATCAATACGTACTTCGCATACCACTCCATATCATCCGCTTTTACCCGACGCAGGTTCTTGTAGCTTATCTGCGGCTTGTCATTGAACTTTTTTTCTATATCGAATTCGAGGAGCGACATCGCCCCGCCGAGGTAGTAGACCCTGTCCCCGACGAGGCTGTTGTAGTGGTCAAGTGTCTTGCCCGGCGGGGTGATCTTTTTGTTTTGCAGCAGGACGGGCAGTTGCAATATAATAGTCGCTACGATCAGCAATACCAGAACGATTGCCTTGCGTCTGCCACTTGACTCTATCACGCTACGAGCGGTTTTCTGCAGCAAAAGATCATCTTCCGGTCGTTCTCACAAAGCGCCCTCTCCTCATACGGAAAAGGGGCCGTACTTACGCTCTCAAGCCCCGCGCACCTTATCGCGTCCAATATCTGCATAGGGGTCCAAAGCGTCTGCCCCAGTGTCACCTGCCCGCGCTCTATCTCCCTGTCGCCGTCTGAGACGGTGATCTCGTACCTTATATCGCTCAGTTGCCCTATGAGGTCCGTGCTCGCGCTCACGACAGTGTCGATCCGAAGCCCGTCACACTCAAGCGCAGAACTCTTTGAGGCGGGCGGGTCTATGATTGAAGCGATGCCGTTCCAGCAGTCGAATATAAATATGCCGCCCGGCATAAGACGCTCGGCTACGGCCTTCATGAGGGTGTTCAAGGTCGCAGTATCGGGTAGGTAAGTAATAACATTAAAGAGGGCAACGGCCACGTCGAAGCCCTCTTCGGCAAGCTCCTCGATGGGGGTGTCGTAGACCGTGACATTCTCAAGACCCGACTCCTCAAGCTTATCGCGCGTTAACCGCACCATCCGTTGATCGATATCTACGGCCACGACCTCTTCGGTCTCCTTCGAAAATTCAACCGTATGGTTGCCCGTGCCACAGCCTATCTCAAGCACCCTCAGCGGTAGCGAATGGTTCGTCTTTCTATAGAGGTCGAGTACGAGGCGCACCTCGTCCTTATAATCCTTTTCCTCGAATAAGAGATCGTAATACCGATAAAAGAGATCGCTAGCTGCCATCTTTATATTCCTTTATAACGTCGCATACGTAATTAATCTCCTCGTCGCTCAATGTCGGGTAGGTCGGCAGGCATATGCCGTGCTCATAGCCGTAGATAGAGTTCGGGAAGGACGAATCGTCCATTGAATGCTCCGCGCCCTCGTCCTTGAGATATTCAAAACATGGCTGCCTGTGGAGCGGATAGAAAAATGTCCGCGTCTCTATCTCATTTTCTTTCATGCATTCGGACAAGGCCTCGGCCTGATCGGTCAAGATACATACGCGAAAGGGTATAAGGTCCGCGCCCTCGTCCGGCTCGAAGAATTTTATTCCGGGCATATCGCCGAGTTGACTCTTATAATTATCTAATATGCGGTTCTTTCTCTCTATAATCTCCGGTAGCTTCTCAAGCTGACGAAGCCCCACGGCGCACTGCATATCTGTCATGCGAAAGTTATAACCGATCTCCGGGTGCACGAATGTGCCGCGATTTATACGGCCCTGATTACGGAGGTAACGGAGCCTCTCGTATATTGACTCGTCGTTTGTGACGACCATGCCGCCCTCGCCCGTGGTTATCGTCTTATCGGCAAAGAAAGAGAATGTGCCTACGTCGCCGAAACAACCGGCATGGACGCCGCTCCTGCGCACTCCGAGCGCCTGCGCCGCGTCCTCTATCACCTTCAGGCCGTGACGGGCTGCAAAGGCCGTGACCGCGCCCATATCGGCAATCGTGCCGTAGATATGGACCGGCATTATCGCCTTTGTCTTTTCCGTAACGATAGCGTCGGCATTTGTAAGGTCAATCTGGAAGTTACGCCTATTTACATCTACGAATACCGGCCTCGCCCCGGTCATCTCAACCGAGGTGGCGGAACCGATAAATGTAAAGTCCGGCACTATAACCTCGTCGCCCGGCCCGATACCTAATGCGCGAAGGCCAAGGTAAAGGGCAAGAGTGCCATTGGGAGCAAATATTCCAAAACGGGCGCCGGTCAGCTCAAGCAGCTTTTCCTCAAACTCTTTTGCCTTCGGCCCCTCGGTTATCCAGTTCTTTTCAAAACAGGAGGCCGTGGCGTCGTACTCGTCCTTGCCTATCCACGGTAGAAACTGCGCTATCTTCATAAAAACCCCTTCTACTTTCTAAACTTGAAATAGCCCTTAATCGCCATCCAGGCCAGATAGAAGCCGTGTTTAATGACACTCGACTTCGACTCTCCGTAGGAACGCGGACGGTAGTGCATTGGCAACTCGCCGATCCGTAGACCCATACGGGCAGAACCGAAGAGCAGCTCAAAGTCGCCGAACGGATCGTTTATGCCGAGGAAACCCCATCTCTCATAGAGTGCATCATAGTCCCTCTTGAGTATAGCCTTGATGCCGCCTAGCACATCGGTGATCCTCTGACCGAGAAAGAACGAGAACCACTTTGCAAACAGGATATTTCCGATATTATTGGCAACGGGCATCGCCTTTGAATCTATGGGATAGACAAAGCGGCTGCCTTCGATAAATTCGAAACGACCGCTCTTCATTGCGTCGTAAAAGTACAAAAGATCCTCAGGGCTCGATGTGCCGTCGCCCTCGTAGAGGATGACAATATCGCCTCTGGCCTCTTTAAAGCCTACCCTTATGGCGTCGCCCTGCCCCTTGCCCGGCTGGCCCATGAGCCGTATATTCTTCTCCGGGTAGAGCCCCATCATACGCTCTACCTCCTCCTTTGTGCCGTCGGTCGAGTGGCCCTCGACGAATAAGAGCTCTTGCTCCTCACAGACCTCTGGCAACGACTGGACAATACTCTCGATATTCTCCTTTTCATCCCTCACGGTCAAGCAGATCGTCAGGCTCTTCGGTTGATCCTCAGGCGGGAAGAGGTCGGGACGCGGGCGTGAAAGAAGATACTGGTCGAGCTTTAGAAAATCAAATATAGGAAGCAGCACGAAGATAAGATTTACGAACCGCCCGATACCGAAGAGCGAGAGCGGCATAGCCGTCTTCCTAAAGACCCTCGTTACCTCAAAGCCCGCCCCTTCGAGATAGGTGCGTATGTCCGATATCGAAAGCCAGTTCTGAATCGATTCTTTTCTCTTCAGGGAAAGGGTCTCGGCCAGAGAGAGCGCCCACTGCCACAGGTAGTTATTCTGATAAACTATCACCCGGGTTGTCGGATGGCAAAAGTCGCGGACCTTTGCAAGAAATGCCGAGATGTCGTCGGTCTTGCCAAGGGTGCAAAAGAGGACTATATAGTCGAATTTTTCATCTGTATCAAAGTCCCTGTAACCCGTCGAGTGAAAGGTAACCCTGGGATGGACCCCGCCATGAGAGGGGCTGAATGTCTCGTCCTCCTCTATGCCCACTCCCTTTTCAGGAGAGAGGGCCGAGAGCAGCCTCCCGTCCATGGAACCGTAGAAGAGCACCTTTTTGCCCGGTGGGATAATGAAGGAGAGACATTTCTCTACTAGTTTGTAATAATAACCGTGGCGCATGGGGGTATCAGGCTCTCTGCAATCAATGAAGGTCGGCAAAAGGAATAGAACCAGGCCCGGCCATTTTTTTGAACTCTCCGTAGCCGGTGAGCGAGGATAATCTCCATAAATATTATATTTTTATGCGTGCAAAAACTCAAGTGGAAAATTATCCGGCACAGGGGTACAATTGGCTTGAAGAACTAACCCCGCCAGAGAAGACACGAAGGTTTAATAAAAAATGTCAGACGAAAAACTGATTGAACGGCGCGAGATATGGAAAAAGAAACGTATCATACGCGAGATCTACGGAGAGTGGGCCTCTCTCATAATAGAGAATCTAAAGGTCGGGGGCGCAACCGTTGAGCTTGGTAGCGGCAGCGGTCTCTTTAAAGAGTTTATGCCCGATGTTATATCGACCGATACGATAAAGGCCGACTGGCTGGACCTCGCATGCGACGCTCTCTATCTGCCCTTTAAGGATTCTTCAATCTCCAACATCGTCATGATGGATGTGCTTCACCACATGGCAAACCCCGTAAAATTTCTAAAAGACGCCCACCGGGTCCTTGAAAAGGGAGGACGCATCGTCGTGCTCGAACCCTACGGTTCGCCTTTTTCGCTCTGCGTTTATAAACTCTTTCACGAAGAGCCTTACATATTTAAGAAAGACTATTTTGCCCATATAGATAACGAAGAAAAAGACCCGTGGGACTCTAACCAGGCCATTGCCCAGCTCCTCTTTTTCAGGCAGCTCGACAGATTTAACCGGGAGTTCGAGGGTAAGTTTAAGATAGTCGTCAAGAAGCGGCTCAGCTACCTGCTCTACCCCCTCTCTGGCGGTTTCGGCAACCGTTCCATGATACCGAACTTTATGATAAGGCCTCTTCGACTTTTTGAGAGGCTTATCGACCCGCTCTCGCCGCTTCTGGCCTTCAGGTGCTTTGTGGTACTCGAAAAGAGCTGACCGTTCAAATAAATCGTTTTGCAAGACGGGCGGCTTTGATGTTATAATTCTTTATTAATATGAATAAAAAAGACAAAATATTTATCGCGGGCCATCGCGGTCTGGTCGGTTCGGCAATAATGAAGAAACTCAAGGCCGAGGGTTTTCTTAATATCATAACAAGAAACCGCGAAGAGCTTGACCTCACGCGCCAGTCCGATGTCGAGGCCTTCTTTGAGACGGAGCGCCCGAACGCGGTATTCATGGCCGCCGCGAGGGTCGGAGGCATACTGGCCAATAGCACCTATCCCGCCGAATTTATCTATGACAATATGCAGATAGCGACCAATATCATAAACGCGTCGCATAAGACCGGGGTCGATAAGATCCTGAACCTCGCCTCGTCTTGCATCTACCCAAAGTTCGCGCCTCAGCCGCTCAAGGAAGAAGACCTCCTGACCGGAGCGATCGAACCTACGAACGAACCATACGCCGTAGCCAAGATCGCCGCCATCAAACTCTGTCGTTACTATAACGACCAGTACGGCACAAACTATATCTCGGCAATGCCGGCCTCGCTCTACGGGCCCGGCGACAACTACAACCTTCAGATCTCGCATGTCCTGCCGGCCCTGATCCGCAAGTTTCACCTCGCAAGGCTTCTATCGGAAGAAAACTTTGACGAGATCGCAAGGAATATGGCCGCCATCGACGACCGGCAAATCTCCGGTAAAGATGAGATAATAGAGATACTCTCCGGCCTCGGCATCACAACCGGCTCGGTAACCATCTGGGGCACCGGCGAACCGCTACGCGAATTTCTCTATGTAAACGACCTTGCCGACGCGGTCTTATTCCTGATGCAGGGGCATGACTATACCGACATCGGAGAGTTCATCAATATCGGAGCAGGCAAGGATATAAGCATCAAAGACCTGGCTCACATGGTGATGGAGATCGTCTCCTACGACGGCGCGCTCAAACACGACCTTACAAAACCCGACGGCACACCGAGAAAGCTGCTGGACAGCTCGCGCCTGACCGCGCTTGGCTGGAGCCCCACCGTTGGCATCAGAGACGGAATAACTATGGCCTACGAAGATTATCTCAAATCCGTAAAATAAATCAAATGATAGGTCTTTAAGGCTTTACGAGCTCCCTTTACAATAGTCAGAGTTATATTCGTTGCTCGCCCACTCATAACCCCCCGGATGAAATAAGGGCAGAGCGCTATAGTTGTATTAAACGCCCTTTAGTGCTAAATTCTATTTATAAAAGAAGATCAACCTGCCCATATTCACATAGCAAGATAGGAGAGCGCCATGAAGAAATTCCTGATCGCCGCCGTCGCAGCACTCGCACTTTTCGCCCTTACCGTACCAATAGCCGAGGCCGGATGGAACCCGCTTAGCAAGGAAAAGGCCGCCGACCAGGGCGTAAAGGACCAGAAGGTCGCCGAGGCCATTGCAAATTTCAAAAATAGCGACCCGAAGATGGATACATTTTTCAAAAAAGCCTACGGGTACGCTGTATTCCCCTCGGTCGGCAAGGCCGGTATAGGCATCGGCGGGGCGCACGGAAAAGGACAGGTCTTTAAGAAGGGCAAGTATATTGGCGACACCTCCCTTACGCAGCTGAGCATCGGCTTCCAGCTCGGCGGACAGGTCTATAGCGAGATAATCTTTTTTAAAGATAAGAAGGCGCTTAACGATTTCAAGTCTGGCAATTACGAACTCGGCGCGCAGGCCTCGGCGGTAGCGGCAACGGCGGGGGTATCGGCCGACGCCGACTATAGCGACGGAGTGGCCATATTCACCCTGGCCAAGGGCGGCCTCATGTACGAAGCGACCGTGGCGGGACAGAAATTTAAGTTTACTGGGAAATAAAAAGCCCTAGAGGTTGACCGTATTCAAGACGTCGCCGGACTTCGTTTGTATATCTTCGAGGGCGGCCTTGATCTCCCCCACGTTATACCCGAAAAGATCTTCGAACTTTCTTTTGAGGCTTTTCAAGACGACCTTATTGGGGTTTTTCGGGTCGAGCACGGCTATGCTTATGAGATGAGATAGCTCTATTATCATAACGATATCCCTAAAGTTGGGGGGACATGCCTTTGTCATGTGATGACATCTTACCGGCATGTAGATCGTATCCGGCAGCCCCCACTTCTTAAGAATCTCACCGCCTACCTCCTGGTGGTCGAAGTCAAAGACATCGCGCTCCAGGGCTATTCGATCAAAGGTTCCTTCTTCCTCATCCTTCATGATCTCCTGATACTCTTCGGACTTGCACCTGTGCATGACCAGCCTTCCTATATCCATTAAAAGAGCTACTATAAAGCTCGACTTCTGCTCCTTCCTCAGGCGATTGGCTATGGTCTCGGCGGCTACGGCGGCGATAATTGATTTTTTCCAAAAAAGGTCCATATTGAAGTTATCGAGCGCAAAGGTCTTAAAGCCCCCGATCACGACAAATGAAAAGGCGAGATTTTTTATCGTATTGCTTCCGAGCATGGAGACGGCCTTCTCAACGTTCGTGACCTTATAAGGCAGGCAATAGAGCGCGCTATTGGCCATTGAGAGCGTGCGGGCCGATAGCGCCGGGTCTAGAGAGATCGTATCGGCAAGGTCTCGTATGGAGAAGTCGTCGTCCTTAAAGGCGCGAAGCAGTTCGAGACCCACGGCCGGCAGCGTAGGGATCTTTAGATCGTCCCCGGCACAGAGCTTTTGCAGTACTGTCTTCATATTCACAGGTGTCCTTATAAGATCAAGGCGCCAAGGTTATTCAAATACTACTATCTATATCGTATTCATCTAAAAGAGCTGCTTGTTTCTCAACTAAGAGGTAGTTCGGTTAAGCGTAATACTCGCCTATCTCACCATTCATCTCAACGAGTTCCTCGGCAATCTCACCTACCGCATTCTCACTTAACTCCAGCAGGTCGAGAATCTTTGCGTGAGCGGGGCTCTCCACACTATCCTCCTCGAAATTTTCCGCATTACCACTGGCGACCAGGTCGGCGAGGTAGACCATCGGAACCATGATAGAGAGGAGTTTTCCAGTCTTGTCGGTCAGGAAGGCCTCGGGGGTGTGATGGTATCTTACGGCCTTAACCATATCTTCAGGAAATTTACACTTGTCGGCAAACCACGCGCCGACCTCGGCATGGGTCGCGCCGATATATTTCT
This sequence comes from Deltaproteobacteria bacterium, assembly GCA_029262535.1. Taxonomy (GTDB): domain Bacteria; phylum Desulfobacterota; class GWC2-55-46; order GWC2-55-46; family JAJCZF01; genus JAJCZF01. Next base: position 11,334 of record JAJCZF010000058.1, read on the forward strand.
TCTCAAGGGCAAGCACATTCTTTCTGCCTGCCTTTGTGAGATCGAGATACTTATCTCCATAGATTTGAAAGAGTATGGGGCGCCCGATATCGTGAATCAACCCTGCCAGAAAGGGCGAGTCCTTACCGGAGAGACCGGTCTTCCTGGCAATTATGCCGGCAGCTATGCCAACGCTGAAGGAATGGCCCCAGTAAGCCGTCACCTGAGAGTTACTGCCGCGCGTGATATCGGCAAAGACGGCGCTTGAGAGCGCCAGTCCCTTTATAGTATCAAAACCGAGTATGCCTATGGCCTCGTTCAGAGAGCGTATCTTTCTAGAAAAACCGTAATAGGCGGCATTGGACATCTCAACAACACGCGTGGCAATGGCCTGATCGTGCTCCACGGCGCGCTCGAGATCTTCGCGGGTGGCGTCGTCATCTTCCACGACTCCCATTATCCGCTGCATGACGGCAGGTATGGTAGAGATCTTTACAAGGTCTTCGACCTTTGCCTTTAATTTTTCACGCCTCTTGTCAGTCATGAAATCCCGGTTGTTCCAGCCATAGATGAATAGTATTGTTGAGGATTATAATATACACGTAATCTACTACGGGAACAAGAGATTTTACACAGACAAAGACGCAGGCCGCTACCCAAGAGTACTTATTTAAAAAGGTTTTTCAGGGTTTCAGCCCTTGACTAGCTTTATAGACTTGGAAGAGGGCAGAATCTCGACGCGATTTCGGCCGCGATCCTTTGCCAGGTAGAGGGCCTCGTCAACGCGTTTTACGAATGTACGGCGGGTATCCGCCTCAGATAACTCTGCCACGCCGAAACTGGCCGTTACCATACCGGCCCTGTGGAAGGGGTAGTGCTCCATGGCCCGCCTGATCCTTTCGGCCAGCGCCCTTGCTCCTTCCATATCGGTCTCAATGGAGATAATCATAAATTCTTCGCCGCCCCACCTGACAAAGCGGTTGCTCTTCCTCATATGGTCGCGCACTATCTCGGCGCTCTTCCTGAGCACATAGTCGCCGGTCTGGTGGCCGTAGGTATCATTGACCTCTTTAAAGTGGTCAAGGTCGAGCATAATGAGCGAAAGGGGATGCTCGAATCTCCGGGCCCTCTCCATTTCTTCGTGCACAAGCACATCGAAACGGGCCCTGTTATATGCACCGGTCAGGCTATCGTGCGTAGCCAGGACCCTGAGACGTTCTTCCAGCACACGCTCCTTTCTTCCCGTGCGCACTATGACGACTACCGAGATTATAACCGCCGCCACCCATGATGCGAGCATTACCCGAAGCAGCCAAGCCGCCTCTGTGTTAGCATCTATATTCCTTGCATTCAAGTGGCGCTCGAAGCTCTTTGCCTCTGAAAGAATCGCCTTAAATATAGTATCGAAACGCTCGTCAAGCTCCGTGCCCACACCCGCGTGCTCCCCTTTCGGCGCAGCGAGCCTCTCCCTTGCAAGAGCGCCAAGCTCCACCAGCAGCCCCTGTATGGCAACCATCTTCTCGCGCTCGACTCCATCTAGCGGTTTAACAAGCAATCCGTGCTCGGTAAGGGCACCGCCCAGGAGCGAATTAACCAGAAGCTTGGAGTGGTCGAGCCTGGACCATACCTCTTCCATATCTACGGTTTTGTCGCCGGATATATATTCCTCGAACCAGAGGTGGAATATAGAGATTTCGATCTCAATATCCATCATCGCGCCCATTGTGACGTAATTACGATTCTGGTCGGTGCGCAACTTGTTGGTGGCGACTATCAAGGCGGCAGCCATTATTCCGAGTATAACAATAAGAACCGGAAGTCTGGAGCGATACCTGCCGAGCCCCTTTAGGCTGTCTCTCTCTTTTTTAACCTCTTCCAACATAGCGTCCTGCCTTCCATGAGCGCTCACCTGTAAACCTGCTCAACTCAATTAGAAGTTGTCAATCCAGGCAAAGCGCTCCCCCTCCTCTATCTTTTTAAAAACCCTACCAATCTATTATACTCCCTTTCTGAGATTTAGTTAAGGGTGCCTGCTCTAACAACTTGATTCTATGAGGTTTTTCTAATAAAGATTACTAAATAAAAAAAGCCTCTAAGGAAGCGCTGATCTATTCGTGAACTCGTATCTTGCGTCTAAAATATCCAGCTTCCGCGTTGCGAATCTTCGAAATAGCTAGCTATTCCGTACGATCCACGCCTTGAATCTGAACATTTTAGACGCAACCTACTTCGGTCAGAATAAAACAGAACTTCCCTAAATGCCAGATCGGTATCGATGAACAGGTCGCTTTCATTGATATCAAATAGATCATTTCCAGGCAGTATATCCATTTTTATTGCCATCTCCATTCCTTTTTATTGACATGTCGGGCGTTTCTGATATATTGGACAAAATGACTGTTGAGGCATTTATCCCGGCCCGGTACGCTTCCACTCGCCTTCACGGAAAACCGCTTGCCGATATCGGTGGCAAGCCGATGATCGAGTGGGTCTGTGAGAGGGCGACAAACGCGTCGCTTGTGGAAGCGGTTACCGTAGCGACCGACGACGAACGGATCTTTAAGGTCGTTACGGCCTTCGGGGGCCGCGCCGTTATGACGAGCGATAGACACCGTTCCGGCACCGACAGGATAGCCGAGGCCGCGGCAAAAAGCGCGGCCGATATCATAGTCAACGTGCAGGGCGACGAGCCGCTGATAGAGCCCGATATGATAGACGCGGCCATAAGGCCCATGCTTGAAGATCCGGATCTTCTCATGTGTACTCTAAAGACCCCTATAGAGGTCGAAGAAGAGTACCTGAGCCCGCACTCGGTAAAGGTCGTAACAGACTCAAGCGGTTATGCGCTCTATTTCTCACGGAGCCCGATACCGAACCACAAGGCCTTTGGCGATGCATACGCGACCGTAGAGCCCTTTAAGCATATCGGACTCTACGTATACAGGCGCGACTTTCTTTTAAAACTCGCATCGCTCAGCCAGACGCCTCTTGAGCGTATTGAAAAGCTCGAACAGCTTAGAGCCCTTGAAAACGGATACAGGATACGGGTCGTAGAGACGCCGTTTAGCCCCATATCGGTAGATACCGAAGAGGACCTTCTTAAGGTCCGCCACTTAGTGGAGATGATCTGACCTCGGCATGGCAAAGAAGAAACCCGCAAAGACAAAATTTATATTCGTAACCGGCGGAGTGGTATCTTCACTCGGCAAGGGCATTGCCAGCGCCTCTCTCGGCGCCCTGCTTGAGGCCCGCGGACTTACCATCACAATACAGAAGCTTGACCCGTATATTAATGTAGACCCCGGCACGATGAGCCCCATCCAGCACGGCGAGGTATTTGTCACCGACGACGGCACGGAAACCGATCTCGACCTCGGCCACTACGAGAGATATACCTCTGCCCGCCTCGGAAAAAACAACAACTACACCACGGGCCAGATATACGATTCCATCATCAAAAAAGAACGCCGCGGCGACTATCTCGGCGGCACCGTACAGGTCGTGCCGCACGTAACGGACGAGATAAAGAATCACGTAAAGAGCCTCTCGGACGGAGTTGACGTAGCCATCGTCGAGATAGGCGGCACGGTCGGCGACATAGAGAGCCTGCCATTTCTTGAGGCCATCAGACAACTGCGCTTCGACCTCGGCAAGGAGAACGTGCTTTATATGCACCTGACGCTCCTGCCCTATATCGCTACAAGCGGAGAGCTAAAGACCAAACCCACACAACACTCTGTACAAAAACTTCGTGAAATCGGTATCCAGGCCGACGTGCTAATATGCCGCGCCGACCGCACCATAAGCGAAGACCATAAAAAGAAGATCGCGCTCTTTTGCAATGTCGAACTCGACGCCGTAATCGCCGCCGAGGACGCCGACTGCATCTACCGCGTGCCCCTGACCTTTCACGACCAGGGGCTAGACGATAAGGTCCTCAGGGAACTCAACGTATGGACCCGGAGCCCGAAGCTCGACGTCTGGGAAAAGATCGTAAAGCAATACCTCAAGCCGAAACACGAAGTAACGATAGGCATAGTCGGTAAGTATGTCGGCCTGCAGGACTCCTACAAGAGCCTGCATGAGGCCCTCGTCCACGGCGGCCTGCCCTCCAACTGTCGAGTAAATCTCGCCTATATAGACTCTGAAGATATTGAAAAAAAGGGCGCAAAGGCGCTGCTTGAAAATGTTGACGGCGTGCTCGTACCCGGCGGCTTCGGAAGCCGTGGGGTAGAGGGCAAAATCCTCGCCATCGAATATGTTCGTAAAAAGAAGATTCCCTTCTTCGGCATATGTCTCGGAATGCAGATGGCGGTAGTAGAGTTCGCGCGTAACGAATGCTCCATGCAGCTGGCCAATTCGAGCGAGTTTGAAGCTGGCAGCCCCTACCCCGTCATCCACCTGATGGAAGAGCAAGAGGGTGTTACCGAAAAGGGCGGCACCATGCGCCTCGGGGCATACCCCTGCAAGCTCACCAAGGGCTCACGCTCTTATAAGGCCTACGGCTCAGTCGAGATCAGTGAGCGCCACAGACATCGCTTCGAAGTAAATAATACCTATCGTGACTCGCTCGAAAGGAAGGGGCTCCTGCTAAGCGGCCTCTCGCCCGACTCGTCGCTTGTCGAGATAGTAGAGCTTCCCGGCCACCCCTGGTTTGTCGCCTGTCAGTTTCACCCCGAGTTCAAGAGCAAACCAATGGACCCGCACCCGCTCTTCAAGGGCTTTGTAAAGGCCGTACTCACCGAAAAGAACGGCGAAAAAAACAGCACCAAGAAGAGCGCTAAGAACGGGCCGAAAAGTTCCAAAACTTCTAAAAAGAAGACCGCACCAAAGGCCAAAAAGGGCCGGTAGCCCAAGATGTCCAATATAAAAGAGATAACAATAAAGAATATCAAGATCGGCGGCAACGCTCCACTGGCGCTAATAGCCGGCCCCTGCGTTCTCGAAGACGAATCCACTGTCCTCAGTACGGCCCGCGCTCTAAAAGATATCTGCGAAAGACTATCCATTCCTTTCATATTCAAGGCATCGTACGATAAGGCCAATAGAACAAGCGTCGGCTCGCACCGCGGCCCCGGTCTTGAAAAAGGGCTTTTATTACTTCAAAAGATTAAGGATGAGACCGGCCTGCCCGTCCTTACCGATATTCATTGCAAGAGCGAGGCCGGACCTGTCGCCGAGGTAGTGGACGTATTACAGATACCCGCGCTTCTCTGCCGCCAGACCGACCTCCTGGTGGCCGCCGGAGAGACCGGCCTGCCCGTGAATATAAAAAAAGGCCAGTTCGTCGCGCCAGCAGATATCTCACGCGCCGCGGAAAAGGTTGCATCTACCGGAAACAAAAATATCTTTATCACCGAGCGCGGCACGTCGTTCGGTTACAACAACCTTGTAGTCGATATGAGGGCCCTGCCTATCATACGCCGGGAGTACCCGGTCGTCTTCGATGCGACACACAGCGTGCAGCTACCCTCTGCCAGGGACGGAGTATCGGGCGGAGATCGCACAATGGCGAAGTACCTTGCGCGAGCCGCCGTTGCCGCCGGGTTGGACGGCCTCTTCATGGAGGTACACCCCGACCCGGACAACGCCCGTTGCGACGGACCGAACTCCTTAAAACTCTCGGAGATAGAGGAGCTATTAAAGTTACTTAAAGATATAGACGCGCTCGTTAAGAGATAGCACACAGGTGTGCTTCTTTCTCGAGGCAAGTTTTACAGATACCGAAAGTCTCTTCGTTCGCGCTGAAGATAATAAATCAATCGTACGCATGTACGTTGAGCTTTATATTTTTCATCCCAACAAAGGGACCTGGAAAAAGATCAATTTTTGGAGGATATAATCATGGCTAAACCGGTTGTAGGAATATTAATGGGAAGCGACTCGGACTTGGGGGTCATGAAGGCGGCCTCGGAGGTGCTTGACTCTTTTGCCATACCGCATGAGATGATGGTCTCGTCTGCCCACAGGACGCCGCATAAGACCGCCTCATACGCCCGTAACGCACAAAAGAAGGGCATAAAGGTCATCATAGCCGGAGCAGGCATGGCGGCCCACCTGGCGGGCTTTATGGCCGCTGAAACGACCCTGCCGGTAATCGGCGTGCCGATCGACGCGGGGCCGCTCAAGGGCATGGACGCGCTCTTGGCAACGGTACAGATGCCCGGTGGCGTGCCGGTTGCGACCGTATCTATCGGAAAGGCCGGTGCAAAGAATGCCGGTATACTAGCGACTCAGATACTGGCGTTATCAGATGCAAAGCTTCGCACAAAGCTCAAAAACTATAAAAAGAAACTTGCCAAAGAGGTTGAAGAGAAGGCCGCGCGCCTTCAAGAGACCCTGAAGAGTCAATAAGAGACGGTAAGGCCTTGAAAAGTCCTCTGATAATCCACAAAGCAGAGCCGCTTGAGCAGGCGGTAGTTGCCCTCAAAGAGGGGCTTGTCGTGGCCTATCCCACAGAGACACTCTACGGCCTCGCCGTGGACCCGTTTAATGAAGATGCGGTAAGCTCTCTATACGAGCTTAAGGGGCGCGAATTTACAGAACCGATACCGCTCATCATCGGCGAAATCGAGATGCTCGACCCGCTCGTCTCGGAGATACCAGAGGCCGGACGCTGGCTCATGGAACGATACTGGCCCGGACCGCTCACTATCATATTCAAGGCCTCCGACCGTCTGCCTAATATACTTACCGCCGGACGCGGAACCATCGCCATCCGCCTGAGCTCGTCAGCGACCGCGTGCGCACTTTCCGTCAAATCAGGCGGCCCGATCACCGCTACGAGCGCAAACCCCTCGGGCCAAAAGGCCCCGGTCGAAGCACTCGAAGTCATTGATTATTTTAAAGAAAAAATCCCTGTTATAATAGACGGAGGCCGACTATCCGGCAAACTCGGCTCTACCATAGTGAACGTAACCGGCCCGGAAGTAACGATACTACGGCAAGGCGACCTGCAAATCCAGCTGCCTTAAGTTGATATTTACCTCAAAAAGTGCTAAAGTTTATTAAAGATATGCCGATATAATTCATATATCGCCTGATTACATTCTTTTTCAAAGAATCGTTTCTTGAACGGGGGAAACAAAATGTCAATTATAAATACCTCTCTATCGGCAATGCAGGCTGCGACCGTACAGCACGACACGAGCGCCCAAAATATCGCCAACGTCAATACCGACGGCTTTAAAAAGCTTGAGGCCCGCCTCAACGAAGGCAAGGATGGCGGTGTCGTCGTATCTATAGGGCAATCCAAAGAAGAGGCCTCCACGCCCGACTACCAGGTACTCGGCAACAAAGCGGCAGGCCGCTCGAATGTGGATCTCGCAACCGAAACGTTAAACTCCAAAAGCGCAAAAAATATGCTCGAAGTAAATATTAAAGCCGCTCAGACGACAGACGAGATGGCACAGAGGGTTATTGATATAAAGGCATAATCACCCCATAATACGAACTAATAAGGCCGCTTCCGATCATACCGGAGGCGGCCTTTTCATATTATGAGCTATATTCGGATCAAATCCAAAAAGCCCTAAAGCCCAACCCCAAAATAACCGATAATATAATTGTAAGAAGCAGAACCGTGAAAGGATTCACGAACCCAGAACCAAGGATGGTGGGCAAAATGTCTCTTATGCAGCACTACCTCAATAGCATGCACATCTACTGCAGATTAAGGAAAATAGGAATTAAACAAGAGAGGGCACGCTCCTTAGCCCGTGGGTGGGAGCGTTACATACACCCGATAATATACTGAGAAAAAACTTAAAAACTTCTTCAAGACTCCCCGAAGCCGCGGCAATTGTCCCGTAAAAGTTGCCGCGGCTCTCACCCCCGCACAGTGTGCGGAGCCAATTTCGCGATGTAAATTTCTAGATACCTGAGGTCTTTCATCCGCGTCTAAATTTCATTAAGACCGAAAGTTTTTTCCATACCAGCACAGTGTGCGGAGCCAATTTCGCGCACACGGTCGTGTGTTTCTTTCGCGTATCAAATCTTTGACCTCTAGAAATTCCTTGCCCGCGCCTTAAATTTATTTAAAGATTAGAAGTTCCTCGACACACAAGTCTGTTTTTATTTTCGCGAAGCAAGCCCTTAGGCGAGCTAAGAGTTCTTTACCCGCGCATAAAACTTTATGGAAAGATTAGAGGTGTTCTCCAAGGTCAGGGCGGGATATGAAATAGAAAGCAATGCGTATGTCTTATACGCGAGCTTCATATTTTACACCTCAACGCAGAATTGAGTTGAAAAATTAGAGATTTTTTCCAAGTTTAAGGCGAAGCGTAGATCAAAAAGCGGAGCGTGGTCTTTCACGTGAGCATTTTTTATCTGCGCTTCAACGCAGAAATTGGGAAAAAGATCAATTTTTCAGTGCCAGGGAATGTGGTCTATGTATAGAATGTCGCCGCTCAGGGATATGCGCGTTACTTCGCCTATGCCGTAGACCTTCATCCAGGGCTTTAGGGCCCGACCGAAGGCCAGCCTGTTATAGGGTTTCTCCAAGAGCTCCGTTATCTCGCGCCGGAGCTGCTTGATCACATCTTCTTCATAACTCGCATAAAGTTTTTTGCAGATATCCACGGGGCCGTAATCACACGAACTGCCCATACCGCGAAAGTCGCCTATTACTTCGATCTTTTTATAATCAGCGACTATAAGGCCGTCGAGAGGCGCCGGCATAAATTCAAGGACCACACGAAGGTTGTCGAGCTGTATCTCGGGCGGATCCGGCGCGCCGCCCCCCTCGCTCTCTCCTATAAACTCGTCGTGCAGATTCTCAAAATATAAAGTCATCACATAACCGTTGCTCTTTGTCGAGACCTGGACCACATCGAGATTTATATCGTTAATATAATAATGCGGATTGCCAAAGTACGGATAGGGGCGTCCGTCTTGATTCGTTAGCGAAAAGTTATATTCCGGCAATGTCAGAAGCGTACGCATACCACCCATGGAGTCGGGAAGTTTTATATAAGAATCGTGCTTTTTCATACTACTGCCGTTCTTCGAGCCGTAATTGTTGAGATGTATACGAGCATCCGAAAAGATATCCTGCACGGCGGAGGCCAACATCAGCGACGGCATCTCTTCCTGCTTTACCACGGTAATGGGCACGCTGTTGGAGTGGCGATGATGAACATGCGAGAGGCCGGTATCTATAAGCAGTTCGTGCCTGCCGTAAAGCACCTCGCCGGTTACCTTGGCGGTTATGCGCTCGTTGGTCCAGTCGATTACGTCAATATGCCTCTCGGCTCCGGGCTCGGCTATCGAAACACGCCTGTAGTGGCCCGGTTTATTTGTTCTAAAGTCCGTGCCCTTTATCTCTATAAGATCGCCCTTGAAGGCGTAGTCCGGGGCAGATGTAATATTCGGCTTTGGATACTTGCCGGTCTCGACCCGCGCCACACCGCAGCGCGTCACGAGGTAATAGACATGAAGCCCTTCTTTCAGATCCCCGGCCTTCATGCGGCGCACCCACAGGGCGCTGACCGACTCGCCCTTGGGCTCACCTGGTCCTATCGTCTCACCCTCTCTGAGAAATACCGGATGGGGCCAGTACTGACCTTTCGCATTGAGCACATTCCAACGGAGTTCTATATACTGAGTAGGCCATACAGATAGCCCCTCGGGCTTAGCGCGAAAGCTTATATTGGGCCTGTCAGGGGCCGAGCACCTCTCGGCGGCCTTTGATATATCGGTTATGGGAGCGGTATCAAGATTATCGAAAACGCCGGACGCCAGTGCATCGGCATTTAAAGGTAGGAATATAAATAGAGCAACAAGAAGAAACGTCCAAATAGAGATGGCCGAGCTAACCGAGATGGCCGACGTCCGTCCGAAAAGAATTCTCTGCCTCTCTATAATAGACTCAAGCATCGAAACCTCGCCATCCAACCAAAAAAAGGCCGGAATCCCGCATTAAGTACGCGCCCTTACCTCCGGCGTAAAACTCCTATTGATCATACGAATTGTAAGTATATGATTTTTTACCAGATTTAACGGTGTAGTGTCAAGGTTTATGATCTCTTCCTACAAAGTATACCGAGTCAATCTTGTGCGGCAAATATTTTGTGGGCCCAGGAAGCGGAGCCACCCTGTCACAGTCTCCTGTTTACGGTTGATTTAAGAGGAAAGAACTATAAATATCTTCAAGGCAGACGAAAATGGGGGTTTACAAGAAGGGCAAGAACTGATACATTGACCTCTGTGTTAAATGGCGTCTCATGCGGACCTGGATATTGTTCTGATCGAATCCGCCCTAAGCCTTAACCCCACGATCTACATCTTTTTTAGGCGCCGGGCTACAGGCAAGAAAGCTGAAATGCCTGCAACTACTTGAAATGATTACGTTGCGCCTGTAGCTCAGTTGGATAGAGCATCGGCCTCCGAAGCCGAGGGTCGGAGGTTCGAATCCTCTCAGGCGCACCATTATAGAAATTAAAGTTTGGGCCGCTAGCTCAGTTGGTAGAGCAGCTGACTCTTAATCAGCGGGTCGTAGGTTCGATCCCTACGCGGCCCACCAAACATAACAAGGGGTTACGAGATTTCTCGTAACCCCTTTTCTTTTTAGAAATATAATTGGCATCCATTTTGGTATCCACTTTAACACATTTATTTTCCTTTATAGAACCCAAGAGAGAAAAACCGCCATGGCGAAGAAGCAAAATTCATAGAGTTCTCCCTGTACTCAATACCCCTAAAGCCTATCTCAGAATAATACCTTTCGATTAAAAATCGACAATTGACAAAACGGGCATAGTATTTTATAAAAAATCTGTCATACTGGTAATAATTGTTAGCTGCTACAATTTGGGACTTTGACTTCGCTGTCTCGTGGTCCATTGAAGCCGCCATTACAGTCGTCTGGGCAACCATCTCAGCATCTATTTGATGATAGATTCAAGTAAGAATCATTTTTTTAATTGTGATATCTTATCAGCTTCAGACTTTCTCAAAAGAATCCTTACTCTACCAGTACGACCTTAAGGGGTCTGGAGTCGTGGCGGCCATCTTCATCTATCACCCTTACGATAAAGTCGCCTTGACGCGGGCTCCATAATACAGACTCTCCTTTAACGCCCCTTCCAATAAATTTTTCATTGAGAAACCAGTATAGGTCCCCCGAGTCGGCATCTGAAACTGCCGCAAAAGGGATCTTATCTTTTCTATCGCCAAAGGAGCGCAGGTTATAGACCACTCCTCTTCTGGGCGAGCTGATCTTTGGAGCTATCCCGCCGATAACCCTCTCGCTCAGGTCACAGTCCGGGCCGTAAGGTGGCGGGCTCCTTCTCGGTATACCGGCGCGGCTAAATATCTTTTGTATATCCGAGGGCCAAAACTCGTAGACCTTGCCGATTGTAGGACCGTTTGAAGTCGCGCCGCTGCCGCAACTGCGAAGACCTGTAAGCGCGTCAAGCCTCACATCTCTGTGGATATCGCATTTCTTTATAGGAGAAAGACCGGGTATAAAGTCTGCCTTCATAGTCTAGTTACAATGCGGGGACGGAAGGTATCCCGATATGGCGCAGACCTGAAGCTCTGTAATCTTTTCAGGCGGGGTTTTTGAAAATCCGGCGGGTTCGAGATTCATGTCACTTATGGCATCTATCATCTCAAACATAAGAGGCGCGGCGGCTCCACGCCCTTTATAGGCAGGATTGCCTTCTCCGTTAAAATTACCCACCCAAACGGCAAGCACGTATGGACCGGTAACGGCAATGGACCACGCGTCCCTGTAACCGTAAGATGTGCCTGTCTTCCAATATACCGGCATGGAGGGCACGGCCCACCTATCGCTAAGCTTTCGGTTCGGCCTTGGGTTAGCCTTTAGGATATCAAGGGCGAGATAGGCCGCCTCCGCGCTTAAAAGCCTTCGGCTCTGACCGGCGGTCTCTTTAGCCAGAGAACTGTCTTTCAGAGTTCGGAGCGGCCTGAAGATACCGCGATTTGCGAGCATGGCGTATAACCTTACAAGCTCTTCCATAGTCATCTCAGCCCCGCCAAGCACTAACGCAAGGCCGTAAAATTCCCGCGTCCTCAGATCCGACACCGAAGCCTTTTCTAAAAAACCGTAGAGGTCCGGCCCTGAGAGGCGGTTGGCGAGCGAGAGCGCAGGGATATTTCGACTACGTATGAGCGCGTCTTTGGCCTTTATCGGCCCCTCGAATTCATGATCGAAATTCTCCGGGCTGTATTCGCCGAAACCGGTCGGCGAGTCCTTTAACATTGTGAGCGGGTGTATGAGCCCCTGGTCCATGGCGAGTCCATATATCATCGGTTTAAGTGTAGAACCGGGCGAGCGTTTTGCAATGGTGCCGTTTACCTGCCCTTCTATAGCATTATCGAAAAAGTCAACGGAGCCGAGCACGGCTAAGACTTCCATCGTCCGATAATCTAAAAGCATAGCCGAGGTATTAGAGAGTCCCTCGTTTCGTTTTCGTTCTATATAACTTGCGGCCCTGCTCTCCAAAACCCTTTGCAGACGCATATCGAGCGTGGACCTTATCTTTATAAGATCGCGGTTCTTATCGTCCTTTAATAGTGCATCCACAAAGTGCGGTCCAAGAAATGGTAGCGTGGACCTTGCTCCGACGCTCATTGGCAGCGAGAGCAAATTGTTTCTTCCGGCATCTTCGGGATGTGCGGCGATCCATTTATCATAGAGCGCGGACCTTGCAAGGACCAGGCTTTTATTCTCGCTATCGGTCAGACCGCGCGGGCTTCTCCGCGCAGGGCTCTGCGGTATGACGGCAAGCGTCAGTGCCTCTTCCAGTGTAAGCTCGTAGGCGTCCTTATTAAAGTATACGAGACTCGCCGCGCCGACCCCGACTACATTGCCACCGTAAGGAACAAGGTTCAGATATGCCTCCAATATCTCGTTCTTTGAATAGTGGCGTTCGAGTTGAACGGCCTTGAGGATTTGATAGAATTTACCGGTTATAGTCCTGGACTTTATGCCGTAACGCACGCGGGCGAGCTGCATAGTTATGGTAGAGCCGCCGACCCTGCGCCCTCCGTCGCCTTTAAGATATGTGGAGACAAAGGCCCTGCCAAGGGCATAGGGGTTGACGCCGGGATGGGTTCGGAAATGGCGGTCTTCGTGAAGCAGTGTGGCGCTAATAAGGGCCGGAGAGATATCGATAAGCGGCTCGCGCAACCTGAAGAGACCGTCACCGGCAAGCGTCAGGCGCAGTAACTTGCCGTGCCTGTCGTATACCGCCCTTGAAAAATCCACGCCGTCCAAGAGCGGCGGCCTTGGGATAAGCGCATATATAAGAAAAGAAAGGGCGATAAAGATCAAGGCCGGGAGAAGTACGGACCGTCTCATGAGAACTACTCTACCGTAATCTTCGAGCCGGGCGAACGCGCTACGATACCTTGATTATACATGGCCTCGCCATAAACCGGCGGCACGGAGAAGCTGCCCCTGTTCGTCGCCTTTATCTTATAGACGAATTCAGAGACATCCGGCCCGACCGCGCCGAATAGAACAACCCTGTCCTCGCGCGAATCTACATAGTCCGGTCTCCACGGCGAGGAGCCGCTTCCGCGAACACTATTAAGCACTACCTCGAAACCGCCGGGCAGAAGTTCGACAATAGCGATATTGTGGAGGTACGGGGCCTTGGCGCTCTCCGTGCCTATCGAGCGAACCTTTAAACGAACCTCAAGTTCACTTCCGAGGGTCGTTTTTGTTACGACATTACCGTCCGTGTCGCGGTACTCGCGTTGTATCTCAAGACCGTCTTTAATCTCCACGGTCGGAAGATTTATATCGTACCCGGCCTCGGTCGTCTGGTAAAATAGATTATAAGCGCTCTCGGCGGAGAAACGTATCTTTGCCGCGTCGCCGGAGAAGTTCGCCGCGGGGAAGAGCGCCTTGGAGTTGGGGAGCGTTAACTTTGTTTCCGTTCCCGTGCCGTCTATTTCATCCATACCTATGGCGGCCTCGGTCGGAGTCCCTACAAAGTCGGCATAGGCGTCGAGCGCGATGATGGCAAAGGCTCCGGAGAGCGTGCTATATCTACGGTTCGTTACATGATCGGCTATATATAAGAGGTTATCCGCGTCGAGCTTCTTAAGGCGCTCCGGGAAATGGCGCGAAACTATATAGAGATACTGCGCGTCGTGCAAAAGGCTATCGTAAAAACTTCCCGACTCATTCGAATAGAGCTCACCCATGCGGCTCTTTGAGATAATACGTTCGGCCTCGATATCCTGTCTTAAGATCTTTAGCGAAGCAGCCAGATATATACCTGTCAAATCCTCACGCCAGCTATCCGGGTAGGCCGACTCAAGCTCTTTAGTAAGGGCGTTTATCTGGTTGGTGGCGATTATGTCGTTTCGCGCCAGAACATATATAGCGTAGGCGTCTTCGCGCGCCTCTTCGATAGATTTAAGCGCCCTTGGATCTCTATTTTTTAGATAGCTTAATCCCCTGTCGAGCATATCCTGCGGCACGGAGAGTCCGTTCTCCTTCGCCTCGGTAAGGAAGTGAAGGTGATAGGCCGTAAGATAGTCAGATACACGAGAGCTTGCCGTCCAGATGCCGAATGCCCCCTCGTGGTTTTGACGGGCGCGCAAAGTGCGTATCGCCCGGTTGAGCGCGCTTTCAACTCCGGCCTCGTCATAACCTATATCCGATCGCCCCTTCAAAACCGCAGCAGGGAAAGCCCTGCTCACAACCTGTTCGCTACAGAGATGTGGGTAACTATTAAGAAACTTTACAAGCCCCTTTGCAATCGATAGCGGTACGGTAGAGGCGCTGGCCTCCAGCGTGCGCAGATCGGGATATATCTTTCTCTTAACCGGAAGCTCTCTTGCGCCGCTCTTAAAGTGGCCTCCCGCGATAGTGGTCATATAAGGAACCGGCGGCCTTACGCTCAAGCCGACCTCATAGGCTGACCTCTTGCCCGCAGTTTGAGCTGTAAATTTAAGGGTCGCTCCGCCAAGTTTTTTAAGGGCGCGCAGCTTGAAGGTAAGGCTCTCTTCCTTGCCCTCGCCGATCTTAATAGTGCGAGAAGGCTCGTCAACTATCTCAAGGTGCCCCGATGCCTTAAGGTCTAATCTAATATCCGCCTCCGGCCCTGAGCCTTCGACATTATTGGAGAGGCCGAGGCTCACCGTAAACTCGTCGCCGGGCGCGACGAATGTCGGCGCGTTGGGACTCAGGACAAAGTGTCCGCGCACGAGGCTCTTTTTAGAGGTCGCTCCGAGTGTGCCCGCCGATACCGCAACAGCCATGACCCTCATAGTACCGCTAAAGTGCGCCGGGACATCATAGGTAAGCGTGCGCTCGGTCTCATCCACATCGACTATACCCGACCAGTATGCCACGGGGCCGAGCCGCTTTCGAGTATATGGGTTAAGGTTCTTGGAGACGGCCTCTCTACTCATGGCTTCATAGATACCGCCGCCGACAGCCGAAAGTTCCTTAAGGTGCCTTATCTCAGGAAGCAGTAGGTCTAATATTTGAGAGGTAGTAACCTGCAAGGCCCGTTTCTTGAAAAAGTGTGCAAGCGGGTCGGGCGTCCTGTAATTTGCGACCTGCAAGTATGCCCTCGTCGATCGCAAATACTACTACCTTGCCTGCTTTTTCAGCCTTGTACTTTATCTCCATCGACTCACCGGGGCGGACAAGCTCCGGGGTCTCAATCCGCACTCGTATATCACGCTCCGCCCTCTTTATGGTAAAGGGAATCACGCCATAACTGAGCGGGCTCATAAATATCTCTTTTGAATCGGCAGAACGGACGAAGCTGACATTTACATAGCCATTTCCCTCAAGCCCCTTTGGAAGCCTTATCTTCTTTACGGTGCTCGTCTTATCGGTCTTGAACCACTTGTGGGCGTATACGTCGTCGCGCTCTATGGTGATAAGCCCCGCTCCGGTATATGGCGCGGTGATAGAAATCTCGATCTCTTCACCTGGCGAATAGTCCTTCTTATCGAGCTTGATCTTTAACTCCGCATTCTTTTCGAGACTGCGAGTGAGGTTGGCCTCACCGACGACCGAGTAGTCCACGCGGCTTATCTCCGTGCCCTTGCCGTCCGCTATAAGCAGCGAGTAGTCGCCCGGCTCGTTGGTTGGGAGTAGGTACGGCGTTCCCTTGGCGTCGATCTCAAAGGGGAACTCGCCAAGAGGGATCTTCTTTTCGACCGACTGGTACTGGTATAGTCCGCTCGGTTGACGCACCAGAGCCGAAACAAAGCGATTCTCCACGAGACGGACCCAGAGACCGGTGGAGGCGACCTTCTTGAGCGCGGGGTCTACACTGATAAAGTCCACTTTGCGCTCTACACCCTTCTTGATATAAGAGAGTTCTCCGTCGGCCTTATAACCGACGAGAAAGTTGAGCGGTGAGACCAGTATGGTGCTTGTCGAAAGCACTCCGCGTCCGCCGTCCGCCTCGAAACCCTCAGCCGTAAAGTTCACCCTGTAAGTAGCCTCAGTGAATCGGTCGAGGAAGAGATCAAAGCTCGCGTTGCCCTCTTCGTCCGTCTCCTGGTCGTTGAGCCTTTCGGTAAAGCTCTGCTTCGCCCTCAAAGGATCGAAGAACTTATAACCCTTATGAGCGCGGAAGGATGGATATGCTGGCGAGTACTTAATGCTGCCCGTAACGCGCCTTTTTGTGGCCGGTCTTCCAAAGAGGTTTTTCAGTAAAACCTCTCCGGTTAAGCCAACCGGAGTAACCCATCCCTCGGCCCTGAGCTTTGAGAACTTTGTCGTTATCTTTAAGCGATCCGGTATAAACTCTTCTACACGCACCGTCTCGCTACCTATCAGGCTTCTTCGATATCTATCCTTTACTATATAGACCTTAACCTCGTAATTCCCGGTCGGCGAGGTCGCGTCGGTACGGTATCTGACCTCCTCAAAGCCGTCCTTTGAGAGACGTATCTTTTTCTTTATAAGGGTCCTGCCGCGCGGGTCGCTAAGCAGATATTCGAGCGGCGCGCCCTCTATATCCTTGCTCCATGAGGGGGCCTTTATAATCATTGCCACATGAAACTCGTCTCCGGGCCGGTATATGCCGCGGTCGGAGAAGAGATAGGCGTTCAGGCTATCTTTATCGGGTGAGCTATATAACCCGCCGGTATCAAAGCGCGAGAGGTTCAGGCCGGTATCGCGCCTTTCATACGGTATAAAGGAACGGTCGTCGCCCTTCGTAACCAGATATACGGTCGGCTGCTTTTCACGCTTAAAATCCTTAAGATCGGGGAAGCGAACGTGTCCGCTTTTGGAGGTCTTCTTAGTGATTACCGGAAGGCCGTTTTTGCCCAGAACCGAGACGGTCGCCCCTACCACCGGCGTGCCTTTATGTAAGGATTGAACAAATATATTATGTGAATTATCTGCGCCGTTCTTTACCAATATACCAAGATCAGTAATCAGTATAAGACGCGTATCCGCCCGCCCGGTCGGGCGTTCACGTACCGGGTCCCATGATTCGACCTTGAAAAAGAAGACGCCCTCACCTTCACCAGCCGTAAGCAACTTGCTAAAGTCAAAGGAGGTATATTGCGCCTTTTCCGGGCTTTGCCGCTCAAGCCTTCTTACCTTGCGAAAGACCCTCGCCATATTATCTTCGTTAAAATAATAGTTATTAAAGTAGGGACTCTTGATATTGCCACCGGTCTGGCTTACAAGGTGGCTTATCTGCCCGGGCAGCAAACGTCCGGCCTCAAACCTTACGGCCTCGACCCCGCGCGTCATGACGGAAAGCTGCTTTTCACCCGAAAGGCTCAGAAGCGCGCCGTCGTGCATGATCTCAATCTCTTTGGGAAAGTCCGGGACAGTCCTTATGCCGTCGTACGCATTATCAAGTATATAACCGGCGCGAGACTCTATCTCGTCTCCTACTAAAACATATAGATATTTACCCGGCTCCGCCGTGTAACTAAAGTTATGTTCCGTCGGGAACTCTTCGGACGAAGGAATAGATCTAAGCTTGACCGGCCTGGAGAGGGCGAGCGTTTCCGGTCCGACATCTCTTGTGTCATACCAGTGGTAGTCGGTACGCACGCTGTTCCTTGACGGTGTCTTCGGGCGATCTTTAGGAAGTATGTAGGCCGTAATCTTTGCTGCCAGATCCGCGGAGCGGACCCCGTCGGTGGTCGAAACGGATAGGACCTGTTCGGGTTCGTTATCTTCGTTTCTTATGAGCATGAGGTTAAAAGAGTCTACTTTAAGCATCGAGTAGATGCCGGGAACCTTGACCTTTGCGCCGGTCACCCCTTGCGCGCCGCTGCCTCCGCGAGATGAGACGACTCCCGGCTTGACAGTTAGGCGCATACTCATCTCAAGGGGTGGAATGGGAATGGGTTCGCTCTTAATATAGGCCCTGCCATGAAAGTCGTCATAACTTGCCGTAAAAGGATAGGCGCCATTGTCGTCACCGTCGCTTATGACAGGCTTGCCATGGCTGTCGGTTACGATTAATTCTAGACGTTTTTCCAGCTCGACCGGGTCAACAGGATGGCTATAGCACAGTTCGTATACCGCGCGTTTGATCTTCGGATCTTTCGGATCGAGATAAAAGTCACTTGAATAGAGCTCTTGAGTGAAGTTGGCGGACAAAAAAGATTTATTATAGTTTTCAAGGAGCAGATGTTGCGGAAATAGTGACTTATCAAAGTTAACGGTATAGTTTGTGCCGACACCCCAGTCCTCGGCCGGGCTAAAGACGAGCCTGGCTTCATTCTCCCATAACCACTCACCCTTTAGTGGCGGGCTCATGGTAATGCCGCCTTTGACCGGTTTGCCTATATCTTCAAGGCGCGCAGCGGAGCCGCTGAAACGCACTTTAAGGCTATCTATCTCCGCGTCTTTCTCAAGCTTGGTTGCGGTCGGGGAGGAGAATCTAACGGATATCTTCAAAGGGACGGGCTGGTGAGACCACCAATAATACGCGCCAAAAGCGCACAGGACTATAATCGCCGCAATAAGAATGAAGTATAAACTTCTTATTACCGGCGGGCGGCCTTTCTCTATCCTTGCGCTCGACAACCCACGGTGGCGGGCTCCACGAGAACTTTCCGAATAGGGACGGCATCTGGCCTTTTTCGATATCTGACGGTCCGTTCTCCAAGCAAATACCCGATTTTTATGTGAAATTATTATAGATATATACTAAAAAGGTTACACCATACTGTGATTCTTGTCAAGCCGGGAAAGGTCTCCACGGAGCCGAATCTCTACCCTGGCGCAAGCCGCAATTGACCATTATGATAAAAGATTATATAGTGCTCTTTATAGTAAATAATGACCACCCGGCCAACGGGCTGACAGTAGACAGGAAGAATATATGCCAGACGATTCGCAGTTCAAGATATGGGTAGACGCCGACGCCTGTCCGAGAGTTATTAAAGATCTTATCTTTAAGGCCTCTTTCAGATTAAAGGTCCCGGTCTGTCTTGTAGCCAATAGTTCTATGGCAGTGCCCGCCGGGCCTCTCATTACATTTATTCAGGTGGAAGACGGCGCGGATGTCGCCGACCTCTATATCGTTGATAATATAACTGAAAAGGACCTCGTAATCACCGCCGATATCCCTCTTGCGGTCCTTGTCGTAGAGAAGGGCGCAACCGCCATAAACCCCAGAGGGGAACTCTATACGGAAGAGAACGCAAGGGAGCGTCTCTCCATGCGAGACTTTATGCAGAACCTTCGCGATAGCGGTATAGATACGGGAGGGCCTGCTCCATTCGGGCCGAAGGATAAGGAGCGCTTTGCAAATTCAATTAACCGCCTGCTTACCAGGATGATGAAATAGGACTCTTAATAATAGAGAAAGGCTCTTTAAGATGAAAGATAGCAACGGAACGGTGCTCAGTGATGGAGATTCGGTACAGGTAATTAAGGACCTGAAGGTAAAAGGAAGCTCCAGCACGCTCAAAAGAGGCAAGGTATTTAAGAATATCCGCCTAAGCTCTAAAGAGGGCGAGATAGAGTGCCGCGACGGAAAGTCCACCCTTGTGCTAAAGACTTGTTTTTTGAAGAAGGCCTAGCCGAATAGGCAGGGTAAGATGTAAAGCACTTCCCCAAGCCCCCTTTTCCGGTAATATTATAAACCCTTTAAGAACCAGATAGTCCCCAGAGACGGTGCTTGTAAAGTTGCGCCTACTCCGTTATACTAATCGATTGGCATTTTACGCGAAATCAATACTATCTCAACCGCAGGCAAGGAACTTTTTTGCATGGAATCAAAGCCTTCTATTATATCCACCTCCAAAGGCAGCGTACAGAGCGATATCTTTTCAGGGCTCACGGTCGCCCTGGCCCTGGTGCCGGAGGCGGTCGCATTCGCCTTTGTAGCGGGGCTCTCTCCGATAGTCGGCCTCTACGGGGCATTCATGATGTGCATCATCACATCGGTCTTCGGCGGCAGGCCCGGCATGATCTCGGGGGCGACGGGAGCAATGGCCGTCGTCATGGTCGGCCTTGTCTCAGAAGGTAACGCCATGGGCGGCGAAGGCTCTTACGCTGGGCTTCAATACCTGCTCATCACCCTGCTCCTGGTCGGCATATTTCAAAGCCTTGCCGGTGTGGCCCGTCTGGGAAAGTTCATTCGCATGGTTCCGCGCTCCGTCATGATGGGTTTTGTAAACGGCCTGGCTATCGTTATCTTCTTGTCTCAGGTAAATATGTTCAAATCCGGCGGCAGCTGGATTCAGGGAACGCCTCTTTATACTATGATAGGGCTTGTCGCATTAACGATGGCCCTGCTCTACATTATACCAATCTTACATAAAAAGGCTCCGGGAGCGCTCATAGCCATCATCGCCGTCTCTCTGCTCGTGCTATTCGTTAATATCAACACAGAGACCGTGCTCTCCTTTATAATATCAAACGGCGGCACGGGCATCAAGGCGGGCCTTCCGTCCTTTGCCCTGCCTCAGGTTCCTCTGACATGGGCGACACTGGCCTTTATAGCGCCCTACGCCCTCATACTTGCCGCTATCGGGCTGATTGAGTCCCTGATGACCCTGAACCTCATAGACGAACTCACCAAGACCCACGGCAACGGCAACCGCGAATGCATCGCCCAGGGGGCGGCTAACTTCGTTAACGGCCTATTCGGCGGAATGGGGGGATGCGCCATGATCGGGCAGTCGATCATCAATATCACATCGGGCGGGCGCGGCAGGCTTTCGGGTATTACCGCCGCCATGGCCTTATTATTCTTCATCCTATTCACCTCGGCCTATATCGAACAGGTGCCGATAGCCGCCCTGGTCGGCGTCATGTTTATCGTCGTCATAAAGACATTCGCATGGTCTACATTTAATATCCTGAATAAGATTCCCGCATGGGACGTGGCCGTCATCATACTGGTTACGGCCTTAACGGTAATATTCGACCTGGCCATAGCCGTGATCTGCGGCGTTATTATCTCGGCGATGATATTTGCATGGAAGAATGCCCTGCGCATTCGAGCGCGTAAATTCATCGACGAGCACGGCATAAAACACTATAAGATCTACGGCCCCCTATTTTTTGCTTCTACGACCTTATTTCTTCAAAAATTCGATATTGAAGGCGACCCGGACGAGGTCATTATAGACTTTGAAGAGTCGCGTATCATGGACCAATCGGCCATCGAGGTCATCAATAAGGTAGCCGAATCCTACTTGCAACTGGGCAAACATGTTCACCTTCGCCATCTCAGCCAGGACTGCATTCGCCTGATCAAAAAGGCGGAAAAGATCTGTGACGTTAATGTGCTTGAAGACCCGGACTATTTTATCAGTATAGATAACTACCGCAAATATCAGGATAACCTGTAAACTTATCCAGGCATTCAACTACCATCAAAGAGCTGACAGAGCTTATCAAGAAAGCATTCAAGCGAAAAAACTTAAGAATCCTGCTTGCCGCCAAACTGCTATATATAGCTATATAATCAGGGTTGATTAATGAAGAGAGAGAGGATACAATTAGCACTTGTTGACTAAAAAAAACTGGAGCCAGCGGGGAGAGTCGAACTCCCGACCTACTGATTACGAATCAGTTGCTCTACCACCTGAGCTACGCTGGCCCGACTTAATAAACTAAGATAAACAGGCCCAAAAGTCAAGAACTATAGGCCCAAATATTTTGTAAAATCACTCTATTTATATCAACTATGACAGATAACCGCAAAAAAATTCAGCGTTTAAAATGCCTTGTAGTAACGTCGGACCCGGGCGACCGGATATCCGTAAGAGAGGCCCTTGCCTCGAACGGTTTTGACATTAGAGTAGCTACAGACGAAAGTGAGTCCATCAACACCGCCAACCAATGGGAGCCCGACGCCGTCCTCTCGGTACGCCGCAGCCCCGAGGCCGATATGGAGTGGGTCAGGCCGACACTATCCAGGCTACGCTCCTCTCTTGGCACCCCGGTAATACTTATCCTTGGCTCTCCGGACGGAGCAATCCTCAAGGACGCCGTATACGACGATTTTGTAACGAGCCCGCTCGACCCTACGGAGCTATCGCTTCGTATCATAAACAGGATCTCTTTGAGTACCGATATCAGAGACCTTCGTGAAAGCAAGGTCCTTCTTGAATCCCTGCAGGCCATAACCAAGGCCGTATTTTCCACTCTTGAACTGACCGACCTTCTTAACGTAATAGTAAAGAAGGTCGCCGAAGCCGTAGGCGCAAAGGACTGCTCCATCGTTCAACTCAAGGACGGAGACGACAACGAGGGCCTTATCATGGACTCTTTTCAAGAGCTGCCTACATCCAACCTCAGGATAGAACTGGATAACTACCCGGAACTCAGGCAGGTCCTTCAAACACGCACCCTGCTTGCTATAGAGAATATCGCAAATCACCCGCTCATGGAGGGTGTTAAGGACTCTGTAAAAGACCTTGTCAATATGAGCGCGCTCGTCATACCGATAGTCTTTGACGACCCGCTCGTCGGCACGATCTTCCTGCGCGCCAAACGTTTCGGACACGGATTTACAAAAAAGGAACTAAGGCTCTGCAGCCTGGTTGCCGACGCCTCTTACTACGCGATCAAGAATGCCCAGATCCATGAAAATGTAACGGACGAAAGAGAGCGGCTCAAGAAGATAGCCATGACCGACCAGCTCACCGGTCTTTATAACCACAACCATTTCTATCAGAGGCTTGAGGAAGAGTTTTCAAGATCGTCGCGTTACAATACGCCGCTCTCGATGATAATGATGGATATAGACGACTTCAAACTCGTTAACGATACCTACGGTCATCCGGTCGGAGACCTGGTCTTAAAGCAGATTGCCCGCATACTAAAGCTCTATATCAGGAAGGCCGATATCGCCGCGCGCTACGGCGGTGAAGAGTTCGCAATAATACTCACCTATACCTCTGCCGAAGGAGCCATAGAAGAGGCAGAGAGAATAAGGGAGATGGTCGAGAACTACAGCTTTGAAGAGCTCGGCGACAAGAACCTGACGCTCAGCCTCGGCGTCGCCACCTACGAAAGCGGCTCTTTTAAAGACTCTGCAGAGCTTGTCAATCTGGCCGATAAGGCCCTCTATAAGGCAAAACGCTCTGGCAAGAATTGCGTAATGACGCTAGAGGTCGGCACCCCGGACTCCGACACTGCCCAATCCAGGTAGATACCCTTATAAACGCAACCACACGGGTGTGGTCTTATTTCGCGGTGCTAATCCCTGCCGCCCGCATATCTTTTACCCGCGCCGATTATTAATAGTAAGCTCTCTCTACCTGCCTGTCTTTAGTTCTAAAGCCGACTGTATAAATGGTCTAAAAATTAGAGATTTTTTTCTCAATCAAGGCGGCCACACAGGTGTGGTCTTATTTCGCGGTGTAAGTCCCTGCCGCCCGCATATCTTTTTATCCGCGCCGATTATTAATAGTAAGCTCTCTCTACCTGTCTGTCTTTAGTTCTAAAGCCGACTGTATAAATGGTCTAAAAATTAGAGATTTTTTTCTCAATCAAGGCGGGATGTGAAATAAAAAACGAGTCGTACGCATGTACGTCGAGTTCTTTTATTTTGCATCCCAACGCAGAGTGAGGGAAAAAGATCAATTTTTAGTGTCCTCCGCCGCCGCCTTCGCTCGTTATTTTAATGGCGCAGAGACTTCCGCACATAGTGCATACGTCGCCGTCCTCCGGCGCGCTCGACTCACGAATCGCCCTGGCGCGTTCCGGGTCTATCGAGAGCCTGATTTGTTCGTCCCAGTCGAGCGCCTTACGCGCCCGGCTCATGGCCCTGTCGCGTTCCATGCCGGCCCCGGCGCCAGTGCCCTTTACGATATCGCCGGCGTGGGCGGCTATACGCGCCGCCATCACACCCTCTCGAACGTCCTCGACACTAGGTAGCCTTAGATGCTCGCTCGGCGTCACATAACAGAGAAAGTCCGCGCCCTTACCGGCGGCGATAGCCCCGCCTATGGCCGATGTAATGTGATCGTAACCCGGCGCGATATCTGTGACTAGAGGCCCGAGCACATAAAAAGGCGCGCCATGGCAAAGCCTCTTTTGCAAGAGTATATTGGCTTCAATCTGGTCTAACGGCACATGGCCCGGCCCCTCTATCATAACCGAGACACCGGCGTCGGTGGCGCGCTTTGCTAACTCTCCGAGCGTAATCAGCTCCTGGACCTGACCCCTGTCGGTCGCGTCTGCTATCGCACCGGGGCGAAGGCCGTCTCCGAGAGAGAGGACCATATCGTATCTTTTGGCAATCTCGATAAGACGGTCGTATTGCTCAAAGAGAGGGTTCTCCGCTTTATTATAGGTCATCCACTCTGACGTTAGCGCCCCGCCCCGGCTTACTACTCCCATGATGCGCCCCTCGGCCTTTATCCTGTCGAGAGAGCTATGCGTAACGCCGCAGTGAACGGTAATAAAGTCCACGCCCTCGGCGGCCTGCATCTCTATGACATCAAACATATCGTCAGGGGTCAGCTCGACAAAGCTCTTTCCTTTTTGACGCGCGTCGTGTGCAGCCTGATATATCGGCACCGTACCGATAGGCACGGAGGATTCTTCAAGCACCCGCCTCCTTATGGCATTTACATCTCCGCCGGTAGAGAGATCCATGACGGCGTCGGCCCCGGCGCGTTCCGCTACGAGCAGTTTTTCTATCTCTTCGGAGTGATCTATATGATCTTGCGAAGAGCCTATATTGGCGTTGACCTTGGTTTTAAGACCCGTGCCGACGGCCAGCGGCCTAAGATCCTTTCGGACTATATTTTTATTGATCGCAATCGTCGCGTTTGCAAGTCCCTTCCTAATAAACTCAGGACTTACGCCCTCTGCGAGCGCGACCTCTTTCATCTCTTCGGTGATATTGCCTGCCCGCGCCTCTTCGATTCGAGTCATCTTTGCTCTGGTCATTTTAGGCTCTCCTTCTTTCCTTTTATAAGGGCCGCAACCTCTCGGGTCCGCGCCCTCGGGTCGCTATCCGCTATTATATACGATATGAGCGCTACTCCGTGCGCTCCCTTTTCCATTACCTCTTCGACCTGTGCCGCCTTGATTCCACCGAGTCCAAATATCGGTATCGAGACCGCTCCTGCGACCTCTTCAAGGGCCGCCAAACCTACCGGCTCGCCATAGCCGGCCTTACTGGCCGTATAGTAGAGCGGACCGAATGTCACAAAGTCCGCGCCGCCTGTCTCTGCCTCTCTTACTTCTTTTAGCGAATGGGTAGAGATGCCTATTAAAAAACCGGGCCCAACCTCTCTCCTTACCGCCTTTATACCGAGACCGGAGGCGGGCAGGTGTATACCGTCTGCCTCGCTCAAGAGCGCGACATCGAGCCTGTCGTTAATAATAAGTTTTGCGTCGTATCTCTTAGTAAGAACCCTGAGTTCTCTGGCAAGAGACAATATCTGACCGCCGCCGAGCTCTTTCTCTCTAAGCTGTACGGCGCGCGCGCCGCCTTCAAGGGCCTCTTCAACTGCTGATACTATACCGCCTTTAAGTACCGCGCTTCTATCTGTTATAAGATAGAGGTCGAAATCAACCTTTGCTGCCGCTCCGTTATCAGGCACCCTTTGGCCTATTGAGCTTCTTTATAAATATACAAGCAAGCGCGATTAATATCAGCCCGATACTCACGACCTGCGCCGTCCTCAAGGGGCCCATCATAAGGCTGTCGGCCCTGAATATCTCTACAACAAACCTTCCCGACGAATAGAGGATAATATATAAGGCGAATAGATAACCGTCCTTATAGTCGCGCTTTCTCATGACAAACCATAAGAAGCAAAAGAAGGTCATATTAAAGGCTATCTCATAGAGCATCGTCGGGTGCGTCGCCATACCCGGAAACTCCTGCGAGGCCGGGCCGTATGGAAATACTATGCCCCAGGGCATATCGGTCGGCGCTCCATGCGCGTCGCCGTTCATAAAGTTCCCGAACCTGCCAAACGACTGGCCGAGCAACATGGTCGGGGCCATGATATCGGCCATCGTCCAAAAGCCCACCGACCTTCGCCTCAGATAGAGCCCGCCACCGAGCGCGCCGCCTATGATACCGCCGTGTATAGCGAGCCCGCCGTGCCATATCGCCGGAATCTCCAACGGATTCGCCATATAAAAAGAGGCGTTAAAGACGACATAATATAACCTCGCAATGATCACGCCGCCGACCACGCCCCATATGACGAAGTTCGTCACTTGATCCTCTGTAAGCGGGATTCCCTTCCTCTTAACCTCTCTCTTTACGATATAGAAGGCCATGAGTATGGCAACGACATACATCAGGCCGTAAAAACGTATAGAGATCGGCCCTAGCTCAAATAGTATCGGATGCACGTTGCCCCTAGTCTATCAGGCCCGTAAGCGGGCTTGATGCCGTGGCATATAGTTTCTTTGCAATACGCCCTGAGTGATATGCCAGACGTCCGGCCTCGACCGCAAGATTCATGGCGCGAGCCATCTTTACCGGGTCTTTTGCCCCGGCTATGCCGGTATTCATCAAAACACCGTCACAGCCAAGCTCCATGGCCACAGCCGCGTCGGAGGCCGTGCCTACGCCAGCGTCAACAATGACCGGCACATTTGCATTCTCTAAAATTATCTTGATATTATAGGGGTTGCGAATACCCAGCCCCGAGCCTATGGGCGCTGCGAGCGGCATGACCGCGGCGCAACCGAGATCCTCAAGCTTACGGGCCATGATCGGATCGTCACTCGTATAAGGCATTACGGTAAAACCCTCTTTAACAAGAAACCTGGCCGCTTCGAGAGTGGCTTCGTTATCCGGGAAGAGCGTCTTTTCGTCTCCGAGCACCTCTAACTTTACGAGATCGGTCTCAAGGGCCTCTCTGGCGAGCATACAGGTGCGAATGGCGTCGTCCGCCGTGAAACATGCCGCCGTATTTGGCAAGAGCGTATACTTATCAAGATCGATATGATCGAGAAGCGATTCCTTTGTCTTATCGAGCTCCACCCTCCTGACCGCGACCGTTACGACCTCAGCGCCGGAGGCTTCGAGCGCGGCGACCATCTCTTCGTTAGAGGCGTATTTGCCGGTGCCCACCATGAGTCTCGAAGTAAATTCCCACTTGCCTACCTTGAATGTGTCTGACATTTATTCTTCTCCTTTGTTAGGATTTTTTATTAATAAATAAAAATCTATCTAATCAAGTATTTAAGAAAACTTGCAAACTACTAAGGCCTTCTTCTTTTGCGCCCTACCTACTTCCGGCCACCAGAAACCCGCCCCGCGAAAGTGGCACACCTGTGTGCCTGTACGCCGCTTAAAAACATGTAAAAAACCTCGATGCGTTACTCTCAAACATCAGGCCGCCAAGAGACCCGCCGCGCGAAATAAGACAGGCGAACGCCTGCTAGCCGCCGCCTGTCATTCTTATTATCTCTATTACGTCGCCTTGGGCGACCGGGGTCTCTGCGAGACGGCCCTTGGGGATGATGACCCGGTTTTGCTCCACGGCAACGCCTTTCAACTCTATCTCAAGCGAGTCGAGCAGGGCCATAAGAGTTAGACCTTCGTCTAACTCGCGTTCTTCGCCATTTATCCTTACCTCTATAGACATAGTAAAACCCCGGTTAGAAGTAGAGGTCTCTCGACCCGCCTTCAAGCTCTTTTAGCTTTTTTAAAAGACTCTCTCTTATAGAGTCGTCAGTTATTTTCAGAAGGGCAGAGTCCAAAGCCTCTCGGAACTTCGCGCCGGTGCCGTTTTCATTTTGGTCGAGCAGGTATTCGCTGAATGTCAGTATGGCATTGGCCTCGCAATACTTCTCCATCGCGCCTTCGGTCGTGCGGTGAGTAAAGTCGGCCCCTACTCTGCCGACCCGGTAACATGCTGTACAGAGGCTCGGCAAACCGCCTGCTTCTATTATAGCCTGCATCACCTCTTCAAGCGTGCGGAGGTCGGCTGTAGAGAACTGCTCAAGCGCGACATCTGTCTTATTTTTTGAATAACCGCCCGGACTAGTGCTTGAGGCGGCGCTCACCTGCGATGCCCCGCAAGATAGAAGCTCTGTCCGTAAAGAGGGCGACTCGCGTGTCGTCGCCACCAGACCGGCTGATGGAACGGCAAGGCGGTAGATGCTAACGATAAGCTTTAGGTCGTCGTCGGTCACATCAAAAGAAATACCCTCCATGCTAGAGCCTTCGGCAGGCCTGAGCCTTGGAATGGATATGGTATGGGCGTGAGTATTAAACTTTTCAAAGAGGTGATTTGAGTGAGCTACGGTCGCAAGCACATCAAAACGCCAGTCGTAGAGACCGAGTAGGGTGCCTATACCGATATCTTCAAAACCCGCCTCAAGCGCCCTGTCCATCACATCGATACGATTTATATAATCGCTCTTTGGCCCGCGCGGATGAACCCTCTCATAGGTCTCTCTATGGTATGTCTCCTGAAAAGACTGATAGACCCCTATGCCCGCCCCTTTAAGCGCTCTGAATTCATCGATCGTCATTGGCGGCGCGTTTACGTGGACGATCCTTATGCCGGTCTCTTTATAGGCCGCCTTTACGCAGTCTATAATATAATCAACCCCACGCGTGGGGTCCTCGCCGAGCACGAAGAGCACCCTCTTAAAACCTCGCTCGACCAGAGAAGCGCACTCCTTTACTACCTCGTCTATCGACAACGCGCGGCGGCTCCCCCCATCCT
>JAJCZF010000059.1 GCA_029262535.1 Deltaproteobacteria bacterium
GTATGCGTTGACGCCGATTTCTTTGTAAAGATAGTCGCATTCGCCAAAGAGCACGACATGATGGTCATCCACGATCTCGCCTACGCCGACGTGGTATTCGACGGTTACAAGGCCCCAAGTTTTCTTGAGGCTCCGGGCGCGAAGGATGTCGGCGTTGAGTTTTTCTCGCTCTCCAAGAGTTACAATATGCCGGGCTGGCGCGTAGGGTTTTGCGTCGGTAATAAGAAGATGGTCGCCGCGCTCACGCGCATAAAGAGCTATCTCGACTACGGCATGTTCCAGCCCATCCAGATAGCCTCGATCATAGCCCTAAAGGGCGACCAATCATGCGTCGGCGAGATAGTAGATATGTACAGAAAACGGCGCGACGTCTTGATTAGAAGCTTCGGACGCGCCGGTTGGGAGATAGAGTCGCCAAAGGCGACGATGTTCGTCTGGGCGCGTATCCCCAAAAAATTCAGGGAGATGGGCTCGCTGGAATTTTCCAAGATGCTCCTTACCGAAGGCAAGGTCGCCGTATCACCCGGCATAGGTTTCGGTGCATACGGAGACGAATACGTGCGTATTGCGCTTGTTGAGAACGAGCAGCGCATACGTCAGGCGGCTAAAGGTGTGAGGAGGGCGTTCGAGTCTTATAAGGGGTAGGGGGGCAAACAATGGAGCTTTCTTACGACATCGTATGAGCAGCCGTATACTTGGTATCCGGGGTAGTGAACATTGTCTTTCGCAAATTTTTAGCTAGAGTTAGTTATAGCGTTATTGGTTATGGTGTTGGACTATGGGAAATCTTTCTTCCCATAGCAGGTGTTGCTTTTGTCATAGTGAGTTTGTTCTTATTTGAAAAAGCATTTTTTTAGGTAATGTAGGTTCTGTAGAGCGTAGCAACGTGCAGCGAAACTCAACAACATCTATGATCTTTACCGCCGGTTCAAGGTTGTACCTTGAACCGGAACGTTAAAACCTGGTAGGGGTTAGAACCGCCGAAAGCGGCAGAGTCATGCAGGCCGAGAGTTTTTAATGTTCGGTTCAGGGTACAACCCTGAACCGGCATAAGTATTATTTCGTAGGGTGGGCATTGCCCACCGTTTTTATAATAACAACAGGAGCAAGATGGATAAAATAAATGTAGGAATAATCGGCCTCGGCACGGTCGGCACCGGCACGGCCAAGGTTATAATCGAGAACGCCGACGTGATAAGCAACAAGCTCGGCTGTGAGCTTGTTGTTAAGAGGGCCGCCGACATGGACCTAGACCGCGACCGGGGGCTTGACTTCGGCGAAGGTGTTTTGACAAACGACGCAAACGCCGTCATTACCGACCCGGATATCTCGATAATCGTCGAACTCATTGGCGGTACGACCATTGCCAAGGATTTCGTGACGGAGGCCCTTCGTAACGGCAAACATGTCGTCACGGCAAATAAGGCCCTTCTCTCGATACACGGCAGGGAGATTTTTGCTCTGGCCCGCGAAAAAGGTTTGACCGTCGGTTTTGAAGCCGCTGTGGGCGGCGGTATACCGTGTCTAAAGGCCCTTAAAGAGGGGCTTTCGGCCAACAGGATAGAGTCGATATATGGTATAATTAACGGTACGGCAAACTATATTCTCACAAAGATGACCGAAGAGGGCGGCGACTTCGACGAGGTTCTCGCCGACGCATCGGCCAGGGGTTATGCCGAGGCCGATCCGTCCAATGACGTGGACGGCAACGACACGGTCCACAAGCTTGCGCTCCTCATGGATATAGCCTACGGCACGGTCGTTGATCTCGACGATATCTACATGGAGGGCATTAGAAATATCAATCCGATAGATATCGACTTTGCGCACGGTTTCGGTTACGTCATAAAGCTACTTGCCGTGACCAAGCTAAACGGCGACGAGGTAGAGGCCCGCGTACACCCGACGATGATACCGGGCAATCACCCGCTCGCCTCGGTCGATGGTGTTTATAACGCCGTATTCATAAACGGCGACGTAGTAGGCTCGACCATGTACTACGGACACGGCGCGGGCATGATGGCCACGGCCAGCGCGGTAGTGGCCGACGTCGTTGATATCGCAAGGGATATACATGCCAAGGCCCCGAACAGGATCACGCCCTTCGGCTGGGTCGATTCGGCCTTAAAGGATATCAAGATCGCCTCTATGGACGAGCTGGAGTTGCCCTATTATTTGAGATTTCTGGTGGTCGATAAACCCGGCGTTCTTTCTACAATATCGGGTCTGCTCGGCGAGAATAATATCAGCATATCCTCGGTAGTACAGCCGGAGCGTGAGGAGGGGACACTCGTACCTCTCGTAATCGTTACCCATACGGCGCGTGAGAAGGAACTGCGCTCAGCCGTTTCGCAGATAGAAGAGTTAGAAGTGGTCTCCGGAGAGACCGTCATATTAAGGATTGAGGAGCAACTTGGTGGAACCGAATAAAAAGGCTATCTGGAACGGAATTATAAGAGAGTACCGCGACTACCTGCCGGAAATATCGAACGGCAATATAGTAACGCTCAACGAAGGCAATACGCCTCTGATCGAATCGACCAACCTTGTCGACAAGGTTGGAAATATCCGCTTGCTTTTTAAGTTCGAGGGGCTTAACCCGACCGGTTCGTTCAAGGACCGGGGCATGACCTTTGCTGTCTCAAAGGCGAAGGAAGACGGCTCGACGGCGGTTATATGCGCCTCCACCGGCAATACCTCGGCAGCTGCCGCGGCCTATGCGGCAAAGGCCGGAATGAAGGCCTACGTGCTCGTTCCGGCCGGTAATATCGCCCTTGGCAAGCTCTCTCAGGCGATGATCCATAACGCCATCGTCATGGAGGTAGCCGGCAGCTTCGACGACGCGCTCGACCTGGTAAAAGAGGTGTCGAAGAACTACCCGGTAACGATGGTAAACTCACTGAACCCCTTTCGCATAGAGGGGCAAAAGACCGCGGCCTTTGAGGTATGCGAGGCTTTAGGTTTTGCGCCGACCTATCACTTCCTGCCGGTCGGCAACGCCGGTAATATCACGGCCTACTGGCGCGGTTATAAAGAATTTAAAGAAAAAGGCATCGTCGCAGGCCTGCCCAAGATGATGGGTTTTCAGGCAGAGGGCGCGGCCCCGATAGTGCGCGGCGAGGTAGTAGAGCACCCCGATACGATAGCAACGGCCATAAGGATAGGTAACCCGGCGAGCTGGGACGGCGCGATAGAGGCCCGCGACGAGTCGGGCGGAGTGATCGATCTGGTATCGGACGCCGATATTCTTGCGGCCTATAACCTGCTTGCATCCCGTGAGGGCGTATTTTGCGAACCGGCGAGCGCCGCATCTGTCGCCGGAGTGATAAAGATGGTTGAACGCGGTGAGCTCGAAGACGGCGACACCGTAGTATGCACCCTGACCGGCCACGGCCTCAAAGACCCGGACCGCGCTATATCAGAGGCATCTGAGACGATAAAGGTAAGACCGGTAATGGACGAGATCCTTGCGGTGATGGGTTTTGGATCGTAGGGCTTTTACTTAATCGAGAAAGATATAATATTGAAATATATAATCCTAATAGGCGACGGCATGGCCGACGCTCCGATTGAACGGCTTGGCGGCAAGACGCCGCTTCAGTATGCGCCGACGCCGGTAATGGACTCACTCGCCACTTGTGGCAGGCTTGGCCTTTTCAAGTCCGTGCCCGAGGGTTACCCGCCGGGCAGCGACGTAGCGAACCTCTCCATACTCGGTTATAACCCTGAGAAATATTATACGGGGCGCGCCCCGCTTGAGGCCGCGTCGATGGGTATCACGCTCGCGCCCGGAGAGATCGCCTTTCGCACGAACCTCGTGACGCTTACCGAAGAGAACGGCGCTACGATTATGGGCGACTATTCGGCGGGCCACATTACGACCGAAGAGGGCGCCGATATCATAAAGTCTCTCGACGAGGGGCTCTGCGATAGAGGCGTGCGTTTTCATCCGGGCAAGAGCTATCGCCACCTCATGGTCTGGTCGGGCGACCCCGATTCGCTTGAGTTCACGCCGCCGCACGATATATCGGACCGCGAGATCGCGCCGCACCTGCCCAAGGGTCAGGGCTCCGACTTTCTACTTGAATTGATGAAGGCTTCTCAGGAGATCTTGAAAGATCACCCTGTAAATCTCGCGCGTATTAAAGACGGGAAGAATCCCGCGACCTCGATATGGCTATGGGGTCACGGCAGCGCTCCCGAGATGGAGACGATAAAAGAACGCTTCGGCCTCGACGGTTCTATCATAAGCGCCGTTGACCTGATGAACGGAATCGGCGTCTATGCGGGGCTTGACGTAATAGAAGTACCCGGCGTCACCGGTTATATCGACACCAACTATGAGGGCAAGGCAAGTTACGCGCTTGATGCCTTAAAGGAAAAGGATTTCATATGCGTGCATGTAGAGGCGCCGGACGAGGCCGGACATCAGGGCGACCTTGACGCAAAGTTAAAGGCCATTACCGACTTTGACAGACGCATAGTCGGACCGATTGTAGAGGGCGCAAAGGCCTTTGGCGATTTCAGGGTTTTGGTCCTTCCCGACCACCCGACGCCGGTCGAAACAAAGACCCATACCTCCGACCCCGTGCCGTTTGTGCTCTTTGATACAACCGCGCCAGGCGGTCCAGGCTCTATCTTTACCGAGGCCGAAGCAGCCTCCACCGGGCTTGTCCTGGATTGTACCGAGATGACCAACGAGTTTTTTGTTAAATAAAGAGAGCTAAAATATTGTCATTCTGAGCAAAGCGAAGAATCTCAGGCTATGAGCGCTTTAGTAGTATATTGATAGCTTGAGACCTTTCGCTTTGCCCAAGGTGACAGCTATTTAAATCCTATTACCTTACCTCTTATCCTTCTTTGAAATATCCTCTAATATCTTGACGGCCTTCTTATCTCCAAGCTCTGCCGCGCGTGCGAGTGCTGCGTTAGCGCCGCTCCGGTCTCCGGTATTGAGATAGAGTATGCCAAGGTTCATATAGGCCCCGGCGTAGTATGGGTTTATGAGGAGGGCGCGCCTGAATGCCTCTTCCGCCTTTTTGTACTTACCTTCTTTGAAATATATAATTCCAATATTATTCGCCCCCAGGACGAGCGACGGATCGAGCGACAGGGCGCGTTCAAAATCAGCTAAGGCAAGTTTATATTTCCCCTTATCCATAAACTCAAGGCCGCGGTTGTTGTAGGCAAGGGCGTAGTCGGGCTCTACCCTGATGGCCTCGTTAAAGTCGGCCATTGCCCGGTCGTGATCTCCCATATAGCGGTAGGTGAGGCCGCGGTTATTGTAGGTCATCGCCTTTGTGGGATTTATTGCGATAGAGGTATTGAAGTCGGAAAGGGCCTCGTCATATAGGCCGGCCTTTCGGAATATATTGCCACGGTCGTTATACGGGCCGGGGATTCGGTTTGGATATATCTTTATCTGATGGGACCAGAGCGAGAGGGAATCGCGCCATACGCGCCCCTGCTTGATCGTTAAGAAAGATAGGAGCGCCATCATAGAAGATAAAAGGGCGACGAGCAATATTCGCGCGCCAGGTTTGCGCAGACCGGAATATAGAAAAGAGATTATCAGTCCCACCAGTAAGAGTGGCGCGATACCCGGCAGGTAGGTATAGCGGTCGGCGGCCGCTTGGGAGCCGACCTGTATGATGCCGATAACCGGCGCGAGTGTTACGAGGTAGTAGGCCCAAAGCGCGGTAAAGAGCCCCGAGCGGCGCGCCATGACAACGGCCATGACGGTAAAAAATAGTATTAGCGCTATCGAGCCGAGATACTCGAATGAGAAGAGCTTCGGGTCCACGGGGTAGGGATATATGGGCGCGAGACCGGAGGGCCAAAGAGTCTTTACGAGGTAGAAGATATAAGCGCGCGCGGCAACGAGCAGGCGTGTTGCCAGCGGGTCTGTGGCGATGGCGTGAGCGCTCGATTGAGCGAGCATGGTAACTGCCGACGCCGCTGCCGCAAGCAGGAAGAATGGAATCTTTTCAAAGAGCGTTCTACGGAAGGCCCATGCGCCTTTACTGCTGCCGAAACGTCCAAGCGGATAAAAGTCCAGGATAATAAGAACGATAGGAAAACTTACCGCCATCGGTTTAGATAAGAGCGCAAGCAGGAGCGTAAAGAGCGCGACTATATAATATGGTCCACAGCCGCGCCTGCCCGTTGTGTACTTGAGATAAGAGAGCAGTCCCAAGAGATAGAAGAACGCGCAGAGCAGGTCTTTTCGTTCCGATACCCATACGACACTCTCGACGCGAAGCGGGTGCAGGCCGAAGAGAAGCGCCGTGACAATAGGCGTGACCAGCGCCCCGGTCGTTGAGAGGGAATAAATGCCGAGCGAGCCGCTCCGCGCGGCTTCGTCGTAGAGCCTTCTTGTTAAGAGGAATACGAGGAAGGTATTAAAGCTATGAATCATGACGCTCATCAGGTGGTGACCGCGCGGGTCGAGGCCGAAGAGCGCATGGTCGAGCGCGTGTGAGATTATCGTTAGCGGGTGCCAGTTGCCGGCGACGACCTCTGTAAAAGCGGAGACTATCATAGAGGCGTCGAAGCGGCGGATGAGCAGGTTATTATAGATATAGAGATCGTCGTCGAAGCTCACGAAGGCGGCGTTCACCGACGGAAGGAATACGACAAAGGTTATAACCGCCACAAAAAGCGCCCATGCCCATAGGCCTCGCTCGGAATTGTCTTCGCTCCCAAAAGTCATCTTCTCTTACCGTCTGAGATCTGTTTTATAATTTCAGCGTAATATTTCGCTTTTTCGAGGTCGCCGGAGAGCCTGTAGGCGACCTCTAGATTTATATACGGGTCCGGTATGGACGGGTCGAGTTCAAGAGCGCGGGTCAGGTCCTTGATGGCCTCGTCATACCTGCCTGCGTTCAGTAGAACCCCTCCACGGTTATTATATTGGTCGGCGCTCTTTTGGTCAATCTCAATAGCGGCCGTAAGGTCCTTTATGGCCAAGGCCCTCCTTCCGGTATTTTCAAATAGTATAGCCCTGTTGTTCAAGGCCGAAGCGTTATTGGGATCAATCTGAAGGGCCCTGTCAAAGTCTTTTTCCGCCAACTCCATTTTGCCGATCCTCATCAGCGTTATGCCCCGGTTGAGATATGGGACGCTGCGTTTCGGGTCGAGTTCAATCGATCTCGTAAGGTCTCTTAAGGAAGAGTCCATGTCGCCGCTCTTTTGAAAGAGCAGCCCCCGGTTGTTATAGGCGTCCGGGCTGGACGGCGCCAGGGTGACGGCTCGTGTAAAGTCGGCAAGAGACTCGCTCCCTCTGCCGAGTTCCATAAAGAGCAGCCCCCTGTTATTATATGCGCTTACTTTTTCCGGTTCTGTTTCTATGGCGCGATTAAAGTCGTCGAGCGCGCCTTCTATCATACCGAGACGAAGCCGCTCGGAACCGCGATTGTTATAGGGCAGGGCGATACGGTTTGGGTAGAGAGAGATTTGCCGCGTCCAGAGCGAGAGCGTGTCGGCCCAAAAGCCACTCTGCTTTATTGTTAAGGTAGAAAGAAAGAGAAATAAGACGATAAGAAAGAAAGCAATAAGACGAGACGAGGAGGGCCTGATAGGGGGACGCGAGCTTGATATCTTGTATATAAGCAGACCGGCTCCGATAGCTACGGCGATAAGTGGCAGGTAGCTATAGCGGTCGGCTGCCTCCTGAACGCCGACCTGTACGATACCGATAACAGGTAAGAGCGTGACGACATAGTAACCCCATAGTGCAAGCAGCCACGGTCTCTTCTTTGCGCTGTATAGTGCATAGGCGCTGATAGCAATAAAGATTAAAAAAGAGAGGCCGTGAACGGGTGACAAGAGCGAGGCGACTTTAGGGTATGGATATATCGGCGAAAGGCCGAATGGCACTATCGTCTTATAGAGATAAAATATAAAACCCTTAAAGACGACGGCGACCCTCGTTGAGAGACTCACCGGGCCGACCATATCTAAGGCGTGATATGCGGCCTGCGTATCATAAGCGACCCAGGCCGCAAAGAGCGCGAGTGCGAAAAATGGCAGCTTTTCTATTATTACCGATCTAAGCTCCGCCTTACGGCCCAGCGGATATAGGTCCAATATAATAAGGACGACGGGTAGAGAGACCGCCATCGGTTTCGATAAGAGCGACAGGGCGAGGAGGCTGAGCGAGAGCATATACCAGCCGGCGCGTCCGCCTGTTACTCTTCTGTATTTGAGATAAGATAAGATCGTCGCCAGATAAAAGAGGGCGGATAAGAGATCCTTTCTTTCCGAAAGCCAGACGACACTCTCGACCCGTAGCGGGTGGAGCGCAAATATCAGGGCGCAGGTCGCGGCCCCGTATATCGCGGCTCTATTGCCGTTCTCTCTTGTCTTTGCGGTCTCTGCGATTATGATTAATCTAAAGGATAGAAAGAAGAGCAGTATGGTATTTATCGCATGTAAGATATTACTCGTCAGGTGGTGCAAGCCCGGTTTCATTCCGAATAAGGCGATGTCGAGCGCGTGGGAGAGCATCGTCACCGGGTGGCGATTGCCGAGCACCGAGCCGGTAAAGGACCACTTTATTGTGTCGAGATCAAGCTCTCGTATATTTAGATTATTTACGATATATAAGGGATCGTCCCATGAGAGAAAACCGTAACCGAGCGTTGGCAGATAGATCACAAAGGCCCATAGTCCGCAAAATAGCGCGGCTAAGAGCGGCAGTTTGGATCTTTTTGAATATGGTTCTCTCTCGTTCAACATCTATCTTCTATTCTCTCTATCTTTTGCCATCTTGTAATAAGAGGCCGCCGTTGCCGCGTCTCCGAGCGCGCTATAGGCGTGACCGAGATTCAGGTACGGGTCCATGGTGGAGGGCGATAGTTCGGCCGCTTTCTTTAAAAAACCTATCGCCTCGGTGGGGCGGCCCGCGTTTAAGAGGATGCCGCCTAGATTATTATACGAGTCCGCGTGTCCCGGGTCCAGCCTGATTATCTTTTCAAAGTCTTCTATGGCTTCACTTCGCCTGCCAAGACCCTCGTAGAGAACGCCGCGGTTAGAGAGCGCCGTGATATTGAGCGGCTCGATCTTGATCGCCGCCTCATAGTCCGCAAGCGCCAGAGCGTCTTGTCCGGTCCGCAGGTATGTCTGCGCCCTGTTATTATATGGCACGGCTGACTCGCTTGGGTATATAGATATCTCATGCGACCAGAGCGTGACCGGGTCCTTCCAGAGGCCTGTTTGCGATATCGATTTTTGAGAATATAGAGCGGCAAGCAGAGCGACGACAATAATGCTAATTAAAAAGAGCGGACGCGAGCTTCTCTTTTTCATAAGTGAATAGGGGACTAAAGCGACAGCCGTAAAGGCGGCCATCGACGGTATGTAGAGATAACGGTCTGCGGCAAACTGTACGCCGACCTGAACGAAACCGAGCACCGGCGCGAGCGTCACCAGAAAAAATAACCATAGAGCGAGCAGGGCAGGTTGCCTTCTTATCTTAAATATAACGAAGGCCGTAATCACTAAAATCAGTAGCAGCGAGCCGGTGTAGGGCAGAGTAAAAAAATCGACCTTATCCGGGTATGGGTATATCGGCGCGAGTTCGAGCGGGAGGATAAGCTTATAGATATAAAATCCAATTGCGCCAATCGCCACGGCGACTTTCTGGCCGATAGAGATGGCCTCTCCAGATGTCACGGCCCCCGCCGCCCTTTGCGCCAGAAGGGTAATCACAGCCGCGCTTATCGCAAGTAGAAAGAAGGGCAGCTTTTCAAGAATAAGCCTGCCTGTACTAGTAGTCCGAAGCCGCCTTAACGGATAGATATCGATGATGATAAGAACGACAGGTAGAGAGACGGCCATAGCTTTACTCATAAGCGCGAGGATGAATAAGAAGAGCGTGACTATATATAGCCCTCTGCCGCCACTCTCGCGCGAAACGTACTTTATATAGGTGATAAGCGTAAGCAGGTAAAAGAGCGCGCAGAGCAGGTCCTTTTGCTCTGAGACCCAGGCGATACTCTCGACATGGACCGGGTGCAGGGCGAATAGCAGCCCGGCGACAAGGGCCGCTACGGAAGCCCGCCTTGGATCTCCCGGTACCCTCTCGGATATAGATGCCGAAGCGATCAGCCTGTAGACGAGCAGACAGACGAGCGCCGAGTTGATCGAATGAAGCGCAACGCTCACGAAGTGGTGCCCAGCGGGGTTGAGGCCGAATAGCGCGTATTCGATCCCGTGCGAGAGGTTGGTGACGGGATGCCAGTTGCCCGTGATACCGGAGGCGCTAAAGGCCCACTTTATAAAGGTTCCAGGGTCAGAGACTAACAAGCGGATATAAGGATTCTCCGTAAGGTAGACCGTATCATCCCACAAGAGAAAGCCGTTCTTTACCGTAGGGATAAATACGACGAAGGCCAGCAGGCCCGATAAAAGCGCAAAAGAGCGAAGCCGCTTCGTCGCAAAAGAATTATTTGAGTTCGTGCCGTGCATAACCTATAAAAGAGCCGCCCTATAGTAGGTAAAAAAAACAAAAGTTTTAGATATTTAGAATTAGATATTATAGACCGTGGGCGAGGGTGAAGTCAATTAGCACATACGCTAGTCTCATTCTTTAAGTGGAGCAGGCACATTTTTCATTGGCCTTAGATAACTTATCCTTACGCTCGTGCTTGTCACCCTGAGCAAAGCGAAGGGTCTCAGGTGTGCAGGAGGGTACTAAGGCGCATGCGGCCTGATATTCTTCGCTTCGCTCAGAATGACAGAATGGAGGAGAGTAAACGGTTCTTCATTTTTCATTGATTTATCCTCTTGATAGGTATACATTTTAGATAGACGCATCACCCTTCGACACTCTTATCACTTAGCGACGATTCAATATTAGATAGAATATAGAAAAGTAATGGCGCGGTCGTCCTCGACTACGCCACCGGCGACGAGATGCGTTCGATATTAAAAAAAAGCGATGGCCTTGGCAAAAAAGTAGAAAGAGGCACATGACCGCTTCAGCTTTGTAACCTGAACCGCAATGTTAAAATCTTCGTCGCGTATGCCGGGCCCACAGTCTGCCGAAAACTTACTGCGCGAAATAAAGCCACACCTGTGTGGGCGAAATAAGAGCACACCTGTGTGCCTTTTCCTTGACATTCTATACCCTTGTGATATTATTCTAAGATTCCGCTCTTTACGAGTCTCTGTAGAGAGGGGCCTATGCTTTATTTAAAGGCGCGTAGCTCAGGGGTAGAGCGCTACATTGACACTGTAGAGGTCGGCGGTTCGAAACCGCCCGTGCCTACCACACACATGCGTGTGCCTCTTTTTCGCGGTCTCTGTTTGCAGCCATTTGTGGGCTGGCAGTCCGCGTTCCGCACAGTGTGCGGGCCAATTTCGCGGATAGTGTCTGTCAGAGATCGCTAGTCTATAGTATGCGGAAGCGGTTTTAATACGATCTTTTTCTGTTCCAAAGGGGCTACACCTTTTTGGCGCAGCTATTGGTATCATCGATTCTCTGTCGAGGGGGGAAGAGTGTCGATGATGCCTTTATTTTTTAGTACTGATAGCAAGGCCGGAACCACCGGCGAGTAAGTCGGGCTTTTCGCGTACCCCGTGACTTTCTATGCGAGAAGAATGGCAGGGTTCTCTCCGGGGAACTTTATCCTTTACTTTACAGGTGGTTTCGGGTTTAATATCTGAATGCTTTAAGTAGGACAATGCTTGATCGCCCCGAGTACCGGGTGTAATCTTTTTGGAGGTGACTTTCATAGCCAAGGATACTGTAAAAACTAATCGTATGATCCGGGCCCGCGAAGTGCGCCTGATAGACGACGAGGGCGGCCAGTTGGGCGTCATGGAGACATCGGCCGCTCTGCAGCGTGCTGAGGATTCCGGTCTCGATCTCGTTGAAGTCGCGCCTATGGCCAACCCGCCTGTTTGCCGCCTCATGGACTATGGCAAGTATAAGTACCTGATGAGCAAAAAGGCGAACGAGGCCAAAAAGAAACAGACGATCATACATGTCAAAGAGATAAAGTTAAGGAGCAGGACCGGCGAACACGATATACAGTTCAAACTCCGCAACATAAGAAAATTTATTGGACATGGCGACAAGGTCAAGGTTACGCTGGTCTTCAGGGGCCGCGAGATAACCCATCCGGAGATAGGACGTAAGAGCCTTGAACGTATGAAGGATGAGGTGCTTGACATAGCGACGGTAGAGCAGCCGCCAAAGCTTGAGGGCAGGAATATGACGATGGTTCTAGCCCCCTTGGCCCCTAAAGAATAGTAAAAATTGATCTTTTTCCCTATTTCTGCGTTGGAACGAAGATAAAAAATGCTCACGTGAAAGACCACGCTCCGCTTTTTGATCATCGATCCGCCTTGAACTAGGAAAAAATCTCTAATTTTTATGTACATTGATCTTTTTCCTGGACTTTGCGTTGGGACTAAAGAGATAAAAGCTCACGTGAAAGAGCACGCTTCGCTTTTCTATCTTCAGTCCCGCCTTGATTTAGGAAAAATATCTAATTTTTATGCACATTTTTTTATTGATTAATAAGTCTTTTTTAAACAACTATTTTTGAGGAGAGAGTAATAAGATGCCTAAGATGAAAACACACCGCGGCGCGGCCAAGAGATTCAAGGCCACCGGCACCGGTAAGCTGATGAGAAGAAAACAGGGACTTCGCCACATACTGACCAAGAAGGCCACCGACAGAAAGCACGCCCTCGGACTCGCTACAGAAGTTTCTGCATCTGACGTCCCAAGAGTCAAAAGAATGCTTCCCTACTGTTAAAATCGATCTTTTTCCGGATCTCTTCGTTGCGACTAAAAATATAAAAGCTCACGTGAAAGACCACGCTACGCTTTTCTATTCTCAGCCGCGCCTCGACCTCCGAAAAAATCTCTGATTTTAATGCCGGCCTGTTGCTTGGGTCGATGGATAGATAAATACGGACCACTATTAATAAAGAACGCGGGTATAGGTTTTTAGCTAGTTGATAACCTTCGCCGCGAAGATAAGACCACACCTGTGTGGTGCGAAATTGGCACCGCGCACTGTGCGGCGTGAAATAAAATCGCACATTGTGCGACCGCAAACTGCGGCGCGGACAAAAGAAGTACGGGTTATTTAAACCTGTCTCCGCGAAGTTAGCTCCGGGTAAAGCCCGGCGCGAAATAGGCCACGGGCTCTGCCCGCTGGTAAGGAGTGTAAAAAGATGTCAAGAGTAAATGATCAGGTAGCATCGAGAAAGAGAAGAAAGAGGATACTCAAGGACGCCAAGGGATATCGCGGCGGCAGGAGTAAGCTTATCAGGTCCGCGATGGAGGCCGTTGATAAGGCCGGCTGTTACGCATACCGCGATAGACGTAATAAGAAGAGGGTCATCAGGGCGCTCTGGATAGCGCGTATAAACGCCGCCGCCAGGATGAACGGCATCACATACTCGCGCTTCATGGAAGGCGTTATCAAGTCCGGCGTACAGCTCGACAGGAAGACCCTCTCCGAGCTTGCGATAAACGACCCGGCAGCCTTTACCAAGGTAGCAACTCTCGCCAAAGAGACCCTTGCCGCATGATTGCACGCCTTCAAGCCCTTGAAGATGAGTTCAAGAGCGAACTTGAAGAAAGCTCCGCCAAGGATGCCGTCCTCTCCTTAAAGACAAAGTATCTCGGGCGCAAGGGTCTTTTCGCGGCCCTTTTGAAGGAGATACCCACTCTCGCCCCTGAAGATAGGGGTGCGGCGGGCAAGGCTATAAATATCCTCAAGCGCAAGATCGAAGAAGAGCTCGATTCGCGCATCGAGACCATATCAAAGACCGAACGCCTTCAAGAACTCAGCTCCGAGTCGATAGACGTAACCCTTCCCGGCAGGATAGCTGTATCTTCCGGCAGGTTACATCCTACGACCATGATAATGGACGAGATCGAAGATATCTTTCTCGGTCTCGGTTTCGATATCGCCGAGGGCCCTGAGCTTGAGTCGGACTATTATAACTTCGAAGCGCTCAACATTCCCAAAGACCATCCGGCGCGAGAGATGCAAGATACCTTTTATATAGACGAGGAACATCTTCTTCGCACCCATACATCTCCCGTACAGATACATGTGATGGAAAACAGCCCGCCCCCGCTCCGGGTAATAGCTCCGGGCGCGGTCTACAGGCGCGATTCCGACGTTACCCACACCCCGATGTTCCACCAGGTTGAGGGATTTATGGTAGACCGCGGCGTTACCTTCGCAGACCTTAAAGGGCTGCTTACTCTATTTTTACAAA
Source organism: Deltaproteobacteria bacterium (assembly GCA_029262535.1). GTDB lineage: Bacteria > Desulfobacterota > GWC2-55-46 > GWC2-55-46 > JAJCZF01 > JAJCZF01. The sequence goes on from JAJCZF010000059.1 coordinate 14,254, forward strand.
GACTCTTTGGCAAGAAGACACCGGTGCGTTTTCGCCCGTCCTTCTTTCCTTTTACCGAGCCGAGCGCAGAGGTCGATATCGGCTGCGTTATATGCAGATCCAAAGACAGCGCGTGCAGGGTCTGCAAGGGCACGGGCTGGCTTGAGATACTGGGCTCCGGCCTGATCCACCCCCGTGTATTCGAATCGGTTAATTACGACTCGACCGAGTTCACAGGTTTCGCCTTCGGTCTCGGCATAGAGCGTATCGCCATGTTAAAGTACGGCATAGACGACATAAGGCTCTTTTACGAAAACGACCTCGACTTCCTAACCCAATTCTAGCAGGCGGGCGCCTGTTTTATTTCGCGGAGGGAGTTTTTAGGAGCCGGATAGTATGTAGTGCGCGGAAGGGGAAGTTTTCAGGATGCGGATATATTCTTGTCCGTTTTTTTAGTTTGTCTCAACCTGTGAGAAATAGTCGTCCGCGTCTGTCATTCTGAGCAAAGCGAAGAATCTCAATCGTGCAGGTTGGATAGAGTGTAGCGAAACCCAACAGTACCTTGGACGCAGTACAAAGATTCGTTAAAATAAAAGTCGCGGATGGGGCTATCTAACCATTGAAAGCTTGAACCGTGAAATAAAACCACACCTGTGTGGGCGGAAGATCCTTAGCCGGTTCAGGTTTGCAACCTGAATCGCAACGTTAAAATGAATATCGCGGCTCTAAGACTACCTGGCTACTGAAAAGTTAAACCGCGAAATAAGACCACACCTGTGTGGGCGGAGTGATCTATGATCTTTTCCTATAAATGGCTATCAGAGTACGTTGATATCACCTTATCTGCCGACGAACTTGCCGAGCGCCTTACTATGAGCGGTATTGAGGTAGATTCGGTCGCGCCCTTTGTCGAACCTATTAAAAATCTCTACGCGGCCCGTATCGATACTATGGAGTCGCACCCGAATGCCGATAAGCTCTCGGTCTGCGGCGTTACCTCCAGCGAGGGCTCTTTTTCCATAGTCTGTGGCGCTAAGAATATGGCTGTCGGCGACTTTGTCGTGCTCTCAAGGCCGGGCGCGGTCCTTCCCGGTAATTTTAAGATAAAAAAATCAAAGATACGCGGCGTTGCGAGCGAGGGAATGCTATGTTCCGAATCGGAGCTTGGTATCGCCGATACGAGCGCAGGCATAATGGTGATCGACGGCGAGATTGCGCTCGATACCGATATGAACAAGTTCCTTGGATTCGACGACTATAAGATCGAGATAGATATTACCCCGAACAGGCCCGACCTCTATAATGTCGTAGGCATGGCGCGTGAGATAGCGGCCATAACCGGCGTGGATTTTAAGGGCTCTGAACGCGAGTTGTCAGAGGGCGATAGGGCCGTAAGCGACTATCTGACAGTTGAAAACCGCGTGCCGTCGGTATGTAAGAGATATATGGCGCGTGTTATCACCGGTCTTAAGGTCGCGCCGTCGCCTCTCTGGTTGCAAAAGAGGCTTCTTGCCCATGATGTAAGGCCTATTAATAATGTAGTAGACGCGACAAATTACATCCTCTTGGAACTTGGCCAGCCCTTACACGCCTTTGACCTAAAGAAGCTTGGCGTAGCGGGACATCTTCCTATGATAAATGTCAGAAACGCCACCAGCGCCGAAGAGATCACTACGCTCGACGGAAAGTTAAGGGTGCTCTCTACCGATACACTGGCTATCTGCGACGCGTCTTCCCCACAGGCCATAGCCGGTGTGATGGGCGGGGCCGATAGCGAGGTCTCCGACGCAACGACCGATATCGTTCTCGAAGCGGCATCCTTTGACCGCGCTTCGGTCAGAAGGGCCTCTCGCCGCTTAGGCCTCTCTACAAGTTCTTCATTCATCTTTGAACGCGGCCTTGATACCTTCGGCGTTGCCGAACGTCTCGACCATGCGGCGGCCCTTCTGGTTGAACTCGCGGGTGGAACTGTCGCAAAGGGCGCTCTTGATTCTTACCCCGAACCGACCGGGCCGCGCACCTTATCTTTTAGCGCGGCCCGTGCAAAGGCCCTGCTCGGAGTCGAACTCGACGAGGCCGAGGCCGTGGAGATCTTTACCCGCCTTGGCCTTGAAGCCCATATAAAGGGCGACAAGATCGAGGTGATACCTCCACCATATAGAGACGACCTGGTCGCCGAGATAGACCTGGTTGAAGAGGTTGCGCGTATGCGCGGATACGACCGCCTGCCGACCACTCTTCCGAGAGCCCCATTTGCGCTAGGCAAGACGGAGAAATCATACAGACTTAAGAAGTTAGTCAAACAAAGTCTCGTAAGTGCTGGTTTTAACGAGGTTAAGAACTATAGTTTTGTTTCACGAGAGCTTTTTGAACTCGCTCTCTCAGCGGGTGAGTCCGCCGTCAGAGTCGCTAATCCTCTATCCGAAGAACAGTCTGTAATGCGTACTTCGCTGCTCCCGTCCCTGCTTGAGAATATGAGACGCAACCTTGCGAGAAGCCACACGGAGGCGCGTCTCTTCGAGCTTGCACCCGCATTTTTAAAGGGTTCGCCGGAGAGACTGAAGGTAGCCGGTATTATCTACGGCAGCCGCCTTGCCTCTAATTGGAGTAGGCAAAAAGAATCGCTTGACTTCTTTGATCTAAAAGGTATAATTGAGAAACTACTTTCAGAACTCGCCATAAGCCTCGATTCTATTAAGTTTAATCCGGGCCTCGGGGGCAATGTAAGTGACCCGGCTTCTGATGAGGCGTCTGGGGTAGAGGGGGGCGAAAGCAGTGGCTCCACCGGTAAGGGGGCAAGGCTTCTTCATCCGGGCGAGTCGGCGAATCTGGTTATAAAGGGTAAAGAGGCTGGCATTTTAGGTAGGCTCCATCCTGAAGTAGGCGAGGGCTTTGATATAGACGGCCCCGCATTTATCTTCGAGCTTGAGTTTGATCTGCTTTTAGCGGCTTATGACGAGCAAAGATCCTTTAGTGGCGTAAACAGATACCCCGCTTCGAGCCGCGATATTGCATTTGTGATTGACGATTCGGTGCCTTACGGAAATATTTTAGAGTCAATCTCTAAAAATGGCACAAAAATCATTGAAAACGTTGAACTGTTTGATGTATACTACGGTGAAAAGATAGAAGAGGGTAAGAAGAGCCTTGGCGTGAGGATAAAATACCGCCTAAAGGACCGCACCTTGAAACAGTCAGAGATCGAAAAGGCCCACTCAAGGATCTCTTCGATGATCATAAAAGACTTTGGCGCCGAAATCAGGGCCTAGATTCCTGGGCGATAGAAAAAAGGCGGCAGTAACGGGTCGCCTGAATCAGGGCATAGAGTTTCGGGTATCCTTAAGTAAATGACCGGCTGCCCGATCTGACAAAGTTTAGAAAAAGTTTTTACCTGTTTATAAAAGATTTTGGCTTGTAGATCAGGGCTGGTCCGGGGGGACTGGCCGCTTAAGCGCAAGCCATTTAAGTAATTGTAACGATAGAAGGGGGAATCATGACGAAGGCCGATATTGTCGAGATAACCTATGATAAGGCAGGGCTCTCCAAAAAAGATGTCGCCGAGGTTGTAGATCTTCTTTTTGAGACGATCAAGGGCGCACTCGAACAGAGCGAAAAGGTTAAGGTTTCAGGCTTTGGCAACTTCACCGTCAGGGAGAAGAGGGCCCGCAGGGGCAGAAACCCCCAGACCGGTGAAGAGATCACCATCTGCGAGAGGAAGGTCCTGACCTTCAAGGCCTCGCAAATACTTAAAAAACAGATCAATACAACGTCATGATTAGAAAGATACCCGATAAATTATATTTCAAGATCGGCGAAGTCTCCAAGATTACCGGCGTAAAGCCTTACGTGCTTCGCTACTGGGAGTCGGAGTTTAAGATTATCCGGCCGCAGAAGTCCTCTAGCAAACAGAGGGTCTATACCAAGCGCGACGTTGAACTTATTATGGAGATAAAGGACCTTCTCTATAAAGAAAAGTTCACGCTCGAAGGGGCCAAAAAGAAGCTTAAGGAGATTCAAAACTCCAAAAAGCCCGAGGTCAAGCAGTTCGACCTTCCGCTGGACAGTAAGAAGCACTTAAAGACTCTTGAAAATATCAAAGAAGAGCTTATAAGCATAAAGAAGATTTTACAGACCGGGGCGTAGCGCAGCTTGGAAGCGCACTTGCATGGGGTGCAAGGGGTCGGAGGTTCGAATCCTCTCGCCCCGACCAAACGAGGGGGCCAGTTGTAAAACGCAAGACCAGCTCGTACTTCTTTTATCTCTTTTTATCTAGCTATGTAGACCGGGTAGAGCGTAGCGAAACCCAACAAGACATATGAACTAATATCAAGGGCTTAAGACTATGATCTTAAGCTCTCTTTTTATATGGGGCTCTTTTTATGAATATATGCGTAATAGGCACCGGTTATGTAGGGCTTGTCACCGGCACCTGCTTTGCCGATTTCGGGGTTAATGTCACCTGTGTTGATAAGGACTCTACCAAAATAGACCTTCTTAATTCCGGCCAGATACCTATCTACGAGCCCGGTCTTCTTGAACTTGTTAAGGAGAATAAAGACGAGGGCCGCCTCACCTTTACGACCAACCTTACCGACTCTATAAAGAACTCACTCGTTATCTTCATTGCCGTAGGTACTCCGCAGGGTGAAGACGGCTCGGCCGATCTCTCCTATATAGAAGAGGTTGCGCGTTCCATAGCCGAAAACCTTAACGGATACAAGGTCATAGTCACAAAAAGCACTGTGCCGGTCGGCACGGGCGCTCTCATTGAAAAGATCATTCACGAGGCCAATGTCGACGATCACGACTTCGATGTCGCATCGAACCCCGAGTTCCTGCGCGAGGGCTCCGCCGTATCGGATTTCATGCGCCCCGACCGCGTCGTTCTGGGCGCACGCACTGAGAAGGCCTCGTCCATATTAAAAGACCTCTATTCGCCCTTATATATCATCGAGACACCCTTTGTCATAACCAATGTAGAGACGGCGGAGCTTATTAAGTACGCCTCTAACGCCTTCCTGGCGACAAAGATATCTTATATTAACGAGGTCGCCAATATTTGCGATCTCGTCGGGGCGGACGTTCATATGGTCGCAAAGGGCATGGGTCTAGATAAGCGCATCGGGCCAAAGTTCCTGCACCCCGGTCCGGGATACGGCGGCTCGTGTTTCCCTAAAGATACGCTGGCGATCACCTCTATTGCCAAGGATGCGGGTTATACCTTTAAGATAGTCGAGGCAGTGGTTCAGACGAACGAGGCGCAGATCGAACTTATGATAGGTAAGGTAAAGGCCGCGCTCGGCGATATTAAGGGCAAGCGTATAGCCGCGCTCGGCCTTTCATTCAAACCCAATACGGACGACATAAGAGAGTCTCCCGCCATAAGGGTCATACAGGGCTTGATGGAGCTTGGCGCGGAGGTTAGCGCCTACGACCCCGTATCTATGGAGAATGCCGCAAAGGAACTTCCAGATTCGGTCCGTTACGCCGCCGACGCCTATGACGCTGCGGACGGCGCCGACCTGCTTCTTATTCTCACAGAGTGGAATCAGTTCAGAAAGCTTGATCTAGACAGGATCAAATCACTCCTAAAGAGCCCCTCTATCATAGACTTACGCAATGTCTACGACCCGGACGATATGAAGGCGAACGGTTTTGACTACTCCTGTGTCGGTCGCAAAAAAAGAGGTTGACGCAAACCGTCAATAGAGTTAATCTTAATTATGTCGATTTTAAGGCCATTATCTAATCAACGGGGCGATTTAACCCCCGGAAAAGTAGTTTCTGTAATCGCTATCGTGCTGCTTCTCGTCTACGGCGCGTTGATGGTCGTTCCGACCTACTTCAAGTACGAGATGCTGAAATATGAGGTAAGGAGCGAATTAGGCAACGCCCATTACTATAAAGCCAGTGAGATGAGAAAACATATTAACGAAAAAATCGATAACTGGTCCATTGATATTCCGGAAGATAATATAACCATCGACAGGGGAGACTATTTTGTCAGCATATTTATCTGGTATGAGGTAGAAAAGGTCTTTTTCGGTAAGTGGCCCTATGTATTCTACTTTGAGATAGACTACCAGGACGAAGTAAAGAGCAAAGACTTTGAGTAGCCGTACCGTGTGCAGCAGCTTTCTGATACTATACTGTTATTAATAAAAACCCTTTAACTTGATCCGGAGAGATCGGGAAGGGAAGTGAAATGACAATCAAAAACCACACAACAGAACCCACTCCACGCCGACAAAGATCGGTCGTGGAGTTTTTTTGTGGTGCACAGTGTGCACAGCCAATTTCGCGCGGCGGGTATGCAGATGCCGAGGGTTGGGCATAACGCGGCGAAAGTTTGTCATCTGATATATACAAATCTAATCGTGTAGGTTGGGTAGAGCGGGGCGCAGCCTTGCGAAACCCAACAGTACCTTAAACGCATTTTGTTATTTGGCCAAAACGTTATTTCATATTAATATCGAGCAACTGGAAAAACTATGCAGCAAATTCTGGACGATAAGGCCATAGATCGCGCCCTTACCCGTATATCTCACGAGATACTGGAGAGGAATAAGGGCACGGAGAATCTCGTACTCATAGGCATCCCAACGCGCGGAGAGTTTCTCGCCGCTCGCATATGTGCGAAGATCGAAGAGTTTGAAAATATAACCCTGCCGACCGGCACGGTCGATGCCACGCTCTATCGTGACGATCTAAACCTGAAGGATGAACAGCCATCCCTCAAGGAGACGGATATCCCTATCTCTATCGCCGGCAAGACACTCGTGCTCGTTGACGACGTGCTCTATACGGGCCGAACGATAAGGAGCGCCCTGAACGCCCTTATGGACTACGGGCGCCCCGCGGCCATTCAGCTCGCCGTGCTCGTTGACAGGGGACACCGCGAACTACCCATTAAGGCCGACTATGTAGGCAAAAACATCCCTACCGCCCCGAACCAGGGCGTAGGCGTGCGCCTCTCGGAGATCGACGACCGGGACGAAGTTTTATTGATAATAAAGGAAGATAGTTGAAGCTCAAAAGAAAAGACCTGCTCTCCATAGAGGAGCTTTCTGTCGAGGAGATATCTTTTATCATCGAGACGGCGCGCAGCTTCAAGCGCGTTAACGAGCGTGATATCAAGAAGGTTCCGACGCTTCGCGGCAAGACGGTGATAAATCTCTTTTATGAGCCCTCGACGCGCACGCGCACATCCTTTGAGATCGCCGCCAAGCGCATGAGCGCCGACGCCATTAATATCTCGGTCTCGCAGTCCTCCGTTAAAAAGGGCGAGACGCTTAAGGATACGGCTTTGAATCTTGAGGCCATGAGGCCCGATTGTATTGTTTTAAGGCACGCTTCCTCCGGCGCTCCGGCAATGCTTGCCGAGCTGCTCGATTGCTCTGTCATCAATGCCGGAGACGGTATGCACGAGCACCCATCTCAAGCGCTGCTCGATATGATGACAGTGCTTGAGAGATTCGATAGCCTGGAGGGGCTTAATATTACGATAGTAGGCGACGTGTCGCACTCGCGTGTCGCTCGTTCCAATATATACGGTTTTAATAAACTTGGAGCCAATGTCACGCTCTGCGGCCCTCCGACCATGATACCGCACGGCATAGAGGAGATGGGCGCTACCGTTGAATACGACCTTGATCGCGCCATAAGGGGGGCAGACGTCATAATGATGCTCCGTATTCAGCTTGAGCGCGATAGAGTGCCGCTCTTTCCCACAGCAAGGGAGTATGCCGACCGCTACGGCCTGAATTTGAAGAGATTAAAGGGTGCCAAGGAAGGGCTCTTGATACTCCACCCCGGCCCTATAAACCGCGGCGTTGAGATCAGCCCGGAGGTCGCCGACGGCCCGTATTCGCTCTTGATCGACCAGGTGACCAATGGCCTTGCCGTGCGCATGGCTCTATTTTATATCTTAATTGGAGGGCCTTCGGAATCGGAGCATGAAGCTGAAGAGCCTGATTCGAACGGAAAAGAGAGAGGCACCGCCTGATGAAGAGCATGGTTATAAGATGAAGAGACTTGTTGTAAAAGGCGCGCGCGTCCTCGATCCGGCGACAGGCCTGGACGCTAAACTTAATATAATCGCTATGGGTGGGCGTTTCGCATCCATACGGCCTCCGCATGAGGATGATAACTACGAGGGGGCCGAGTGGGATGTGGTTGAGGCAGAAGGGCTATTGGTGGTACCCGGCCTTATAGATATACATACACATCTGCGCGAGCCCGGCTTTGAATATAAGGAAGATATAGAGTCCGGCGCAAAGGCCGCCGCAGCCGGAGGTTTTACAACGATACTCTGCATGGCAAATACCGAGCCGGTCAACGACTCGGCCTCTGTTACGCGCCTCATAACGAAACGCGCCGCTGCGGTCTCTCCAATAAAGGTACTGCCGATCGGCGCGCTCACAAAAGGGCTGGAAGGCCGGGCGCTTAGCGAGATGGGCGAGCTTAAAGATGCCGGGTGCGTGGCCTTTTCCGACGACGGCATGCCGGTTAAAGACCCTGCCATCATGAGGCGCGCGCTGGAGTATTCGACTTCACTAAACCTTCCTGTCATAAGCCACGCCGAAGAGCCCGCTCTCACTGGGGGTGGTGTTATGAACGAGGGGGTCGTATCGACCCGAATGGGGCTGAAGGGCATACCGAACGCCTCTGAGGATGTGATGGTGGCGCGTGATATCGCACTTGCGGAACTGACCGGCGCAAGGCTCCATATCGCGCATGTCAGCACTCGCGGCGCGGTCGACCTTATACGGGCGGCAAAGGCGAGGGGGGCAAAAGTCACCTGCGAAGCCGCACCGCATCACTTGACACTTGACCACGGGGCCGTTGTCGGTTACGATACTTTTGCAAAAATGAGCCCGCCTCTACGCGCCGAAGAGGATATTGCCGCCCTTCACGCTGCCTTGAAGGACGGCACCATAGACGCCATAGCCACCGACCACGCGCCGCACTCGTCTATTGAAAAGGACGTTGAGTTCGACGCGGCGGCGAACGGCATTGTAGGGCTTGAAACCGCTCTCGGCCTGACACTCGGTCTTGTAGGTGACGGTATTATTTCACTGGCACAGGCGGTTACCCTCTTAACGAGCGGCCCTGCCAGAGCCATGGGTATTAATAGCGGTACGCTGAAGATCGGCGCAAGCGCCGATATGACGATAATTGACCCTGATATGGAATGGGTGGTAGAGCCTGAAAAGTTCCTCTCCAAATCGAGGAATACGCCATACGGAGGACGCGCCATGAAGGGCCGCGCAATAAGGACGATAGTCGGCGGGGAGACTGTCTACGAAATGTCAGCAGAGGGTTAGCAGAGTAAGAGGCGCGGGTGTATAACTGTCAGTCATCACAAAACGTAGACCGCGAAATAAAACCGCACATTGTGCGGGATAGTAGGCGGGGAGACGGTTTATGAGTTACCTGTAGAGGGTTGACAGGCGCGGGTGAAAAACTATCACCTGTCATAAAGCTTAAACCGCGAAATAAAACCGCACCTGTGCGGTCGGCGGAGAGACGGTTTATATTCTTGATAACGACTAGACTTTTGAACTCTTTAACCTTAATATCTAATATTAGAGATATCTTATAACCTATGGAAAATAAAAGAAAAGCAATTCTGGCGCTTTCGGACGGTACAATCTTCGAGGGTCTTGGTTTCGGCGCACCGGGAGAGGTCGCGGCCGAGGTATGTTTCAACACATCGATGACCGGATATCAGGAGATATTGACCGACCCTTCCTACTGCGGACAGATGGTCGCCATGACATATCCGCAGATAGGCAACTACGGCCTTAATGTCGAGGATGTCGAGAGCTGGCGACCGTGGGTATCGGGTTTTATAGTAAAAGAGCCATGCGCCGAACCGAGTAGCTGGCGCAGCGAAGAGTCGCTCGATTTCTATATGAAGAAGCACTCGATAGTCGGCATACACGGTATCGATACTCGCGCCTTGACGATGCTGCTTCGAGAGCGCGGCGCGATGGAGGCTATTATCTCAACCGTTGATCTCGACCCCGAAAGCCTTGTCAGAAAGGCACAGGCCCACCCCTCGCTCGTCGGGCGAGACCTTGTGAAAGAGGTCACCTGCACCGAGCCCTATACGTGGGACGAGCTACCCTGGTCGCTTGTTGACGGTTACACACGCGCCTCCGACCTTGGCGATAACGCAAAGATGGTAGTCGCTTACGACTTTGGAATAAAGCGTAATATCCTAAGGATGTTAACCGCCGCCGGATGCGCCGTGAGGGTAGTTCCCGCGAATACCCCGGCCGAAGAGGTCCTTGCCATGGCCCCTGACGGAGTATTCCTCTCCAACGGCCCCGGAGACCCTGCGGCAGTGACCTATGCCGTTGAAAACGTTAAGAAACTTATAGGCAAGGTCCCGCTATTCGGCATATGTTTAGGACACCAGATAACCTCTCTCGCTCTTGGCGGAAAGAGTTATAAACTAAAGTTCGGACACCGCGGTGGCAACCAGCCTGTAATGGACCTAGCCACAAAGAAGGTAGAGATAACGAGCCAAAATCACGGCTTCGCCATCGACGGCGACTCGATGAAAGATATCGCCCACGTATCACACATAAACCTGAACGACAAAACGGTCGAGGGTATAACGGGACCGGGCTTCTTTACCGTGCAGTACCACCCCGAATCGAGCCCCGGCCCGCATGATTCGGAATATCTATTTGAACGGTTTATGGAGTCGATGAAGGCTTAGGCACACAGGTGTGCTCTTATTTCGCGGAACAAGTTTCAGTAACTTATTAGTTTGTCATCCGCGAAGAGAATTTTAATGTTGCGGTTCAAGATGCAATCATGAACCGGCAGGGCACACAGGTGTGCTTTTATTTCACGAGGGAAGTTTTTTTAGGTGCGTAGTTTTTGCACCCGCGCCTGTCATTGTGAGCGTAGCGAAGAATCTCAATCTATAATACCTATGGAACTATTTATTTTTAAAGGATAAAATACCTTGCCAAAACGTACAGATATAAAAAAGATACTAATAATCGGCTCCGGCCCTATCGTAATCGGTCAGGCCTGCGAGTTCGACTATTCGGGTACGCAGGCATGTAAGGCTCTTCGAGGCGAGGGTTATGAGGTTGTATTGGTTAACTCGAACCCTGCAACTATCATGACCGACCCGGATCTGGCCGACGCTACATATATCGAGCCGATTACGGTTCCGATGCTTACGAAGGTCATCGAGATAGAGCGGCCCGACGCCATACTGCCTACTATGGGCGGACAGACCGCGCTAAACGCCTCTTTGGACCTTGCCGAGGCAGGGGTATTGAAAAAGTATGGAATAGAGCTGATCGGCGCGAATGTCAAGGCCATCAGAAAGGCCGAAGACCGTGAATTATTTAAGGAAGCGATGGAGGAGCTTAATCTCTCCGTGCCTCGAAGTGGCGTGGCAAACGACATGGTCGCCGCGCGCGAGATAGCCGTGGATATCGGCTTTCCGGCGATACTTCGCCCGTCATTTACACTCGGCGGCACCGGCGGCGGCATCGCCTATAATCAGGAAGAGTTCGAAGAGATAGCCGCCTCGGGGCTCGACGCCTCGCCGACTAACGAGATACTTATAGAAGAGTCAATTATAGGCTGGAAGGAGTTTGAGCTTGAGGTGATGCGCGACCATGCCGATAATGTCGTCATTATTTGCCCGATTGAGAACTTTGACCCAATGGGCATCCATACCGGCGATTCCATCACCGTGGCCCCGGCCCAGACCCTTACGGATAAGGAATATCAGATACTTAGAGACGCCTCGGTCGCCATTATACGCGAGATAGGCGTAGATACCGGTGGCTCTAATATTCAGTTCGCCATTAACCCGAAGGACGGTAGATTGGCCGTTATCGAGATGAACCCGCGCGTATCGCGCAGCTCTGCCCTTGCGAGTAAGGCGACCGGCTTTCCTATCGCAAAGATAGCAGCACTTCTTTCGGTCGGATATACACTCGACGAGATACCGAACGATATCACCAAGAAGACACCTGCGAGCTTTGAACCTACGATAGATTATGTCGTTACGAAGATACCGCGTTTTACATTTGAAAAGTTCCCCGGCACCAAGCCGAACCTGACGACCCAGATGAAGTCGGTCGGAGAGGTGATGGCAATAGGGCGCACCTTTAAAGAGAGTTTCCATAAGGCTTTAAGGTCAATGGAAACGGACGCTTACGGGCTGGATAAGATTATTAATCCGAATCGTAAGGCTTATATGTTCGAGCCGACCGCTCTTGAAAAAGACGCCATAAAGAGGGGGCTTGCCACGCCCACGCCCGATAAGCTATCGTATATGGCCGACGCGCTTCGCGCCGGTTTCTCTATTGACGATATCTATCATATTACCATGGTGGATCCCTGGTTTATCCGCCAGATATGGGATATTATCGAACTTGAAGACGAACTCAGCCGCGCTACGGAGCTGGATGAAGGACTCTTGCGAAGGGCCAAGGAGGCCGGTTTCGCCAATAAGATGATTGCAGAGATAGGCGGACTTAAAGAGACCGAAGTGATGGAGCTGCTTGGGGCCAGTAATGTAGTTCCTGTCTATAAGAGGGTCGATACCTGTGCCGCCGAGTTTGAGGCTTCGACCCCCTATCTATATTCGACCTATGAGAGACCTTTTTATAATATAAATAGTAACAATCCGCCTGCGGCTCTTTGCGAGGCCGCGCCGACCGAGAACCAAAAGGTTATGATACTCGGTAGCGGCCCCAACAGGATCGGGCAGGGCATTGAGTTCGATTATTGCTGCGTTCACGCTAGTTACGCCCTGAAAGAGGCCGGTTTCGAGTCGATAATGGTCAACTGTAACCCGGAGACCGTCTCGACCGACTATGATACCTCCGACAGACTCTACTTTGAGCCGCTTACATTCGAAGATGTCATGGCGATAGTAGAAAAAGAGAAACCTTTTGGCGTAATAGTTCAGCTAGGCGGCCAGACACCCCTAAAGCTAGCCGTTCCGCTTGAAAAGGCGGGGGTAAAGATACTCGGAACCCCGCCGGACTCTATCGACAGGGCGGAAGACCGCGAACGCTTTGACGAACTGCTTACAAAGCTCGATCTGAAACGCCCCGATAGCGGCACTGCGCGCTCCATTGACGAATCTGTAACGATAGCGGGGCGCATTGGTTATCCTGTTATGGTGCGCCCCTCCTATGTGCTCGGCGGGCGGGCAATGGTCATAGTCTATGACGAGTCCGCCTTAATTGAATATATGACCAAGGCTGTCGAGGCCTCGCCGGAGCATCCGATATTGATCGACTGCTTCCTTGCAGGGGCTATCGAGGTCGATTGCGACGTAATATGCGACGGCAGAGACGCCGTAATCAGCGGCATAATGGAACATATCGAAGAGGCCGGAGTTCATTCCGGCGATTCGGCCTGCTCCATACCCCCCTATTCGCTCCAGCCCGATATACTTGACCAAATACGGACTCAGGCCAAGGCTCTCGCAATGGAGCTTGGCGTTATTGGACTAATGAATGTGCAGTTCGCCGTAAAGGGCGACGATATATATATCATTGAAGTCAACCCGCGGGCCTCGCGCACCATACCTTATGTCAGTAAGACCATATATAAACCGCTTGCAAAGCTCGCAACGCAGGTGATGGTCGGTAAGACTTTGAAAGAATTAGGCTTTACCGAAGAGGTAGCGCCCCACTATACCGCCGTTAAAGAGGCCGTATTCCCATTTATTAAGTTTCCCGGAGTAGACAGCCTGCTGGGGCCGGAGATGAAGAGCACAGGAGAGGTAATGGGCATAGCCGAAGATTTCGGCGGGGCATTCGCCAAGGCTCAGATATCTGCCGGAAATACCATGCCGCTCAAGGGGACCGTCTTTATAAGTGTTAAAGACGACGACAAGCCCTATATGGTAGAGATAGCGCGTGATATCAAGGAGGCCGGTTTTAGCATCATAGCGACCGCCGGCACGGAGTCTTACTTGCGCGAGCACCATGTAGATGCCGAGATGGTAAAGAAGGTCGGCGACGGCAGGCCCGATATCGTAGACCGTATAAAGTCGAATCAGGTCGATATGGTCATTAATACCACGGTCGGCGAGAAGTCTATAGCCGATTCGTTTTCGATTAGAAGAAGTTCGCTCGAATACGCCATACCTTACTTTACGACCGTAGCCGCGGCAAAGACAGCCGTAATGGGCATTAAAGAGATTCAGGGTGGCGGCCTCACGGTAAAGTCGATCCAGGAGTACCACAAGGAGCTTATCCAAAGAAGCTCGGCCTCGTAGAGATAGAGACGGATAGCCTATGGGCCTGCAGGAGATAGTCGAGACCCTCTTAAAACCCTTTCAATTTGCATCAAAGAACGACTTTGCGCGTCTGAACTCACTAAAAGAGCTTGGACCGCTCGTTATAAGACTCTCAGACGAGGGTCTTAAGATTGAGCCGGACGGCCTTGTCGCAGCCGCTTTTCTAGAATTAAAAGGGCTCTTTCTTGCCTTTGATAAGCTCGATGAAGCCGATAAGAGGGGCCGTATCGAGTCTGGTTTAAAGCTGCTTGAGCGTATCTCTTCTCTGGCAAATGGAGTTTCGGGTATAGACGGAGCTATAACACCTGATATTCTCCAGTCCTTGAAATCGCAAGAAGAGAGCCCTAAAAAGGGCCAGAAGAGGGTGAATACCCCCTTGAATAAGTCAAAAGCACAAGAAAAACTAATAAAAGAACCTAAAACCGCAAAAAAGCCCCCTCAAAACGCCAAAATAGCTTCGCAAAATGAAAAAAAGAGCCTAAAAACCCCTATTATCGAGATTAAAGGCATAGGACCTGGCCTTGAAAAGAAGCTTATTAAGAAGGGTATAAGTACGGTCGAAGACCTGCTCTACTATATACCTATAAGATATGAGGACAGAAGAGATATAAAGAAGATACGAGAGCTTATAGTAGGAAGTTCAGGTATTACATTAGGTGAGGTGATGCTTTCCGGCGCCTCCCGCTATGGTCGTCGCCGCTTATATGAAGTCGCTATTACAGACGGGACCGGCATACTGGTTGCCAAATGGTTTAACTTCAAACAGAGTTATATGGACGGCCTTTATAAAAAGGGCCGAAAGGTCCTGCTCTACGGTCCGGTCACGGCTTACGGCGCAAAGAAAGAGATGTTGCATCCCGATGTAGAGTTTCTTGGCGAGAAGGACGAAACAGTCGCCGTGGATATCGGGGGAGTCGTGCCTGTATATTCCCAGATTGAAAACCTGCATCAAAAGACGATCCGAAAGATCTTAAGAAGGGCCGTTAACGGATATGCGCAATATGCCGAAAGCGGCCTTCCTGATTTCGTAAGAAGGTCACGCTCACTTATGGATAATAGTGCGGCTTTTATAGATATCCATAAGGCCGGCAGTAGTGAAAACTCCATGCCAGATCCGGTAGCAAGAAGAAGCCTGGTCTTTGACGAGCTATTTTCTCTCGAACTCGGACTTGGCTTAAAACGCGAGAATATAGGGCTTGAGGCCGGTTTAGGTTTTCTACCCAAGAAGAACGGCCTTGTCTCTAAATTACTCAAAAATCTGCCATTTAAACCTACCGGCGCACAGACGAGGGTCTTTGATGAGATTTCTAAGGATATGGCCGCGCCGCACCCGATGCACCGCCTATTGCAGGGCGATGTGGGTTCGGGCAAGACGCTTGTCTCTCTCATGGCCGCGCTCAGGGCCATAGACTGTGGATATCAGGCCGCGATAATGGCCCCTACCGAGATACTTGCCGAACAACATTTCCTTAATATAAAGAGCTACATAGAGCCGCTTGGAATAGAGACCGTCCTCTTAAAGGGCGGCCTTCGCGCCAAAGAGAGGTCTGAAAAGCTCGCCGCAATCGCGGATGGCACGGTTTCGCTTATTATAGGAACCCATGCCCTGATCCAGCGCGATGTCGATTTCTTTAAGTTAGGGCTTGCCGTCGTAGACGAACAGCACCGTTTCGGAGTCCTGCAACGCGCCGCTATACAGAAAAAGTCTCAACCCTCCGATGGAGCTGTCGATGCAGACGATATTAACAGGCCGACACCCGATATACTGCTTATGACCGCTACGCCTATACCGCGCACGCTCGCCATGACCATCTTTGGCGAGATGGACGTATCTATAATAGACGAGATGCCGCCCGGTCGCACTCCCGTCGAGACGACGATAATGCGTGAGAAGCAACGTAAATCGGCCTACGTCGCTCTAAAAAAGGAGATAAAGGCAGGAGGGCAGGCATATATCGTCTACCCTTTAGTAGAAGAGAGCGAGGAGCTGCCCCTGCTTGACGCGACACGTATGAGGGATCATTTAGCTTCGGATGTCTTTCCCGACTATAAGGTCGCGCTGCTTCACGGTCGCATGAAAAGTGAAGAAAAAGAAGCGGTTATGGCGGCTTTTAAGGCGGGTGAGTCCGATATCCTTGTCGCGACGACCGTCATAGAGGTCGGCGTCGACGTGCCGAACGCCTCGCTGATGATCATTGAACATGCCGAGCGTTTCGGTCTTGCGCAGCTACATCAGCTACGCGGGCGAGTGGGCAGGGGAGAACGAGCTTCGCGTTGTATACTGCTGGCCCAGTGGACTAAATCGGATGACGCCCTCAGGCGTTTAAAGGTGATGGAAGAGACGACCGACGGTTTTATTATAGCCGAGGCGGACCTTGAGATACGCGGCCCCGGCAACTTCCTCGGAGCGCGCCAGTCGGGTCTGCCCGATTTCAGGTTAAAAGAGACGCTCACCGACCTGAATCTCTTAAAGTCCGCGCGAGCCGACGCCGTAGAGTACCTGAAGAGCGCAGACCGCGCAGGTCCCGAATGGGAGCGCGTCACGCGCGTAATGCGCGACCGATGGCAGGGTCGTCTTGAGCTTGCTGGAGTAGGTTAAAGAGCCCTTATGGACGAATCTCTAAAAAATCTATATACCGAAGGGACCTTGTGTATATTAAAAGCTCATCCACCTGCGTGCGACTCTGGCGAACCGCTTTTGACAGGAGCCTCTTAGATAATGAAATTTCCATTCCTTGAAAAGAGAGACCCTAGAGAGAAAGAGCTACTTCTTCGTATCGAGCAGGCCGGTCCCGGCGAGGCCGATATAAAGGCCTATATAGAGCTAGGCTATATATACCTTGTAGAGGCCCGTTACGAGGATCTCTTGCATCTCTATGCGGGTTCTATGGATATCGAGGCCACCGATATAGAACGCGCCGAGATACTCTATAATATGGGCGTCTGCATGATCGAGCTTAAATCTTCTCGACCTGCGCTTTCCGATGCCCCCGAAACTTCCGGTGTCGCCATGGGCGAGGCCGCGAGTTGCTTCGTTGCCGCCCTCGAACTGCTTGCGCCGCATTCCGATGAGGTCCACGCGCTGGAGCTTACAGCTCTTTGCGCCCTTTATCTAACCGACGAGTATGAAGGTGAAAAGGCAGAAGCCTATAGAGAGCGCGGCCTTCGGGCATTGCTGCTTATACCGGAAAACTTTCCTGATTTCGATCGCCTTCACTCCATATATCACCTTATCGAGCGTTTTTATCTCTTGTCGAAAGATTACGAAGAGGCGCTCGCCGCCTCTCTAAAGTCGCTTGAGATCATAAAGGCGACTTGGGAGCGCGACCAGTCTGTCGAGGACGACGAGCGCGCCTATAGCCTGCTTTGCGTAGGTGACGCGTCGAGATTGATGAAAAAGTACGACGAGGCAGAGGCCTATTATGAGGAGGCTGCCCGGACATGCAAAAGATCAAAGACCTATCTGTCGGAGATATATGCCGGTCTTGGGCATCTCTACGAAGAGAAAGGCAATATTGAAAGCGCAATAGAGAGCTTTCTGCAAGCGCTCGACAAGGTACATTACAGGCCGACGCTCGTTCGCGCCACAGACTACCAGTCTTCGATTGAGTATAGCGTCGGTATGCTCTATGAGTCCAAGGGAGAGAGCCGTCTGGCGATCTATCACCTTAAGAACGCCCTAGATCATATCGCCCCGGATAGTCACGACTATACCCGCTTGCTACTAGCCATTGGGCGTTCTTATTACAAGCTTAACAAGTTCAATAGCGCGCGCGACGCCTTTAAAGGGGCCGTCGATTCAAAGGCGATAGAACCTGAAGAGCTTGTAGAGGCGACATATGATCTCGCTATTACATATGATCACCTTAAAGAGCATAAGCTCCTTATAGAAGAGCTTGAGAAGCTTATTGATATTGAGCCGAAGTACGAGAAGGACGCCTCGGTCCTCTTTCGTCTCGGCGTGGCCTATATGTACGAAGATAAGATGGCGCGCGCCCTCAAGGTCCTTGAAAAGATCCTCGCAAACGAACTGCCCACGCCTAAACGGGAAGTAGTTATATACTTTATCGCAAATATACATCTATACTTCGACCGCGAGCCGCTTGTGCGTAAATATCTCGAAAAGCTCGAAGACGAGTACCCGAAGAGCCCGCTTGCCGAAGAGATAAGGGGTTATATCAAAAAAAGAGATGAGGGAAAACTCTATTAAAGGCCGACTTCTCTGCCGCTCTATAATTATATGGTCTGACATGCCGCTTATATGATAGAATAATTTGCTTTAGATATCTGAAAGGAAACCTCTCGAACCGATGGCAAAAGACCCATACGTTAATTACCTGCATAAATACGCTCTAATACTGATCGCGGTCACAGTTCTTGACCTCTTGATACTCATCTTCCGTCTTAAGGCCGGTACGACCTTTACGGTATGGCCGTATGTGGTGATTGTGGATTTCGTTCTCTTCTTCCTCATCTGGCTCTCGACCTATGACCTCTTCTGGCGTCTTTGCACCGCCTTTCTCGGCGGGGCCACGGCCATGGAGTACTTTGCGCGAGCCTCAAGCGTCGATGATATGAAAGGGGCCTATTTTCTCGCCGGACTTGCCCTCTTTATCGTCTTATTCGGCATATACTGCGCCATACGCATAGGTTACGCCCACTATATCCGCACCTACTACTCTGGCGAAAAAGGCCAAAAATTCATATCGCGCCTCATCATAGCCTCGGTAGTCCTCTTTATAGCAACAAATATCTTTAGCCAATAACCGCCGGGCCGCCGGGCAGTGCCCGGAGCCAATTTCTCGCCGGGCCGGGCCCGGTCCCTATGTCGCGGGGCGGGTTTTATGGGAGGCTCTTAGTCTATGGTCCGCGCCGGGTGGTGTGCAGGGGGTATGTCTCGCCGGGCCGGGCCCGGTCCCAATTTCGCGGGGCGGGTTTTATAAGAGGCTCTTAGTCTATAGTCCGCGCCGGGTAGTATGCAGGGGACTATTTCGCGCCGGGCCGGGCCCGGTCCCTATGTCGCGGGGTGGGTTTTATAAGAGGCTCTTAGTCTATTGTCCGCGCCGGGTGGTGTGCAGGGGGGTATGTCGCGCAGTACTGTGTGCGGAGCCAATGTCATGGGGCGGTTTTCTAGAGCTCTGAGATTTGTTCATCCGCGCCGGGTCGCGCCATTATTACGAAAACAGGCGCTCTTATCGTCGATCTGTCGCTATTGGCTTGACAAATAGGTCGTTAATTTACTATATTAGAATATTGATTTACCTATGGCGGCGTACCCAAGTGGCTAAGGGAGCGGTCTGCAACACCGTGATTCATCGGTTCAAATCCGATCGCCGCCTCCACCTCACCGCACAGTCTGCGGGGTAAGTCTCGCGTTTGCGGGCTGTCAGTCTCTGATAATCTTTACTCCGCGTCCCGGCTCTATTTAAGCTATCTTCTTTAATAATCTTTACAATATTCATAATCATCTAATAATATACGCTTTTATCCAGCTACTCTGCTTTTATAATGATTCCTGTGCTTCTTCCCATTCTATTAAAGGACGCAAAACTTAAGAAGCGCCTTTTATTTTCTTTAATAGATCTTATAATATGAGATAATGCTTCTAAGGAGTTTATCTCTATGAAAAAGATCTTTACAACTATACTCTTCTTTCTCTTCCTGAGCCTATCCACAACGGTTCATGCCATAAGTTTTGAAAATATTACAATTATGGTCGATAAGGAGATCTGCTCTATATGCGGGATTAGTCTGCGTACTAAGCTTATGCGGCTGGACGGTATAAATCAGGCCGACGTAAAGATCAAGGGATATGATATCCGCATACGCTACAGGGCCGACCAGGTGACGGCCATGGAGATAGTAAAGGTAATAAATAGCACCAGTTACAAGGTTAAGAAGGTCAAAAGATAAGGCCTGCCTCTTTAGCAAACCCTTTTCTAAGCCAGCCGTGCTCTTGCGCGACCATTTCCGATTAAATTTTTATATGAATTAAGAAAAGAAGGTGAGGAGCGGGGACTATTTGAGGGGG
>JAJCZF010000060.1 GCA_029262535.1 Deltaproteobacteria bacterium
CTTTGAATTTAAGAGCATCGAAAAAGCAAAATGTCACCCTGAGCGTAGCGAAGGGTCTCAGGTGTGGAGCCGCTCATGGCACGAGATTCTTCGCTGCGCTCAGAATGACACACGGTCTATTTTTCAAAGTGAGACACTGCCTATGACTCCATATAAAAAACCGGCAGGGATATATCCCGTGCCGGTCTTCGTAAAGCTCTTATATAGAGGCCGTCAGGCCTTCTTGTCGTCCTTTGTCTTCAGGTCGTCTGTGCTATCGTCGCCCGTTGCCTTCTTAAAGTTCTTGATGGCCGAACCCAGACCGCCCCCTATACCCGGCAGCTTACTAGCGCCGAAGAGGACAACGATGATAAGAAATATGATTATAAGTTCGGTAGAACCGAGTCCGAACATAGCTAGCTCTCCTGAATATAAAAGTTTTAGTCTCTCTTAATAGGATGACAGAATAGAGGCGGGGTGTCAATGAAAAAGAGGGACATTACTCCGGTCAATATAAAAAGAGAACCCTGACTAGAGCTTACCCCTAATCTCAAGTGATCGCTTGATAAGCAACTCTGTGTCAGAGCCCCTATTTTGAGCATGATAGATCCTTGATAGCAGAGTCAAGGTTTCAGCAACGGCTAAATGGTCCGGCCCAAGATCGCCCTCCGCAATCGACAAAGATCTCTTTAGAATGGATTCCGCCTTCTTATATTCACGTTTCTTTCTAACTGTATAAAGGAGAGGGCTATTGTTAAGAGCCTTCACGAGAGAAGCTGCCGCACCCTTATCTTTTTCATAAGATTTTTCTGCTACTTTCAGGGCTCGACGTGCTATAAGCGATGCGCGATCAAGGTTACCAGCATCATAGTAAGCCCTAAAGCGGTTCTTTCGGTAGAATTGTATACCACTGTGCTCTGAAAGAGGACTTTTAGGCATGATCTCAAGCACCCGCTTAAGAGCGAGGTCGGCTTTGGCTCTGTCGCCACTGGCATCATATACTTCGAATAACCCTAAAAAGATTTCCGTTAAGATTTCAGGCTCTGAAGATAACTTTTTCTTCGTGATATCCAACGACCGCTTAAAATGAGTCTCGGCCTCCACATACCTACCCGTTTCACCGTATATGAACGATAGATCGTTCAGGGTGACAACCAACTTGGCCGTGGGGAACGGCGCATCATTAAAACCTTCCTCTGCTATGGTAAGAAGGTGCTCGCCGTAAGCCTCTGCTTCGGCCAGGTAACCTGCCCCATAGTATGAAGAGAGCAGGTCCCTACGATAGGCCATCAACAATAGTTCATCCTGATTCTTTAAATTCTCAAACATCTCAAGAGCTTTCTTCTGAAGCGGAATCGCTTCATCGAATCTACCCTGTTCTACATAGAGTACTGCCAGATTGTGTATGGTCTTTATGGTCCATAACCGCAAAGAGTCTTTCCCGGAGCCCTTCTCAAGAAGTTTTAGAGCACGTTTATTTAGAGATTCCGCCTCAGCGTAATTGCCGAGAGCCTTATTTGATAGAGCCAGTATATAATAGGTTCCTGCCAGTTCAGGGTATTCTCCAAGAGCAGCTTCTTCAAGCTTCAATCCATATTCGCCTGACCGTATCGACTCTTCATAGCGTTGTTTCGAATAAAGTTTATAGGCTTTTTCAATCGGTTCGACCCACGGTTCTTCCTTACCACAGGACACTGCAAACAATAATGCAACCGCAACCACCGCAAAAACCCCGTACGACCTCGCGGCCCTGCCTATCTCTGCTAGAAGATCTTTCTTATAATTATAACCGGACACGCCTACCCCCTTTTTGGTGGAAGATGGTTCTAAAGCATTATTTAACCTGAATATAAAAAGAAAAAATTTTAGGAAAACCGCTCTAAGGGAGTAACAACTTGGCTAATTATAATTGAATTAGCCAGGTATTGCAACAAGCCCACTACCCACCCCCGACTTCTGTTGCTTTCGTGAGCTCTCTGTGCTAAATTGTCTTCTAACTTTTTTTTATCGTACCAAGGCCACAAACCCACGGAGGAAATAGCTGATGGCAGATGTTTTTGAGATAAAGCCCGATAAGATTATTAACAAGGGTTCCAAGTTCGTAGTAGTTATAGTCGTAGCGCTATTTATACTCGTTCTTTTGAGTTCGGCCTTTGAGACGGTCGGGGCGGGATACAGGGGGGTCATGTTTAGTAAGTTCGGCGGCATAAAGGATGTCATACTAGACGAGGGAATACATTTCAAGATGCCCTTCATAGAGACGATAATCCCGGTAGACGTCAGGATACAGAAGGCGCAGACCGACTCGACCGCCTCCAGTAAAGACCTTCAGATGGTCTCTTCGACCATAGCCGTCAACTATCACATAGACCCGGAAAAGGTCAACAAGGTCTATCAGGAGATAGGCATATACTTCAAGGAGCGCATCATCGACCCTGCCGTACAGGAATCGGTCAAGTCCGCAACGGCGCGCTTTACCGCCGAAGAGCTCATAACGCGCAGAGAAGAGGTCTCAGAGGTAATCAAGGCCAACCTCATCACACGCGTAAAACCCTTTGACATAATAATTGACGAGTTCAATATCGTCGACTTCTCCTTCTCCCGCTCCTTTAACGATGCGATTGAAGATAAGCAGACCGCCGAACAACAGGCGCTCAAGGCCACACGCGACCTCGACCGTATCAAGATCGAAGCCGAGCAGAAGCTAACGCGAGCACGTGCCGAAGCCGAAGGGCAGAGGATACAGAGAGAGACTATCAACGCTGAGATCCTGCAACTTCGCGCCATTGAGAAGTGGGACGGACGCCTGCCGCAGGTCACCGGCGGCGCAATGCCCTTTATAGATGTCGATAAGGCGGTAATGATAAAGAAGTAAGGTTCTTACAAACCTTTAATTATTTTATGTGCCGACCGGAGAGGACTCTCCGGTCGGCACAGCTTTATCGGGCCGAGGCATAAAACCATATGGCCGAAAAGATCAGAATAGTAATAATCACCGGGCCGACGGCCTCGGGCAAGTCCGGGCTGGCCATGGACCTATGTGAGCGCCTGTCTAACTCAGGCGGGCAGACAGGCGAGATAATAAACGCCGACTCGATGCAGCTCTACAAAGGGCTCGACATAGGCACGGCCAAACCCTCTAAAGAAGAACAAGAACGGGTCCCGCACCACCTGATAGATATAGTATCGCCCGACGAAGACTACACGGCGGCGCTATTTAGAGAAGACGCCTCACGCGCCATCGAGGAGATAAGCAGACGCGGCGCGAGACCTTTTGTCGTGGGTGGTTCCGGTCTATATATAAGGGTGCTTACCAAGGGGCTTCTAAAAGGTCCGGGTGAAGATTCGGAGTTCCGAGCGCGCCTCACTGCCGAGGCCGAAGAAAAGGGCGGCCAGGTACTTTATGAACGATTGCAGGCCGTAGACCCCCTGTCGGCCACACGCATACATCCAAATAACCGCGTACGCATCATAAGGGCCTTAGAGGTCTCTTACCTTACCGGCAGACCTCTATCAGAGCTTCAGGCAGAACACAGTTTTGCGGAGCGCCCCTATGAAACGCTGAAGATCGCCATCAAGATGACGCGAAAAGCGCTCTACGAACGCATAGAAGAGCGCGTTGACCAGATGATAAAGGACGGGCTGGTCGCCGAAGTAGAAGGACTTCTCAAGCGCGGTTACAGAGAAGACTTGAAGCCCATGCAGGGTTTGGGGTATAAAGAGATTACGGCTTATATAGCGGGTAGAAGAACACTCGCAGAGGCCACAAGGCTCATAAAGAAAAATACACGCAACTTCGCAAAGAGACAACTGACGTGGTTTCGCAGCGACGAGGACATAAACTGGATAGAAATGGATAAGTGCGACCGGGTTGAGCTATATGAACAAATAGAGCGCGCCATTGCCGAACATTTCGCTTAGGGAGTCTCTGATTTATTCTGGACGAAGTAGGTTGTGACCGAAAATGTTCAGATTCAAGGCGCGAATTGCAAGTAATAGCAAGCTACTTCTAAGATTCGCAACGCGGAAGCTGGACATTTTAGACACAAGATACGAGTTCACGAATAGATCAGCGATCCCTTAGTATTTAGGAAAAGATGTTTCTTAAAAGAATAAAAATAGTATTCGCTTTTACGGTCACGCTTCTCTTCTTCTTGTCGTCCTATTCACTCTCGCTCGCAGAGACTCCGGATATGTTAAGGGTCAAGGGAGAGGGGCGCTCCTACAGGCTTCCAGACGAAGTTGAGGTCAAGAGCACCGCACTCGACGCCGCCCTTAAGAGCGCCATAGCCGAGACATATGACATACTCGCCAAGGACCCGGCAAACGACCCGGACCCGGATGTAGACTCTGCCGAGATCCTTAAAAATATTATCGGATATGTGCTCGACTACCGCGTACTCTCGGAAGGCTGGATCACCCACCTCGTCGTTGAGGACGGACTTATGAGTAGCCCGCCGCCAGCCAATATGGTAGTGATCGAAGAGAGCGAAAAAGAACCTGGCCTAAAGATGGAGGCCGAAGACAATATCGCCCCTTCGGAAAGCACACCGGAAACCGAAGATGGAGCCGCCTCCGCCTCCGCCTCTATGACAGCCGAGTCACAGAGGCCGGGCCTTATGCTCTACCATGTTTGGATAGAGGCCAATATTGACGCAAAGAGCCTTAAGCAAACACTCTTTAAACCGAGCCCCTTTGTCTCTGAACGCACGGCTCGCATAAAGCTCGTCTTTGTGGATGTAACTGATTTTAAAGAGTTTTCAAGGCTCAAGAGCTCCATTGAGTCCGTGGATATAGTAAAGGGAACATCGGCCAACTCGTTTTCAAGGGGCAAGGCCACGCTAACGGCAGAGGTATGGGGCAACCCGCACCTGTTACTTGAAAGGCTTCGCACACTGGAAGATACTGCCGGGTACGACCTTATACCGGGCGGAAGAAATAGCATAATAATCAAGTCTGAAAAGACCACTAAGGACTGACAAATATGAAAAAGGTTTTTTTATTACTCTTCTCCATTACCCTGATCGGCGCTCTTACAGGATGCGGCAAGAAGGTCTCTCACGATCTTTCGAGCGCATACAGACAGTACAACCCGCGGACAGTCGCCGTGCTGCCCATAGGGGCCTCCGAAGTGGAACCTGAAGTAAAGACTCTTTTTCGTGATATCGTCGAACAGAAACTTCAAGAACGAAACTATGCAGTACTGCCGACAGAATTGGTAGATAAGAAGCTGATCGATAAGATAGAAGGCGAAAAACTCAGCATCACCCCGGCAGAGGCGGCAAAGATACTAAAGGTTGATGCCGTGCTTTACATCAAGATCTCTACCTGGGATGTTAAGCAGATCGTCACCTACGCCCATTTGAAACTCGGTGGAGAGTTCTCCCTTTACGCCAAAGACGGAACGCGCCTCTGGCGAGCTTCGCACGATACGCGTGAGGGAGATGTCAGATTCGACAAATCCCAGGTAGAGCTTGCCGTCATCAAGGCCTACGAGCCTAGAATACAAAGAGTGCTAGACGAGGTCTTTTATACACTACCGTCCATTATAGTTAGAACAAAGAAAAAAGAGTACTTTGAATGGCTGGAATAGAGCTGATAACGATTCCTAACCTCTTAACCGCACTCAGGATATTATCCATACCCTTTTTTGTTCTCCTGGTAGCGGCAGGTAATCTACATACAGCCCTTCTCCTCTTTATAGCCGCGGCAGCGACAGACTTTTTCGACGGTTATCTCGCCAGACGTTTTTCCTGGCAATCTTCACTTGGCGCAACTCTGGACCCCCTTGCCGACAAGCTATTAATGAGTTCGGCCTTTGTCGTACTAGCATATGCGGGGCACCTTCCAGTATGGCTCGGCGCGGTCGTACTTACAAGAGACCTCTTTATGCTTTTTGGCATTATCATGCTTCGTCGCTCAGGCGCCGGAGTAAATATCGAGCCCATGATTGCGGGCAAGGTCACGACATTTCTTCAGGCGGTTACGGTAGCGAGCCTGCTCTTTACCCTGCCCGCGCATAACGTGTTATACTTAGTCGTCGCACTGATTACCGCATACGGCGGCATTGAATACGGCCTTCGGGAGCTTGATAGACGTCTGTCGAAGTCGCCGAAAGAGAGAGATAGCACCGGCAAGTAAAAGGAAGATTATGGGACTTTTTCAAAGTATAAAAAAGAAGCTCGTCAGGAGCCATAACGCCATAGTAGGCGCGGTTGAGAGCGCGGTAAAGGGTGTTTCGCGCGAAGAGGCGCTCGAACAGCTCGAAGAGGCCCTCATACTATCCGACGTAGGCGTAAATACCGCCATTGAGATCGTAGACGGCCTGAGAGAAGACTTTGGCAAGTGGGATATAGAGGCCGTAAAGGCGCGTCTTCGCGAAGACCTTCACAAGATACTGGTTAAGGTCGAAGAGCCGCTTAAGGTCGGCCCGGCCCCGCACGTCATTATGGTACTTGGCGTAAACGGCGTGGGTAAGACCACAACGATCGGAAAGCTTGCCTCACGCTTTGCTTCCGAAGGTAAGAGCGTAACGCTTGCCGCCGGAGATACATTCCGCGCCGCCGCCATAGAACAACTTGAGCTTTGGAGCGAACGCACCGGCTCTACTATAATCAAACAGAAGGCCGGCGGAGACCCCGGAGCCGTAGCCTTCGACGCCATGAAGAGCGCCAAGGCCAGGGGCGCCGACGTAGTACTTCTCGACACAGCCGGGCGGCTCCACACAAAGACAAACCTCATAGAAGAGCTAAAAAAGATCAGGCGCGTCGTAGACCGTGAGATACCCGGAGCGCCACACGAAAACCTGCTTGTGCTCGACGCCTCCACCGGACAGAACGCCCTGAATCAGGCAAAGATATTTAACGAAGCCGTCGGCCTAACAGGCATCGCCATCACCAAGCTCGACGGTACGGCAAAGGGCGGCATAATTGTCGCAATCGCAAAAGAACTCAATATCCCAGTAAGGCTCATAGGTGTCGGAGAATCGGTAGACGACCTCAGAGACTTTAACGCCAAAGAATTTGTAGATGCGTTAATCTAAAGAGAGATCAAGGCCGTCACCACAATAGAACAATGGATGATAAACTAAAAATATTTTACGAACTCTACGACCGGCGAAGAAGCATTCGGGAGTACTCCGAAGACCCAATAGAAGAAATCGTGCTCCACAGGCTTTTAGAGATACTTCGTCGCGCCCAGAGCGCTGCCAACTGTCAGCCTTGGCACTTTATCGTAATAAAATCGGACGACCCGGTGCGCGAAGAGTTCAACTCGGTCTTTTATAAAGAGTCCTTTAAGTCGGCCCCCGTCGTCATCGCGGCCCTGGCCGACCCGTCCAACTCATGGACGAGGAAAGAGGATAATAAGAACTACGCATGGGTGGATGTAACGATAGCGCTCACCGAGATGATAGGAGCGGCGACCGCCGAAGGGCTCGGCGCATGTTGGATAGCCGCCGTGGACACGGACAAAGTTAAGTCTATCCTCGGCTATGCGGACGGCCTTGAGCTGGTCGGACTCATCACGCTCGGCTACCCCTCCGAAGAACTTAAGAGAATAAATAAAGAGAGAAAACCGCTCCGGGATATCGTCACCTACGGTCGTACTTCAGGAATTGAGGGCGAAGCCTGTGGCAAGGCCGGACCTAGGGACGAAAAGGAGTAAAGAGGTGTCCGAAGCACGCGCACGAAAGAGGGTCGAGGTCCATTCGTCGCGCACAATGCGCCTCTTTCTCTTCTTTCTCGGCACGCTCTTTGTCGCTATCGCCGTTGCGGGTGTTATACTTCCGGTACTCCCGACGACACCCTTCCTACTGCTCGCCACGGCCTGTTACGCCCGCAGCTCCGACCGCTTCTACAACACTCTCTTAAATAACCGTATCTTCGGCCCCATAATAGACGACTGGCACTCAAACCACTGTATAAGGCCAAAGGTCAAGGCCGTAGCCATCTCTATGATCGTACTATTCATAGCCTTTTCCGCAATATTCGTAATTAAGCCCCCCTACCTGAAGATCACAATGGGTGTCGTAGCTATCGGCGTCATCATATTTATCATGAGCTTCCCGTCGGTGCCAAAGGGGGAGCGGGGGAATCACTAAAGCTTCTATGGCGCCGGCATGATTTTTGATTTAACCTCATATACCTGTTGGCTATATGAAGGGGTTGCGTTTTCTATAAAGATTCTATAATATTTTCTGGATTCTTTAATATTACCCAAAGATTCATATATATTGCCAAGATTATAATTGGCTTCTATATTATCAGGATCGTATTTTAGGGCATCTTTATACTCATAAAATGCCTTCATTATCTTACCTTCAAGATAGTAGATATTTCCAAGATTATTATGCGCAGTTGAACTGGCAGGATAAAGATCTATGACGGTTCGGAACTCTATCTTGGCCTTCTCAAACAACCCTTCGTCGCTATATATTACGCCAAGGTTGTAATGTGGTCGTGGCTTTTCCGGGCTCTTTGCTACCGAATCTTCCCAAAGTGTTCTTGCGCTCTGCCAAACCATATTTCTAGAATATGCCGTCACAGATAGAGCGATTAGAATAAGTACAAGAATAGTATAGTAAGTGGACATAACCGAACGTTTTAGAGCCAACTTCTTCTTTAAAGAAAAAATAACGTAAAGAAGCAAAGTAGAGAGAGACAGAATAAAACCAATCGAAGGAAGATAGAGCCTGTGTTCGAATATTACGTCGTTAAATAAAGGGATTATAGATGACTCGATGGAGATAGTTATAAAAAACCAGAATACTCCCATTGTCATTAAAAGATATAAGAGATTCTTTTCTCTGCGAGACTTTATAAAGAGGTAGATAGAGAAAAGAATTAATGCAAGAAGCAAGGTAAATGAAATGAAGACTCTTGGATTAAGAAAGGTCTCGAAGAGCGGGTACGCATAATCTAAATGTTGATTAATAGGGAAGAGCATTAAGCGGAAATATGTAAAGATTACCCTAAACTCGGTAATAAGATAAGAGTATCTCGATACAGGTCCTTCGTCAGCAATGAAGCCCTTGTTAATCTCTGTAATGGCTGAGACCGAGGCATCGCTATAATAACTGGATGCCAGAAATAGAACCGGGATTGTTATAAGGGTTACCAAAAATGGGGTTAAGTATAAGATCCTCTTCCCGATACGGCCTGTATAGAATACAAACTCAAAAAGGACTATGACAAAGGGTAACGTAAAGCTGATCTCCTTCGTAGCCTGTGCGCATAAGGCCGCCGCTAGAGCCGGAAGAAGATAGATCAAGCTGCGCCGAAGATGCTTATCGTCAGAATAATGCGCCAGTCTCCACCTAAGATAGAGCAGAAGAGATAAGATATAAAAGGCCGTCGCCAGAGCTGCAAAGCGCTGTGTTACGTACGTTACCGCACTCGTATGAACCGGGTGAAATGCAAATACCAATGCTGTGGTAACTGCCACTGCGAATGCTATCTCTTCGAGCCTCTCAGTCTTCGTACTCCTAACCCATGGAGTTTTAAAGAGAGTTAGAACTAGCAGAAAAACAATAACCGAATTAGCGAGATGAATTATGATATTGACTAAATGATAGCCAAAGGGGTCCAGGCCGCCTATGTAGTAGTTTAAGGAGAAGGTTAGGTATGTAATATACCTGGTGTCGACCGGCGGCCACAGGTTGGACAGGTTTTTTATCTTATTATTTTCAACAATATTACCGATATCATCGAAGACAAATGGGGCTTCAAAAATATTGGAATAGATTGAAAAGATGCCGAGCGCAAGGACTACGAAGACTAAGGAGAACTCTTTTATTGTTAGATGATTTCTTCTCATATTAGGTGCAGTGCCGAGGGTCTGCTATTAAGAGCCGGCCTCCGGATGTGGGGGCCTAATCCCGGCTGGCCATCATGCCTTGGCCGTCCATTATTACCAGGCCTTTTTTGACCATCGATTCGCCGTCGAAGCGCCAGCGGTGGACCGTCACAGGGAAAAATCCGGTCTCTTCATAGAGCGCCACCTGAAAGAGGCTGCCCCAGACCGGGTCCTTGGGCACCAGCCATACGACCTGGATGCCCTTGTCGCCGGCGATTCCCGCGCGGGCGAGATTCTTCTTTACTATATCTATTAACCTTGCGGGTGGTTCGGGAAAGGTTCCGTCCTTTGCCGAGGCGGGCAGGAGGCAGGTGACCTTCTTCTGGTCGAGCCGTATGGTAATCTCTTCACACTCCGGGTCGCGAAGCAGAAGCAGCTCGGAGACCTCCTCGCACTCGTCCGACGTGAGAGGTT
>JAJCZF010000061.1 GCA_029262535.1 Deltaproteobacteria bacterium
ATAAGACACCGTATGAGGCATACTGGCAGAAACCAAGAGCTGGCTATCACAGCCGCTCTTCAATAATGGCGGCTTAACCAGCATGGCTTTCCACCTTATTTATGCCGCTAAGCTGTCCAAACAACCGGGACCACCTCTAAGATACCCATAAAAAACCTCCACACCGGAACCTATGTCCACGGCTATAGTAAAGAAGCCGAAGGCCCGGAAGGTTCCGTAATGGTTAATGCACGAGTAAGAGATAAAGGTGAACTAAAAAGACTTTTTGACTTAGGATACAGATATGCCTTTATTAATATAGAAGTTAAGCAAAAGAAAAGACCTCAACCCGGAGACACTGTCATGACGAAAAAAAGATCTAATAACAAAGATGTAGAGCCGAGGAAAAATGTCACTAACCTACCCGGCAATGACGGATGGGAGCTTCCCGTCTCAAAAGATAAACTTGGCACGGATAAGGATGTAAGCGAGGCTTGCGACCGCTCGGAGATAAGAGACGATGTTGACTTAAGCGATACGGAAGGGTTCGAGATGGAACTCCGAACTGCGAAGGATATAAAAGGTAAAGCCGGGACAATTATAAGCGATATCATGCTCGATGTCAGGATGGGCAAATGCATGGATTCGAGTTCAGCTGAAAAGATAGTCGAAGCCATGGTCGATAGTATCTTTCGTAACAAGGACGCGATTACAAGCCTCTCCATGCTTAAGGACTACGACCATTATACATATGGACATTCTGTAAATGTTTGCATCCTCTCTCTAGCCCTTGGCAGACATATAGGGCTCGACAAGCAAGCCTTAATGTCACTTGGACTCGGCGCCCTCTTGCACGACACGGGCAAGATGCGCCTTAAGAACTCGGTATTAAATAAGGTTGGCAAACTAACGGAGTATGAGTTCGAGCATATAAAGGAACATTCAATGCTTGGAGCTTCACTTCTCTCCGAGTGCGCCGATATCAAAGAAGAAACTATCGAAGTGGTCTTGCAGCACCACGAAAGGTCAGACGGTAGCGGCTACCCGCATAAGCTTACTAGTGATGATATTCATCTATATGCAAAGATAGTCAGCATCGTGGATGTTTATGATGCAATGACAAGCAGGAGGATATATAAGACCAAACAGTGCCCGACAGAGGTTATTAAAGGTATCTTCGCATTAAGCGGTGACCATTTCGACCAAAAAATTGTTGAGAGATTCGTTCAGTCTGTTGGTATCTACCCGATAGGAACGATAGTCAGACTAGAGACAGGGGAAACGGCTCTCATAAGGGATGTTAACAGGAATAACCTGCTGGAGCCGACAGTCGTAGTCTTTGCCGATTCAAGAGGTAGAAAATATCAAGAGCCTAAAGAGATTCAGGTTGAGAGCGGTACCGGGAGGGGAATCATCTCTTCCGTCAACGCGGTAAAACAGCCGTTCCACAGAGAAGGGCTTTGCTAACCCGACAGGGCAAAACGGCGCTGCACTAATTCACCAGTTGATTCTCTAAGTTATAATGGTGCCGGAGGCGGGAATCGAACCCGCACGAGCTTGCGCCCACTGGATTTTGAATCCAGCGCGTCTGCCTATTCCACCACTCCGGCAAGGGATTGATTATCTAGCGCTTAGCCTGTTCTCTGTTAACTCTAGATAATTCACGTTAAAGACTGGCTAAAGATTCTCTATTCTACAGGAAAACCAGGCAAGAATCACTAATTTTTTCTATAAATGACGGCTTTTTTATAAGCGTTTCGCTTCTGATAATACCCGTTTTTTGCAGGTAATCGCAGGTAATAAAGTGACTACCTCCAAGAAAACCCTCTCCTTCCACACAAGAAGCTCTACAGCTCCCTTGTAAACGCTATTGATACTCATCCTGCTCGGCGGCTCAATATCTTCATTTCTTTTTGAAGTTTTCTATACTATCTTAGTCTATGATTTTTCACACTTTTCTTACACAACTTTTATAATGGAATCGTCTTATATATGCATCGCGGCATGGGAGAAGAGCGCAGCTACGTTACGAGCAAAGAATGCCAGGGCTGCCACACGCGCCACTATGAAGGCTGGAACGAAACTCTTCACCCGAAGATCTTTCGCCCCGTAACGGTAGATAAACTAATCTACTTAAAGCCTG
Organism: Deltaproteobacteria bacterium; assembly: GCA_029262535.1. GTDB lineage: Bacteria > Desulfobacterota > GWC2-55-46 > GWC2-55-46 > JAJCZF01 > JAJCZF01. The sequence goes on from JAJCZF010000061.1 coordinate 2,123, forward strand.
TTATACCCGAAGATCGCGTCTTCGATCAATTGCAAAAAAAGGAAGCTCTACCTATATAGTATGGGAAGAGAATTGGCAAACGGCCAGGCAAGATTATCTCAAATATTACGCAAAGCGTATTTATTTTGAGAGACGAAACTGCGTAACAGCCAATTGCCTTGCCGATTACCGCTAAAATTTCTGACATGGGAAGGCAACGCCCTGCTATCTTTTGCCGATCTTCAGCCTATGGCTATGCGACATCACCGGCGGAAAGCTTTAAGGAGAAGTCGTCAACCTCGCCTGTAGCGCCGGCGATAAAGTCGTCGAGCGACAGGGTGGTCTGCTCCCCCGTGTCGCGGTTCCTTACGGCGATGGTGCCCGCTTCCATCTCGCTGTTGCCGATGATAACGAGGTAGGGTATACGCATCAGGCGCCCCTCGCGAATCTTCTTTCCTATCGATTCGTTACGAAGGTCCTCTTCGACGCGCAGCCCGGCCTTTCTAAGCTTAACGATTACATCTTTGGCGTAATCGTCCACCGCGTCAACGAGCGTCAGCACGCGAACCTGTACCGGGGCGAACCACGAGGGGAAGGCCCCTCCGTAATGCTCTATCAGGAATGCCATCGTGCGCTCAATGCAACCTATGGAAGAGCGATGTATCGTAACCGGCCTCTCTTTCGTGCCGTCCGAGGCGGTATAGGAGATATCGAAACGCGCAGGGAGCACGAAGTCTATCTGTATAGTTATAATGGTATCTTCTTTGCCCATAACGTTTCGGGCCTGTATGTCGAGCTTCGGGCCGTAGAAGGCCGCCTCTCCACGACCTATCTCGTACTCAAGGTCTAGCTTGTCGAGAGCGCCGAGAAACATACTCTCGGCCTTCTCCCAGAGGGCGTCGTCGTCGACGTACTTGCCCTTCTCGTCGTCTCTAAGTGAAGCGCGGAAGCTGACAACATCCCTTATACCCAAGGCCCTCATTACATAATCTGCAAGCTCGACGGCGGCAGAGAATTCCTCTTCCATCTGGTCCATGCGGCATATTATATGAGAGTCGGCAAGGTGAAAGGACATTACCCTTATAAGACCCGTTAGCGTGCCGGATAGCTCGCGTCTAAACTGCGTGGCAAGCTCGGCGTAACGCATCGGCAGGTCGCGGTAGGACCTGAGCTTGCTCTTGTACATCATAAAGTGGTGCGGGCATGTCATGGGGCGAAGCACATACTCCTGACCCTCAAGGTCCATCGGAGGGTACATAGAATCCTTATAGTGCTGCCAGTGGCCCGAGGCCTCGTAGAGAGACTTATGGCCGAGATCGGGCGAGTATACGTGCAGATAACCGCGGCTGACCTCTTCGTCCACGATAAAGCGTTCGAGGATGCGCCTTATGGTCGCGCCCTTTGGCAAGAAGAGCGGAAGCCCCTTGCCGACCAGTTCGGATACGGTAAATAACTCAAGCTCTTCGCCAAGGCGGCGGTGGTCGCGCTTCATAGCCTCCTCGCGGCGGGCTATATAGTCCTTTAACTCCGGTTTTTCCATAAAGGCCCACGCGTAGATACGCTGCATCATCGGATTATCGGAAGAGCCGCGCCAGTACGCGCCGGCTACGGAAGAGAGCTTATAGGCCCTCTGCCTGAGATGTTTCGTATTTTCAACATGCGGCCCCATGCAGAGATCGGTAAAGTCGCCAAGCTTGTAGACGCTAATGATCTCGCCCTCTGGCAGACCGTTTATCAGTTCGACCTTATAGGGCTGGTCTTTGAAAAATTCCAAGGCAGCTTCACGTGAGAGCTCGCTCCTCTCAATGTCGAGCCCCTGCTTGGTGATCTTCTTCATCTCGGACTGAATGGCCTTGAGGCTCTCTTCGTTAAGCGGCTCGGAAAAGTCGAAATCGTAATAAAAGCCGTCGTCTATGGCAGGGCCTATGCCGAATTTGACATCCGGGTAGAGCCTCTGTACGGCTGCGGCTAATACGTGCGCAAGCGAGTGGCGTACTGTTTCTATATTGCTCATGTCGTAAAATCCTTTATATTGTGATTATTCTCGTAACTATACGAATATACAGATGATATAGAAATAGCCCCGCCATGTCAACCCGAAAGCCGCCTATTTTAACCCTATTTGAGCCCTATTTTAGACGACAAACTCCAAATTTGACTTTATGAAGTCACGTAGTTCATGTTATTCTATTTTATTAAATAAAAACGGCATCGCCGTTTCCACTTTCAAGCGCCTAACAAATAGAGATATGGGACATACAGAGACAAATACAAATAGAGATCTAGCCATACTGCTCTTATTCTTTCTTACGGGCCTAACGGGGCTCGCATACGAGCTGGTATGGATTCGCCTGCTGATACTGGTCTTCGGCTCGACCCAGTTTGCATTTACCACGGTGCTTACGACCTTTATGGCTGGCCTTGCGCTCGGTTCGCTGATATTCGGGCGTCTGGTGGACAGGCACGACAACCCGCTAAAGCTCTACGGAATACTCGAACTCGCACTAGGCGCTTATTGCCTCGCCTCTCCCCTGGTCTTTGAAGCTGTCAGGTATATCTACTTAAATGTCATCGGCCCCTCGGAGACCGGAGCCGGATTTAACGGGGTGCAGTTCGGACTTGCCTTTATCGCCCTAATCGTGCCGACTACACTCATGGGCGGCACGCTACCGATAATCGTAAAGTACCTGACAAAACGCCAGAAGACGGTCGGTTTCAATACGGCGCTGGCCTATTCGGTAAATACCATCGGAGCGGTCGTGGGCTGTCTTATAACCGGCCTTGCTACACTATATCTCTTCGGCGTAAAGAGCACGCTCTACGGTGCGGGACTTATAGATATCGCCATCGGAATCGTGCTTATAGGTATACTCTCGGTCGGAGCCGGCGGATATAAAAGCAGCAAGGAAAGGACTGAAGAAGAGCCCTGCGCCATCTCAAAGACCGGCGACGGACGGGCTCTAATCTCACGCTCGGCGCTCTTTATCATCATCTCCATATTCGCCATATCGGGCTTCTGCTCGCTCGTATACGAGGTTTTATGGACACGCGTCCTTTCGCTCATTATCGGCTCTTCGGTATATGCCTTTACCATCATGCTTGCGACATTCCTTCTCGGCATCGGGCTTGGCTCTATAATATTCGCGCCGTTTATCGACAGGTGTAAAAAGCCGGTATTCTGGTTCGCCGTACTGGAGGCCGTAATCGGCCTATCGAGCCTTGGGGCGATATTCTTCTATAAAGAGCTGCCCTTTATCTTTTACGAGATAAATGCAAAATACTCGGAAAATTTCGCCCTCTTCCTAACGATTGAATTCTTCTTTTGCGCGGCCCTTATGATAATCCCCACGTTGTCAATGGGCGCGATCTTCCCGCTCGTAGGCAAGATATATGCGCGCGGCGGGAGCTCGGTCGGCAGGACCATCGGGGACGTATATTTCTTTAATACCGCCGGCGCTATATTCGGGGCATTCCTGGGGGGCTTTGTGCTCATGCCCATACTCGGCGTACAAAAGGCCGTCATACTGACCGCCGCGATAAATATCGCCGCCGCCGTTATCCTGGTTTTCGTATCCTCTACCGGGGTAGTGAGAAAGGCCGCCTCCTCCGTCTTATTTATCGCTCTATTTATCGCACTCACCGTCTCGCTCCCGAACTGGGACCGCATGATCATGACACTCGGCCTCTACTCGAATGTCGTCGGCACAGAGAATATAAAGAAGGTCGCCGAGGGCAACACGGGCGACCACCTCGCCTATTACAAAGAGGGCGTAAACGCCATCATCACGGTGAGAAAGAGCGGGCCGGGCGGCATGGACATAACCTATCAGGCCAATGGCAAACAAGAGGCCCGAGCCAGAGGTCCAAGGCCCGCCGAGGCATGGTCGCTGCTTGGGCATATTCCGGTCCTTATGATGAAAGAACCGCCGCAAAATGCCCTGCTCGTCGGTTTGGGCAGCGGCATTACACTCGGCGCCCTGACGCGTTATCCTTTTAAATCGATAGATGCCGTAGAGCTAGAGCCTGCGGTTGTAGTTGCGGCCTCTTACTTTTACGAGTCTAATAACGACGCGCTCGAAGATAAACGCGTAAAACTCCACCTTGCCGACGGGCGTAACTTTCTCTTTACGACAAAGAAGAAGTACGACGTCATCGTCTCGGCCGTCTCAGACCCGTGGATAAGCGGCGTCTCTAACCTATTTACCTATGAATATTTTACCAGGATGAGCGAGCAGTTAAATGAAGGCGGCACAACGGCCCTCTGGTTCCAGAACTATCGCATAAGGCCTGCAGAGTTGAAGATCGGGCTTAAGACCTTTGCCACGGTCTTTCCTTATGTCAGTATCTACTTTCACTACACCAATACGACCGACCTCATCGTCATAGGCTCGAACGAGCCGCATGCCTTTGACATGGGAACGCTCGACAAATATTTTCGTATAGACGAGGTGCGAGACGACCTCAGAAGGATCGATATAACGGGGCCGCTCGACCTCTTAGACCTCTTCCTTATCGGGGATAAAGACCTTCGCGCTTACATGGGAGATGCGATCATAAATACCGACGAGAGGCCATTTCTTGAGTTCGCCCTTCCGAAGCTGCTCTACATGGACCCGGCCAGGGCCATCAATAATGTTCAGGAGATTATAGGGCTAACCACGGAAGTGCTTGCCCCGGTGACCTTCCCCGAGAGGTGGACGGCGCGAGACAGGGCGCGTTTTTACTTTGAGCTTGGTAAGAAATATGCGAATTCGAGCTTTCGCCTAAGACAGGCGGTAAAGCTCTTTGAGAAGGCCCTTATAGAGGACCCCGCCCACAAGGCCGCGCGTGAACACCTAAAGATGCTCAAGAGAGAACTCGGCCTCAAGGACGCTTAAGGCCGCTACCCGACAAACGCCTCTTGACATGTTCGAGATTCTTGGCGGCAAGTTCATTGCCGGGGTGCAGCCTCAGGGCCTTCAGATATTCTTCACGGGCGAGCAGGTACTTGCCCGTCAGGACGTAGGCGTTTGCGATATTAACGTGTACATTCGAGGTATGAACCCTATCCATGACGCTCTCTTTCGCATACTCGCTCTCAAGTGCGAGCTTGAAGTGTCTTATGGCCTCTCTATTCTTTCCGGTATTTAAGAGGGCCGTGCCGATATTATAACGCGCGTCCTCATATGCGGGGTCGATCTCAAGCGCGGCCCCAAAGAGCCTTATAGCGTCGAGATAATTGCCGCCCCTCATCGATATTACACCGAGATTGGTAAGGGCCTTTACCGAATCGGGCTTTAACCTAAGGGCCTCTCTCAAGGATGCGACCGCCTCGCTCGACCGCCCCGCCATCATATAAGAGTTGGCAAGATCGATATGTCTGCCCGCCACATTCGGGCTCTCGGCCACTTCATTTTCATAAAATAGCACCCGGTCCCCCCACTGGAGATTTCTCTGGTAGGTAAGAAGTCCCAGCAGAAGCAAGACAGCAACAAGCAAAGCCCACATCACCCTGCCCCTCATAAGACCTTTAAAACGCGAAGATATATAATGTATCGCAGCCGATATAAAGATAAAAAAACCGACCGACGGCAGATAAGACCTGTGTTCGAATATCGGATGTTGTATAGGTATGACCGACGACTCGACGCTCATCGTAATAAAGAACCAGACGATACCAAGAGAGGCGAGTATTCCGTAATAGGAACGCCTTGCGGCCGAACGGATAAAGAGCCAGATCGCGACGCCGAATATAAAGAGCAGGACGAGACCGGGAAGAAAGACCCTAGCATCCGCGAGCGAACGCGCCGGCGGGTAGTCGTAGAGCAGGTGTAGCCCTTCAGGAATAAAAAAGAGCTTAATATATACCAGTATTACGCCAAACTGCGTAATGAAATAATTATAACGCGGCACCTTATCGAGATCCCGCAGCTGCGCCTCATTCATTACCGACTGCACGCTACTCTCTCCACCGGCCATAAGGCTCGGTCCGTAGAGGAAGAGAGGAATGATAAAGAGTGTCAAGAGGAAGGGTATAAGCGCAAGCCATCTGGAGGCCGGTTTAGCCGAGCCGGGCGATTTAGCCGTTTTAGATGGAACCATAAAAACAAATTCAAAGAGCATCACTATAAACGGCAGCGTAAAGGCTATCTCCTTGGTTCTCATTGCGACCACCGCGCTTATTAGAGCGGTTATATAGTAAAACCGCGCCTGCCGCGCATGGGCCGCCCTCTCACCACCAAACGAAATCAGGCGTGACTTAAGGTATAGAACCAGCGAAAGCAGGTAAAAGAGAGTAGCGAGCGAGGCGAAGCGCTGCGTTATATAGGCTACGGCCTGAGTCTGGAGCGGGTGCAGAAGAAATAAGAGCGAAGCCGCCAGCGCAAGACTAGCGGTACTTGATAAGGCCTGACCATCGGACTCGGCCCGCGCGGAAGTCAAGAGCGGCGTACCTGCCAGCAAGCTTACCATCAAATAGACAAGTATGGCGTTGATCACATGTATAAAAACATTGCTTATATGATACCCAAATGTATCGAGGCCGGAAATAGCATAGTTCAGCGCAAAGCTCAGGTAGGTGACGTAACGGGCCCCCGCGAGATCGGCAAAGCTTGAAAGATCCCGGATCTTCATATTATTTACAATATTATCGGCGTCGTCGAGGATAAAGGGGCCGTAAAGGGCCGCCGAGTAGACCAGGAGCCCAAGGGCTATAAAGAGGGGCGCGATATACTTAATGGGAATATTTGCGTCCTGATTCTGTTTCATCGGTCCTTTCAACGGTCCTTTTAATGGATAGCTGGATACGATTTTGGGACTAATACTCTGAGCCCTCTATACATCTGTCAAAGATAACACACGGTTAAGGCAAAAACCATAAAATTGACTTAAGGGCTTTTGTCCTATAACATAAGCAGAATGAGCATCAACACAAACAGGACAGGCGGCTTTACGCCGCCGTTCATAATCGCGGCCTTTGCAACGGCTATATACCTGATCTCTCTTGCAAACGGCTTTGTCTACGACGACCACTTCCTTATAGAGTCCAATAGCTGGATAGAGGGGCTGCGTATCTATGACATATTCACGCGCTCCGAGTGGTCCTTCGCCTCTGGCGAGAGTCCTATCAACTACTACAGGCCCTTTTTCTATATCTTCCACGCCCTCTCTTATAATATCTTCGGCCCTGAAGCGTGGGGTTTTCATCTCTCAGCCCTTCTCTTAAACGCCTTTAACGCAGTGCTCGTCTACTATCTCGCGCGCGTTATAGTACCTGTGACAAAAGGAATAAGCTCTGATGAAAATATTACGTGGGCGGCCTTTCTCGGAGCTTTGATATTCGCCGCGCATCCGGTTCATACCGAGTGCGTGGCCTGGGCCTCCGCCGTGGCTGACCCGCTCGTCACATGCTTTGTATTGCTCTCGCTACTTGTCTACATAAGAAAAGAGACGAAGGCCTGCGCCAGCCTGCTATCGCCGACCTTCTTCCTCTTCGCGCTCTTTTCCAAGGAGACGGCGATAGCGCTGCCCTTCTTCATAGTCCTATACGACCTTTTGATTGAAAGGAGATTACGTTTAAAGGGTTATCTTCCCTTTGTCGTCGTCGCCCTGGTCTACTTCGCACTCAGGCTGAACGCCCTTGGCGGCATGGCCCCGGAAGAGCTAAGTTATACGACAATGACAGGTTATGAAAAGCTTATAAATATTCTGCCTCTTCTGGCCCGTTATATCTTTACTCTATTCGTCCCCCTAAAGCTCAGCATCTTTCAGGACTTTCATCCCATAACTTCTCTCTTCGGCTTTAAGGGAATATTATCGATACTCTTCTCCATCGGTCTCATACTCGTAATGCTCGCGCTCTTAATAAGGAACCGGGTCGCGCTCTTTCTCCTCTTCATGACCCTCTTGCCGCTCGGCCCGGCCCTCTATATCCCGGCGCTCGGCAGGGAGGTATTCGCAGAGAGATATCTCTATATGCCAAGCGCGGGTTTTGCCATACTTATCTCCCTTGTAATATTATATCTCTTCAACCGCTCTCAAGGACTAAAGAGGCCGGTTATTATAATCGCCTTCGCAGTCTCCGCAATCTTCGCGGTGGCGACTATTCTAAGGCTGCCTGCGTGGAAAAACGACTACACTATATGGCTCGACGCCTCCATAAAAACGCCCAATAGGGGTTACCCGCATATGATGCTCGGCCCGGAGCTTACAAAACGCGGCGAGTTCGACCTATCCGAAAAGTCGCTTAAAAGAGGAATAGAACTTGGCCTGTTGGAGCCGGACCTTCGGATGGCGCTCTATAATCTTGGTAATCTTTATATGAAAAAGGAAGAGCCGAACAGCGCTCTTAAGGCCTATGAAGAGGCCCGCGCCCTTGGCCACCCCTCGACAAAACTGCTCTACGCGCTCGGCGCGGCCTATGAAGAAAAGAGTTTGCTTGACGAAGCCCTTATAGTATATGAAAATGGTTTATTGAAGTCGCCCGGTGACCCCGATATGCATGCCGCAGTTGGGCGCGTCCACAGAAAGAACGGACGGCTCAAGGAGGCGCGTCTCCACTACGAGACCGCCGTCAGCTTACACGGCGAGAGCGCGGAGTACAGAAACAACCTCGGCGTAATATACGCCATGCTCGGTCAAGTCAAAAAGGCCGAGGCCGAATTCCGGGCCGCGCTAAAGGCCGACCCCAAACAGGAAGACGCGCGCAGAAATCTCGAAAGACTAAAAAAAGAGAGCTTTTAAATATTGGCAAATAAGTCGAATAACAAGAAGAAGCCGAAAAAGAGCCCGGTAAAAAAGGCTGCTAACTCCGCCCCCTACCTCTCGATAATAATGCCCTGCTATAACGAAGAGAAACTTATAGGGGATACGCTCGAAAAGGTGACCTCCTATCTTTCGGGCAGGTATAGCTACGAAGCCATTGTCGTTGACGACGGCAGTTCGGACGGCACGGTGGAGATCGCCACGGCTTTTTCTAAAAAGATACCCGAAGTGCGTGTTGTCGAAAACGGCAGGAACAGGGGCAAGGGTTTTACCGTCAAAAACGGCTTCCTTAACGCCAGGGGTGATGTCGCCATATTCACCGACGCCGACCTCTCGACACCGATAGAAGAGATAGAGAAGGTCATCGCCGGTATCTCCGAAGGCTACGACGTTGTGATCGGATCGCGCACGCACGGCTCATCCGACATCGCCGTGCACCAGCCCTGGTGGCGCGAGATAATGGGCAAGACATTTAACCTGATGGTCCAGACCCTGACCATCAAGGGCATTAAAGATACCCAGTGCGGTTTTAAAGGTTTTACAAAAAAGGCCTATCCTGAAGTATTCGAGCGGCAGACGATAGAAGGCTTCGGCTTTGATGTAGAGATATTATTTATCGCCTCCAAGTTCGACTTTAAGATAAAAGAGGTCGGGGTTACATGGATAAACCGGATAGAATCCCGCGTAAATCCATTTATCCACCCCATACTGATGATGATAGACCTCTTCAAGATCAGGCTCGGCAGCATGGCGGGCAGATACAAGTAAGGCCGCCTACTCGCTACCTGCCCTCTAATATCCTTATAGCCTGATCGAGATTCGTCTTCGCCTCCGGATAGTCTCCGGTTGTGTCGAGCCGCACGGCAAGATCAAAGTTTCTGGCGGCCTCTCTGATATCGCCCTTCTTGGCAAATACTATTCCGAGATTATTATATACAGCACTCGACCTCGGGTCGATCTCCTTTGCTGCAAGAAGCTCGCCCATGGCCTCGTCAAGCCTCTCAAGCTTTGCAAGCTCTATGGCGTAACTTACGCGCGCCTGCCTGCTCGTCGGGTTCTTCGTTGCCGCGTCCTTCCAGATGGTATATTCGCTATCCCAGTCCGGTATACGGTTAAGCGTACCCGCGCCGTAAAGAACCGCCACTATTAGCGCCACGACCCAGGCGCTCTTTATTCGACCAGGCTTTTGCCATGCTGCAATCGATGCAAAAAAAGATGCCGCAAATATCGCGTAACCCACGGAGGCGCCATAGAGATACCTGCTCTCATAAACGGGAGAGGCGCTCTTCCAGGCGAGGTAAAATGGTGGCGCTATCATGATAAGGAACCAGAGTATCGCAAAGAGCATCAAACGCGACCTTCTGTAGAGTCGGACCATGAGGGCGATAAATGCGATAAAGAATATCAGGCAATAGATCGCCCTCACATCCGAGATAGAGCGCACCGGTTCAAATAGGTTAAAATAAAAGAAGGTTATATCTATAGGCACGAGAACTTTTCTGACATAGAGGAAAAAGAGCGTTGGCAGATTCAGAAAGAATTCGTAGTAGGAGAGCATCCTGTTTGTGCCCGTCTCGCCAAGCGCCAAAAAGTCTCCGTGAAGCGAATAGGTCCTCATCGCTATAAAGACAAAACCGGCTATAACGGTCGGGAGGTAACGGCCTATTATCTTTTTTATTACAAATACGGAATCACGCCTTAAGGTAAGATCGTAAGCGACGAGCGCGAAAGGCAGCATCATGCCCGTCTCCTTTGAGAGGGCCGACAGGAGAAAGGCGATTGCCGTAAGGATATACCGGTCCTTGATATAAAAGAGCATGGCAAGCAGGGCAAATAAGGTGAACGAGACCTCCGGCACCGCGGCTATCCACGAGACCGCCTCGCTATTAATCGTATGAAAGCCGAAAAAGAGAGCCGCGAAGAAGGCGGCGAGGCTCACGCCCTGCGCTGACCACCTCTCGTCTTGATCATAACCTTCGTTCTTTAAGAGAGAAGAGCTTAAGAGAAAGACCAGAACGGTATTTATCGCGTGGAGGATTATCTTCATCAGGTGATAACCCCACGACTCAAGCCCGGATAGCTGATAAGAGAAGGTGTAGAGTATATACTTTACCGGCCTGTAATAATTAGAATCGCCCTCGCCCGGCAGGAAGTCCCAAACTGAAGAGAAGAGGATATTTGAGATATTGGAAAAGTCCTTTATCCATTCGTTGCGTGCGATCTGGTAGAGATCGTCCGAGATGAACTGGCCGTTAATGCCCGGCAAATATAAAGCCGCGGTCAGACAAAAAGCCAAAAGCATCAAGAAGTTATCGTTTTTAATAAGAGAGTGCAATAGCTATTACCTTCTATCTCCGCCGTTGCCGTCACCCTGGCGTAGTATCTTTACGGCCTGATCGAGATTCTTCCTGGCGTCTTTATTACCCGGGTCAATGAGCAAGGCCGCCTCAAACTGAGACGCGGCCTCTGGGATCAACCCCTTTTTGGCATAGGCTATGCCGAGATTATTATGCAGCCCATCTGCCGTATCGTCATTCGGAGCGATAAGAAGCCCCTCTTCCATAGTCGTAATGGCCTCGTCAAGCCTGCCAAGGTCGATCAGTTCCCTGCCGTACCAGAGCCGCGCCGTCATATTAGACGGCACCTTCTTTACCACGTCGTGCCAGAGAGCGATCGAACTATTCCAGACAATATTCCTCTTAACGGTAGCGACCGAAAAGGTCGCCGTAATAATCACCAAAATAAGCGACGCAATAAGCGGCCCCCTAAGCGAAGAGAGCCTCTCTGAAAGAGAATATAAGAGGGTCGAAACGAGCATACCAAAACCTGCCGTCGATATATAGAGATAACGCTCGGCAAATATCGGTACGCCCTTAATATAACTAATAGCAAGCACCGGCGCAAGCGGGGTCATGATCCATACTATTATAAATAGATAAGGCGACCGGGCCCTGTAGAGCCTGTAGAGGAAGTAGATAAAAAAAGCGGTAGAGAGAATATATATAATAGCGCGAAGCTCGAAGGGCGAAAGCAATAACTCAAACCTCATATGCGAAAAGTAGGCAAGCTCTATAGGCAAGATAAGTTTCTCAAAATATGTTGCAATAAGCGGCATCATATTCAGCGCAAGCTGAAAAGCAGAGAGCTCCGCGTCCACCTCAACGCCCTCGACAGGCGTCAGCCCTCCGCCCATAGCGACCATGCGCATAATAAGATAAAATACTACTACCGCGCCGTATGGTATGAAGCGTATTAGCAGCGCAGTAAAGCGCTCTCTTATAAGCAACAGTGAATAAGCGAAGATTATAGCGGGAACGATAATCGCCGTCTCCTTGCAAAAGATTGCCGGGATAAAGAGTAGAACCGATACTACCCTTGCGCGCCTGCTACCGCTTATATAAAAAAGGAACGAAAGAAGCGAAAAGAAGGTAAAAGAGATCTCCGGCACCGCAGCGACCCAATCCACGACCTCGGTATTTATAGTGTGGGTGGCAAATATCAGGGCCGCGAAGAATGGCGGCAGGTAGCTCCATCCGCTCTTCTCTTCGCCTTCTTTAAAACTATCAAAGATACGAATAGTCAGAAGAAAGACGAGCGCAGAATTAATCGCATGCAAAAGGATATTCACGAGGTGGTAACCCCACGTCTCAAGGCCGGAGAACTTGTAGCTGACCATATAAAAGAGATGCATCATCGGGCGGTAGTAGACCTGTTCGCCGCCCTCTTCCATAAAACCCCAGACAGGTTTTACAAAGACACTGCCTATATTGGAAAAGCTGCGTATCCACTCATTGCGCAAGACCTGGTAGATATCGTCCTTTATAAAATCGCCATTAATAGAGTTGGCATAGACCCCGGCCCCGCATACGAAAACCGCCAGCGCGAGCGCGTATAAGATCCTCTTATCTTTTCTATCATAGTGGCGCGGACCGGTCATCTCGCGCCCTCAAGCGCCGCCCGCGCCTGTCTGAGATTATTAGCTGCGTCGGTAAAGGTCGGGTCCAGTCGCAGGGCCGTTGCAAACTCTTTAGCCGCCTCGCGCATCAAACCTTTTCTCGCATAGACCACGCCTATATTATTATAGGCAAGCGCGGATAACGGATCTATGCGCCGGGCCTCTATAAAGTGAGTGAGCGAAGCGTCGAGATCACCCCTCCTCACGAGTTCGAGTCCCAGGTTATTACGCGCGATACGGCTTTCAGGGCTCTTTGCCACCGTGTCGCCCCAGAGTGTGTAATTATCCTTCCATGTAAAGTTCCTCATCACCGTGCCGCCGGCATATAAGACGACCAGCACGGCGAGCGCGCCTCCAAAAGCGCGCATCCATCCAAACGAGCCCTTAACGTCGCTCTGCCCGCTCCTTTGGGAAAAATATATAGAAAGCTTGGCCCCGTAGAGCGCCAGAAGAAAACCAAAACCGCCTGTAGAGAGATATAAGTATCGCTCTGTAAAGGTATTACGCCCAAGCGCCGGTATATATAAGGCGGGAAGCAGAGGCACGGCAATCCATAAAAGCGCGAAAAAGACCAAACGGTCGTAACGCCACAGGCGCACGAGAGCTACGATAAAGAGCAGGCAGATAATAACGGGCAGGATAAAACGCGGCTCAGAGAGGCTCATAACCGGCTCAAAGACATAGTCGAAATTAAGCTCCACCGGCAGGAAAAGCTTACCGAGATAGTCCGCAAAGAGGCTCGGCACGCTCTTTAAGAGCTCAAGATCCGTAAGGTGCGCAACATGTTTAGGCCTGCCTGGAGCCATCGAAGAAAGCACTGAAAAACGTATAAAGAGATATACCGCGCCGACAAGACCAAAGGGTATCAGTCGTTTTATTGTCCCTAAGACAGACCGCCTCCATACGAATATCTCAAGCGCTATAAGCAAGACCGGCAAGGTCGCCGTCGTCTCTTTGCTTAAGGCCGCTAAAAAGAAGAAGAAGAGCGCCCCGATATATCGAAGCCCCTTCATGGAGCGCGCGCCGGAGTATAAAAAGAGACTTATCAGGTAAAAGAGCGCAAAGGAAAGCTCTGATATAGCCGATACCCAGCCCACGGCTTCGGTATTTACCGGATGCACGGCAAATATCAAAGCGCTGAAAAATGGCACGAATAATAAAAGAGGCGCAGGTAAAGAGAGAGGTAACTCGTCGCTCGAAATAGCGGCACGCTCTTCTTCCTTGCGCCTGCCAACCAGTAGCGAGGCCGTAAAGAGATAGACAAAGACCGTAGACAATGCATGGACGAATATATTCATGGCGTGGTATCCCCACGCCGCCTTGCCGGAGATATTATAACCTACCATGAAAAAAAGGTGATAGAGCGGGCGATACTGGTTGGAGGCCCCCTCCTCGTCTATACCCCATACCGGGGAGGAAACTATCTCTGGAATATTACCGATATCGGTGATCCAGCGATTTTCAAGAACAAAAAACTTATCGTCGCGCACAAGGTCGTTACCGAGCGTATTCGTATATACCGCTATGGCAGCCACAAAGACAAATATAATGGCTATAAGGCGTTTACGATCCATAAGCTAATCTTTTCCGAGTATGGAGAGGGCTTGTTGAAGATTCTTTCTCGCATTTATGTCATTTGGGTTATCGGCAAGCACCGTTTGGAACTCCCTTACCGCCCCCTCTATATCGCCAGTCTTTGCTAGCGCGATACCGAGATTGTTTCGCGCCGGGTTATGACCGGGGTCTATCTCCAGCGACCTTCTGAAAGCGACGATGCCCTCGTAGATGCGTCCCCTTCGCGTAAGCTCTATGGCGAGATTATTAAAGGCGTACTTGTTATCTGGGGCCTTGCTCGTGCTATCTTGCCATAAGGTAAGCTCGTTCTTCCACGCCCCTGTCCGGTGAATCGTACCGTAGCTATAGAGCAGAATCAATCCTATGAAAAATGCCGTAAGAAATTTCTTCGCCCCTGCGCTCGACTCTGCATAATATAGATAACCGAGCGCAAGCAACAAGCCAAAACCCGCAGTGGAGATATATAGATAACGCTCGGCAAGGGCCGGGTGACCCTTGAGCATCGACATATGAAATACCGGTATGAGCGGAATAAATATCCAAAGAAGCGCGAAGAGCGCGACACTATTCCTCTTTCTAAGGACTACGGCAAAGTATATAACTGAGAATATCACAACGAGCGAGCCCAGCAAACGAGGATCGGTAAGGCCGGTTACGACATCGAGATACTCATAAAATATAAGATTTACAGGCCTGTAGAGCTTTCCTATATATGCATGTACAAGCGGAAAGAAGTTTAGCACGATATCGCCCTCGGCAAGGTCGGGTTCGTTACTCATCGGCGTAATACCGCCGAGCGCCTGAAATCTCATTACAAGATAGACGATACCGACAAAGACAAAAGGCAGGTACCTGACAATCCACGCCTTAATGGGCCTTACCGGCTCGCGCCTTATCAAGAGATCGTAACAGACCAGGAGCGGCGGCACAAAGGCCGCAGTCTCTTTTGAAAGCGCGCCGATAAAAAAGAATATCACCGCGCCCCAGTACCGGAGCGAGCCGACTCGCTCCGAAGAGATATATAGATAGATACTAATAAAGGAGAATAGGGCAAAAGAGAGTTCCGATATGGCGGCGACCCATACGACCGACTCCGTATTAACAGGGTGAGTCGCAAATACCAGCGCGGTGAACAATGCTCCGAGACGCGCTTTGGATGCCCACTCGCGTTCCTCTCCGTGCCTGCCGCCGATAAGCTTTAGGGCGATAAGGAATACGAATATCGACGAGAGCATATGGAAGATATTATTTACGAGATGAAATCCCCACGCCGCGTAACCGAATATATGGTAGGTGACAAGATAATAGATAAGATATAGAGGCCGGTAGTGGTTCGAGAGATTTTCAAGCCCCTGAAAGGACCAGACCGATTTCGTAAGTATGAGCGGGATATACTTCACATCGGTTATCCACGGATTGGCGAGAATCAGATGACGATCGTCCACCACAAAGTCGCAGCCGAGTGCGCGCAGGTATACGCAAAACGATACAACGGCGACTATGCCCATATATAGATATGTCTGTTTTACGTTATTCATATCACCTTTTAAAGCATCTCTATGAGCAAAAGGCTCACCATAAAATCTAATGACTTAAACACTTTATGCTAACATCTTAAGCCTTTTTTTTCAATGGGAGAGGCAGCGCGCAGTTCTCTGCTTATTTAACGAAATGGATTACAGAACGCTTATTTGACAGCTCTGCGCCGTATATATAATAACTTCAACTCCCTTCATATTGACAGGCATTAAATTTCTTCAGTCTTCAAATGATTACCGTACAAATTATAAGATTAGTCAAAAGCTCCACAGGCTGTAGAGTGACCTGTACGGAGTTACTGCCTTGACCCTCACCCTGCTCTATGATAACTTATATAATTCAGAAACTTACACTAATTACACTCTTTAAAGGGCCGCGTATTTACGATGATTTCAGAGGGCAGACTCATAAGGTTTATTGCAAAAAGCAGCCTTGCGCTTATCCTTTTTTCACTCGTTCTCCTGTCTTGTGAAAATACCAACAACCCCTACCGCGCCGAAGAGCGCGATGCCAATGTCTATTATACGACCTTTAGCGAACCCCCGAAACATCTCGACCCGGCGCGTGCCTACAGCTCCGACGAGTACGGTTTCCTTGCGCAAATTTACGAACCGCTCGTCCAGTACCACTATCTTAAGAGGCCCTATGAACTAGAGCCCCTTACGGCCCGCTCTCTGCCCGCGCCAATTTATTACGACCAATACGGAGCAAAACTTTCCGACGAGGCCGAGCCTGGCGACGTGGCGCGCGCCGTATACGATATCGAGATAAAAAAGGGCATCCTCTACCAGCCCCACCCGGCATTTGCAAAGAAACCGGACGGCAGCCCTTATTACAAGAAGCTGGCCGACGAAGACCTTAAAGGGGTGGACGAGATACGCGACTTTGCCGAGACCGGCACGCGCGAGCTTACGGCTGACGACTACATATACCAGATCAAGCGCCTTGCCGACCCGCAGGTGATGTGCCCCATACTGCCGATACTCGAAAAATATATCGTCGGCATGACCGAACTGAAAATAGCGCTCAAAAAAGAGCTTGAAGACGAACGGGCCCGCAGAAAAGAGGCAGGAGGGGCGGCATATAACCGCGCGCTCGACGAGAAGACAAACCCCATAATACTCGATTATTCCATACCGCTTGAGGGTGTGCAAAAGAGAGGCCCATACTCTTTTGAAATAATCCTTAAATCCAAATACCCGCAGTTTGTCTACTGGCTCGCCATGCCGTTCTTTGCGCCGATCCCAATCGAAGCCGACCTCTTTTACAAGGAACCGGCTCTGGCCGACCGCAATATCACTCTCGACCGCTTCCCGGTCGGCACCGGCGCATTTATGATAGACGTATTCGACCCGCACCTTGAGATAACACTCGCCGCCAACCCCAACTTTCACGAAGAGAGATTTCCAACAGAAGGCGAAGCCAGAGACCGCGAAAGGGGACTTTTGGAAGACGCGGGCAAACGTCTGCCCTTCTTAAAGAAGGTCGTCTTCAAACTTGAAAAAGAATCGATACCGCGCTGGAACAAATTCCTTCAGGGTTACTTCGACACGTCTGGCATATCGAACGACAGCTTTGACAGCGCCGTAAGCATCTCACCCTCGGGCGGGGTGGACCTTACCGATCTCATCAAAAGCAAGGGGATCCGTCTTAAAACGTCGATCAGGCCATCGAGCTCCTATATGGGCTTTAATATGCTCGATGAGACCGTCGGCGGATATAGCCCTGAAAAACAAAAACTCCGCCAGGCCATATCAATCGCGCTCGACTACGAAGAGTTTATCGAGATATTCATAAACGGGCGCGGTCTGCCCGCTATGGGGCCTCTGCCGCCCGGCCTCTTCGGTTTTGAGAAGGGTGAGAATGGTATAAACCCCTATGTCTATAGCTGGAACAAAGAAGAAGAGATGCCGGAACGACGCTCCCTCGAAGAGGCCAAAAGATTGCTGACCGAGGCAGGATATCCCGGCGGACGGGATAAAGATGGCCGACCTCTGGTCATCACCTTTGACAACGCCTGGGCCGGGGTGACCAGCCTTCAGCAAAATATAGACTGGTTCGGCAAAAAGCTCAAACTCATAGGCATACAGCTGGAAAACCGTTCGACCGACTACAACCGCTTTCGGGAGAAGGTTACGTCTGGCAACTTCCAGCTATTCAGCTGGGGATGGAACGCCGACTATCCGGACCCGGAAAACTTTCTCTTCTTACTTGCCGGACATAACGGCAAGGTAGAGTACCGCGGCGAGAATGCGGCAAACTACAAAAACCCGGAGTTCGACCGCCTCTTTACAAAGATGGAAAATATGGAATCCAACCCGGAGCGGCTGGAGATAATACGCAAGATGACCAAGATAGCGCAAAAGGACGCGCCATGGGTCTTCGGATACCACCCCGTCTCATTCACGCTCCAGCACCGTTGGGTCGGCAATAGCAAATCAAACGCCATGGCAAACGGCACCATGAAATATATCAAGATAGATACCAGTATGCGAACCGAAAAGCGCGCCGCATGGAACAAACCGCGCTTCATGCCTATAATAGTCCTCTTTATTATTATCTTTATCATAGCCATACCGGCGGTAATAAAGATAAGAAGGAAGCTCGGTTAAGACGTATGCATACCTACATCATAAGGCGTCTGCTCTACGCCATACCGATCCTTATCGGCGTAAATCTCATAACGACGCTGCTCTTCTTTTATGTCAATACGCCGGACGACATGGCCCGCCAGATACTAGGAGATAAGAACGTCACCGCGGAGTCCGTTGAAAACTGGAAGCGCGAGCACGGTTACGACCTGCCGCTATTTATTAACAACTCCGAAGAGGGCCTTTCAAAGATCACTCAGACCGTTTTTGCGGAAAAGTGCGCGCCGCTCTTGTGGTTCGACTTCGGCCGGTCGGATAGAAACAATATCGATATCGGCAGCCAGATTCGGACCAGGATGTGGCCTAGCCTCGCCATCGCGGTGCCGACTTTTATTGTGGCCATATTCGTAAATCTCATCTTCGCAATGATACTGGCTTACGTGCGCGGCACCTACCTGGACGTATGGGGCGTAATCTTTTGCGTCTCAATGATGTCCATATCCTCTCTATTCTTCATCATATCGGGCCAGTTCGTGCTCGGAAAGATGCTAAAACTATTTCCAATCTCCGGTTTCGACACCGGTATATACGGGATTAAGTTCGTCATACTGCCGATAGTCATCGGCATCATCGCCTCCATAGGCGGTAGCGCGCGCTTTTACCGCATAGTATTTCTCGAAGAGATCGGCAAGGACTACATCAGAACGGCGCGGGCAAAGGGCTTGTCCGAAGGCAAGGTGCTCTTCAAACACGGCCTGAAGAACGCCATGATACCGATACTGACCAATGTCGTCGTCGCCCTGCCCTTTCTATTTTACGGTTCGCTTATAATGGAAAACTTCTTTGCCATACCGGGGCTCGGCAGCTTTACCATTGACGCTATACAGTCGCAGGACTTCGCCATAGTGCGCTCGATGGTCTACCTCGGCTCTATATTGTATATCATAGGGCTGATATTGACAGATATCAGCTACACGCTCGTTGACCCGAGGATAAGGCTCAAGTGATCTCATTGATCGCCAAAGAGAAGAAAGTTTTATAAATGACTGTTGATGAGGAAGTAATATAAAAAAATGCCCGTAGTTCTCTCTACAGATCTCATAATGTACCTGCTGGTGCTCATGGTCGTCTATATGGCCGTGCTGGTACGGCGTGACGGTTATATCAAGGATGCGTGGCGCACCATTCGTTCGCGCAAGCTTGCCATGATCTCGCTACTCATCCTCTTGACCTTCGGCGCGATAGCTCTGGCCGACAGCATACGCTGGCGCGACGCGGTAACGGACGAAGACGGCTCTATCTCGCACGCTACAGACGGCTCGGTCATATACGACATGAGGCCGCTAACGCTGCTCGACCGCGCTCTTTCAGAGCTTCGCACCAATACGGAGAAGACATTTTCCGCGCCGCTGGCCACTCACCAGTTCACCAAAGAGATGATGACACGCGCCGACGGCAGCACCGGGCGCGACTACCCGCCGCTCAAATACCCGGGCACGCATCTGCTAGGCACCGGCAAGGTCGGTAACGACGTGCTCTTTACCGCCCTTAAATCTATAAGGACAGGTATCATAATAGGCGCGGGCACGACCATTATCATCATCCCCTTCGCCATATTCTTCGGCGTTATGGCCGGTTTCTACGGGGGGCTAATCGACGACGCCATACAATATATCTATACAACACTCTCCAGCATACCGGACATACTCTTGATAGTGGCCTTCATGCTGCTCTTCGGAAACAAGGGCTTTCAGGGCGGGCTCGTTAATCAGGCGGATACTCTACTTAACTTCTTCGTCTTAAACGACCGCCTCTTCTGGTTATGTTTCATCATGGGCATAACCTCTTGGACCGGTCTCTGCCGTCTGCTTCGAGGAGAAACGCTCAAGCTGCGCGAGATGGAATATATACAGGCCTCAAAGGCCTTTGGCGTATCCAAAAGCCGCCTCATCGTTCGCCACATAGTGCCCAATGTCATGCACCTCGTGCTCATAACTATGGTGCTTCAATTCTCAGGGCTCGTCCTTGCCGAGGCCGTGCTCTCTTATATTGGCATAGGCGTAGGCGTAGAGATAGCTAGCTGGGGCAATATGATAAATACCGCGAGAATGGAACTATCGCGCGAACCGGTAGTCTGGTGGAACCTGCTTGGGGCCTTTATATTCATGTTCGCGCTCGTACTGCCGGCCAATATATTCGGCGACGCGGCAAGAGACGCGCTCGACCCGAAATTAAGGACCAAGTAATTGACCAAAGTTCTTGAAATAAAAGAGCTGAAAACCTATTTCCGCACGCCCTCCGGTATAGCGCGTGCCGTGGACGGGATATCCTTCTCCATAAAAGAGGGCGAGACCTTCGCGCTCGTAGGCGAGTCGGGCTGCGGAAAGTCCATGACCGCGCTTTCAACTATACAGCTCGTGCCGGAACCCGCCGGTTTTATCGCCGGCGGAGAGATTCGCCTGAACGGAAGAGATATCATCCCGCTCCCGGAAAAAGAAAAACGCGAGCTACGCGGCAATAGCGTCTCTATGATCTTTCAGGAGCCCATGACCTCGCTCAACCCGGTCTTTACCATCGGCGAGCAGCTCATAGAACCGATAATACTGCATCAGAATAAGAATAGGGCGACCGCAAAGAAGCTCGCCATAGAGATGCTCGGCAAGGTCGGCCTGCCAGACCCGGAAAGACTCTATAGCGAATACCCGCACCGTCTATCAGGCGGTATGATGCAACGCGTGATGATCGCCATGGCGCTTGCATGCAAACCCGACCTGCTCATAGCCGACGAACCCACAACGGCGCTCGACGTTACTATCCAAAACCAGATACTGAAACTAATGAAGGAACTTCAGCGCGAGATGAATACAGCGGTCCTTTTGATTACGCATAACATGGCCCTTGTCTTTCAGAACGCCGAGCAGGTGGCCGTAATGTATGCCGGCAAGATAGTCGAACGGAGCGAGACCAAAAAACTCTTCCGCGACCCGAAACACCCCTATACGATATCGCTGCTTCGCGCCATTCCCGAAGGGGTTGGGCGTGACAAGCCGCTTGAGACGATCAAGGGTTCCGTGCCTCCTGCGACCGGCTACCCGGACGGCTGCCGCTTCTCGGGGCGCTGCCCTAGGGAGATGACCGGCTGCGCCGCGACCGAGCCAAAGTTGATAGAGGTAGGGCCTGATCATTTCGCCTCATGCCACCTGCACGACGAATCCTTTATGAGGGGTCCCGGCGCAAGCCCGCTCGTACAGGGACCGCAACCGCTTTCACCCATAAATAAACGCCCGGAAGACGGCGCGACACTGCTTGAGGTAAGAGGCCTCAAGAAATATTATCCGATCAGAACGGGGCTCTTAAAGAGGGTCTCCGGTTATGTCAAGGCGGTGGACGGCATAGACCTTGTAATCAAACGGGCACAGACGCTGGCGCTGGTCGGAGAGTCTGGTTGCGGAAAGACGACTGCCGGGAAATCTATTATTCAACTTATCAAACCGACCGAAGGTTCGGTGCGCTTTTCCGGCTCAATGCTTACGGAACTATCTGAAAGGGAGCTTGCGCCCTTTCGCGCCAATACGCAGATAATATTTCAGGACCCCTACTCGTCGCTCAACCCGAAGATGATGGTCGGCGAGATCATCACCGAGGGCATACGCTCGCTTAAGCCGGAGATGGCGCGGGCCGAACAGGACGAAAAGGTACGCCAGTCTTTAGAACGTGTGGGGCTCTCAGAGGAGATGATGAAACGTTATCCGCACGAGTTCTCCGGCGGACAGAGACAGAGGATAGGCATTGCGCGAGTGCTCGCCGTGGAGCCGGAGTTCATCGTATGCGACGAGGCCGTTAGCGCGCTAGACGTATCTGTGCAGGCTCAGATATTAAATCTCCTAAAATCGATACAAAAGGATTTTGGGATATCTTATCTATTTATCACGCACGATCTTGGCGTGGTAGAATATATCGCGGACGAGGTCGCCGTGATGTACGGCGGTCGTATCGTGGAGCGCGGAACGGTCGATGAGATATTTAAGAACCCCAAAGATCCATATACGAAAAAGTTACTAGACGCGGTGCCGCGCTTGCCGCGAGACCTCGCCTAGAAACCAAATAAAACCAACCGTCCATTTGACCCGACCGGCACACTAAAAAGCCGGTCGGACCAGAATGAACTTAAACGCTCTTAATACTCGTCTGTCGCTTCATCTTCGGTAGAGGCGATAACAGATACCTTGCCCTCGGCTACTTCTCTCAAGGTGGTTACTATCGCCCTGTTGTTGGAATCTACGAGCGGGGTCGCGCCCTTGAGTATCTGACGCGCCCTCTTTGCCGTGGCGTGCACCAACTCGAATCTATTATTTACATTTTCAAGACTATCTTCTACGGTAATTCTTGCCATCTTTTTCCCCTTTTATTTGTTCAGTTTTCATTAGTTCAGTTGAAATATCTCTTCTACCTTATTAAATACTCTCTCTCCACCGGCATGTTCGGCAACTATTACGGATCTAAGCGTTTCAGCCGCCAACTCAAGTTTATCATTTATTATTATATAATCATAGGACTCGGCCTCTTTAATCTCGTTTCTAGCGCCCTCGAGCCTTCTCTGTATCGATTCTTCATCCTCTGCGCCCCTGGCCCGAAGCCTCTCTTCACAGACCTCCATGGAGGGCGGCACTATAAATATATATATGCCGCCTTTACGCGAGGATCTTATCTGCGCTGCGCCCTGCACATCGATATCCATCAATACATCTTTTCCACTCGTGAGCAGCGCATCGAGGTCGGCCTTGGAGGTTCCGTAGCGATTTCCGTGCACATCGGCATGTTCTGCGAACTCGCCCGCATTCACCATGCGTTCGAACTCGGCATGATCTATAAAACGATATTCCACACCATTGCACTCTCCGGGCCGCGCCTTTCGCGTAGTGTAAGAGATAGAAGGCGTAAGCGCTTGAAAATGGTCCATGACCAGATTTGACAGTGTCGTCTTTCCCGCGCCCGACGGGGCCGAGAGCACGAAGAGGATACCCTCACTCAATATTTTGCACCTGTTCCCTTATCTTTTCAAGCTCGCCCTTTATCTCGACCACTACCTGCGTTACGGAGACATCCGATACCTTCGAGCCCGTGGTATTTACCTCGCGCAGTATCTCCTGACAGAGAAAGTCGAGCCGCCTGCCAACAGGCTCCGTCTCGATAAGGTAGTCGGCAAAACGAGCCAGATGGCTCTTTAGCCTTGTTATCTCTTCGTCAAAGGCCGATTTTTCAGCGGCTATGGCAGCCTCGGTCAGGAGGCGGGTCTCGTCCACACCCTTACCGACCAGCGCCCTTATCTTATCGGCGAGCTTTTCTCTATAAGCGCTCTCAAGCCTTGGGGCCTCGGCCTCTAGCAAGAGGGCTTTATCTTCTATAAAGGCGAGCCTCGTTATTATATCTTCCTTTAGTTCCCCGCCTTCGCGCAGACGCCACTCTGCTACCTTTACAAGAGCGCCGTTTACAGCGCTCTTAAGCGCGGGCCAATCGTCCTCGTTATTATCGCCTGTCGAGGTCGCCTCGCTCATGATGCCGTGCATCCTCATAATCGTAGAGAGGTCAAGCTCACCGGCGACTCCCATCTCCGAAAGCTCTCCGGCTGCTTTCAGGGCGGCCTCAACCAGGGGCCTGTTCAATCCGGCGGGAAGGCATGTGCTGCCTGCGCTCTTTATCATTACAGATACATGGCCGCGGGCAAAGGCCTTCTTTATATCTTCACGAATATTTACCTCAAGGCTGAAAAACCTCTCCGGCATTCGTATCTTGGTATCCAGATAGCGGTGATTGAGGGTTTTCACCTCAACGATAAAGGCCTCGTCACCGATAGAAAAGTCGGCGCGTCCGTATCCCGTCATCGAGTTGCACATAGATTAAACACCCTTCTTGCGTGAGGCACGCGAGCCCCTAAGCCCGTCTCTAAGCATTTCGAGAAAATCTATTATCGGACTCTTGGCATATTCCGCGTAAGTCCAGGCAAGGCTTTCATAAGCGCCGCCCTTCCTTATCAACGTAAGGTCGGCATATATGCCGGAGCCGATATAGATCCTGTGAGAAAAATTCTTACAGCTCGCAAGCACTACCTTTTCAAGGGCAAGGTAACCCGGATCTATATTTACAGACCTCTTGGTTCCCTGTAAGAAAGAGGCCTCAAGGCCGTTTGTAAATACCTTTATAGAGGACAGTTCGCCGGGGTCGATCAAGTCCTCAAAGGCCACTAAAGACCTTGTGAGTCCAGGACCCATCTCACTGGCGTAATAGTCGCTATGGCCGAAGGGCACGGGACCGCATATGGTCGAGACCGCGCCGAATCGCTCTTCTAAAAGACCCTCTACCCGGCTCGTAAGCTCTTCGTCGCCTGAGAGGATGCTAATAAACAGAACTACCCTCTCCGGCTCCGCCGCTTTCACAGCACCGCCTTCACTTTCCTATTTCAGTCCCTCTGAAACGGCCTGCCTCAACTCGTCTACAGTTACCGTTGCCGTGCCTAACTTTCCGACTACCAAACCGGCGGCGAAATTCGCTATTACCGAGGCCTCGACAAATGTCGCGCCAGAGGCCAGCGCAAGCCCTATGACTCCGATAACCGTATCGCCAGCGCCGCTTACGTCGTATACCTCTTTTGCAACGGTCGGGATGTGGGTCTCAATATCTCCGGCAAAGAGGCTCATGCCGTGCTCGCCGCGTGTTATAAGCACGGCCTCGCACTTTATCCTATCCAAAAGGTTTTCGCCCGCTTCGTGCAGACTCTCTTCGTTATCTATCTCAATAGCCGAGGCAAGAGAGGCCTCAAGGTTATTGGGTGTAACGATGGTAACGTCCTGATAAAAATCAAAGTGCTCTACCTTAGGGTCCACGGCTACAGGTTTTCCGTGTTTCTTTGCAAGGGCGGTGATGTGTCCGACCAGCTCCGGAGAGATCAAGCCCTTGGCGTAATCCGAGATCAAAACGAGATCTGTCTCTTCGATGGCTTCTTCTATAAAGTCTATAACGGTCGCAAGAGTGTCGGCGTCTATTCTCGCCCTGGACTCGCGGTCGAAGCGCACCACCTGTTGGTTATGCGCGATAACACGCGTCTTTATCGTAGTAGGCCTGCTCTTGTCGACTATTATACCGTCGGTCGAGATACCCTTCTCTTCAAAGATAGATAAGAGGCGGCGACCGTCGAAGTCTTCGCCTATTATACCGGCCATAACCGAACTGCCGCCAAGGCTGTGGATATTATTTACGACATTTGCGCTACCGCCGAGCATGATCGACTCGGAACGCACGTCAACGACCGGCACCGGGGCCTCCGGAGAGATACGCGAGACCTTGCCCCATATGAAATGGTCCATAATCAGGTCGCCGATTATGAGTATACGCGTCTCGTTAAATGAATCGATGATCTCGCTGGCGCGAGTTATATCTAAAAGTGCGTTCATGAAATCTGATCTTTTCCCAGTCTCTTCGTATGGTTTCGCTTATGCGCTTAAAATATCGTACCGTTTTTTATATCATATTTTTCTAATGCGTGCCACATAAGTATGGCACAAAGATATGGCGCAAAAGAAAGAAACTAGCATATATAAGAGGCTTCGCAATAAGCGCAAAAAGCCCGGCTGTCGCCCTGAGCGTAGCGAAGGGTCCCGGATAAGCAGGCTGCTAAGAGGCCTGAGATTCTTCGCTTCGCTCAGAATGACAAGTAAAGAGTACTTGACCGTCCGAAAGCCTCTTATAGGTCAAGTCCCAGCTTTTTCAAGTGTTGCTCCAGAGCGGAAGAAGGAGGCTTATAGGTAACCTTCTTCTTAAAGAGCGCCTCCAGGCGATAGCCCAGACGGGTCATGAGCTTCTTCTCCTTGCGGGTCTCTTTGGTAAATACCGGGAAGCGGTTCCTGTTACGCCCCGAAAAGATCACCTGCGGCGGGATGGCGCTGTAGTCGAATAGGTACTCGACCGGCGCGTCCGGAAACTTTTCAGGGTCGAAGAGGTCCTCTCTGACAAGAATGGTATTTAGCAAGGTGCAGCATATCGCCCTATAGCCCTTCTCCCGGCCTACCCTCTCTATCGCCTTTGCCGAGCAGCGCAGGTAGACCGTCTCCTCGGGGTCGTAGTAGTCTATATAGGGCGGTATCTTCTCGTTATGTTCTACAAGAATGATCTGCGCGTCAACGTACTCTATATTCTTAAAGACATGGTAGTCGAAGGAATCGATGTCTATCACCAGGACGCCGACCTCCGGCGAGAGCCCTTCGCTCTTGAATATATCGTCAAGGCTGTCCTTGCCGCGTATGGCGACGTAACGGCTAACTATGGTCACGTCCTTGCCGGCGGTATTCTTCTTTAAGATATCGTACTTGCTCGTGTCCCCCTCGATCAGTACGCCCTTAAAGCCCTTGTTGTGCCAGAGATTGTAGGCGTTGGAGATATGTACTCCGTCCCAGGCCCCGAACTCGCATGCGACCTTTACGAGCTTGTCTCCGATCACGCCGCATATATAGTCGATGATGCCGTCCTCGCCATCTTTGCTCGTTATATTTTTTTCAAACCTGTTCAGTTTTTCCAACATAAAAGATCCCCTAGATATCCTTCTTTGCCCCTTTGGCAAGACATGCTTCTCTTTCAATCTTTATATTCTTTTCCAGATCGACCGCAACCTTGCCGTCGAGCAAACTACCTTCATCACCAGTTTTTTCACCAGTTTTCTCAAATAAACCGTGTATGCAGAGCGGCTCCTTGCACGATTCTATATAACAATATACCCCTGCAAGCCCCGCGTCGCGTAGAGAGCTTACGATATTACCACGATTAAGAATAATCTCCGGCGGCGTTGGGCCGAATATCGCGATACTCGGCACTCCCAGGGCCAGGGCGAGATGGAGCGGCCCCGCGTCCACGCCTATAAAGAGGTCGGTCATCTCCATCAGTTTCAGGAACGCGCGGCTCCTCGCATTGGACTTGCCAAAGACGAATGTCTCAACCCCGCGCGGCAGTCCGAGCGGCGACGAATCGTCCGTAGCCACGGCAATAGCCGCATCTGGAAAACGCGAAGTCGCAAGTTCCACTACCCTGCCAAGGACCGCCCTGTCGAGGCTCTTGGCGGGGTTGGACGAGTCTGGGGCGATAACGACGGTGCGCACTTCCTTTAACTCAGGCTCCACTACGACATCATCCGGCTCCGGAAGTAACAGGTACTCTCTCACACGTGCGTAGAGATTCTTATTTATCTCGTGGCTCGGGAATTTTCTGTAAAGGGCGCTCTTCGTCGCAAAGCTTAAAAAATATTCCGAATCGTCTCCAAGGCTGAATGGGTTGAAGCCGATATCATAGGCGCTCTTTTTAAGCCGGTTTGTTAACTTCAATAGCTTTACAGGATTTTTTCTCTTATTAACCGATTCAATATGAATAGAGCCAGTACTACCAGTACTAATAGAATCGACGTCGGCGCGGTCGCCTCTTAAGATCCTCTCGGCATACGGGCGGAGCTGATTCGAGGTGATTATGAGATAGTCCTTATCCGGCCGCGCGGTTATGAAGTCGCGTATAACGGCAAAGCTAAGTATGCCGTCGCCATAACGGGAAAATACCGCAAAGAGAACCTTACGGGCCGCATCGATATCCTCCAGCCCTACGTCGCCTCCCGGATAGGCCGCAGCCCTGGCCACCCTCTTCTTTATCATGCGCTTTAAAACCACCTAGTTGGCCTCCGCCTCCAATTGCATCTCTATAGCGCGTTGCTCCAGAATATACTCTACCGCCTCATAGACCTCGTCCACAGTAATAAGCCTCATGCAGGTTTTGTCGCCCTTGTCGCAATCCTTTGAATGGCCGCAGGGGCTGCAATCTACATCATGGGCAAAGACAAAGTGTTTCTTGCCTATCGGATGCCAACGCCTGAAGTCGGTAGGACCGAATAGGCCTATGGTCGTAGCGCCCATTGAACAGGCTATATGCATCGGGGCCGAATCGTTGCCGACGAAGAAGATCGACTCGCGCTCCACTACCGCAAGGTCGCGTATCGTCGTCTTACCCGCGATATTGGTTGCCCGCTCCGTCATTGCCGACTCTATCTTACCGGCATTCTCAACGTCCATGGAGCCGCCGCAGATAACGACCTCGACACCGGCGCGCACCGTCCTGTCGGCTAGTTCCGCAAAGCGCTCCGTGGGCCAGCTCTTATACCAGCGTCTCGCGCCGGGGTGAAATACGGCATAAGGTTTTTTTACGTCCTTGATCAGGGCCATGGCCTTCTCTACCTCTTCATCGAGAAGGAAGATCTCCGTCTCCGGCTCAAGCCTCCTCAGACCAAGCTGGCGGCCCACCTCAAGGTTTCGTTCCTCCTCGCCGAGATCGTTCGGGATATCGAGCAGGATGTTGTAGAGCCGTTTATTCCTAAAATTCTTGTGACCCTTTATGCCTACCCTTGAATAGGGCTTTAGGAAACGCGCTATCCACGCGGAGCGGTCCGAGTTCGTGAGATCTATCGTCGTCTCGAACTCCTCTTTTTTAAGCTTTCTTATAAAAGACATCTGCTTTGTAAGCCCCCACGAGCGGTCGAAGGTAATAGCCTCGTCTATATAGGGGTTATTTTCCAGTGTCTCTTCGGTGCCCTTGTTGACCAGGACCGAAATCTTCGCGCCGGGATAACCCTTGCGAAGCGCCCTTAAGAAGGGCGTTATCAGAAGCACATCGCCTATGTAACGCATCTTTATAACCAGTATTCTATCTTTACCCAGGAATCTCATCTTCTAAATTCTACCACCTTATCCGAACGTCCGTCGAGCGTTCCGGCAACGGCGTCGTATACGTCGCGAGCCGAAACCATCGAGGCCTGAGAGCCGTTCTTTATCGTTATATTAGATTCGCCCCACGGCCTCCAGACCGTGGTCGAAGTATTACCGAATATAGCTATCGTCTGACACCCAGAGGCCGCGCCAATATGCATGGCCCCGCCCTCAAGGGTTATAAGTTTATCCGAACGGCTTAGAAACGCCGCAAAGCCCTTCAGGCCGTTTGCCTTAAAGACCGGCGGTTTAAGTTTTACGCCATTCATGATACGCGCCGCGTTCTCTTCTTCAGCGGCCATCCAGTTCATCACTACTTCCACGTCGGGGCGTGCTTGAAGCGCGTCGATTAGTTCGACATAATGCTCTACCGGCCAGAAGCGGTCGTGCTCCGGGCGCGAGGTGAGATGCAGACAGATAAGCGCCTTTTTTCTCTTTAACTTATAGGCCTCTATAAATGCGTCGGCCTCCTTTAACTCCTCTGCCGGTATATAAAGGTTGAGCCTCTTATCCTCGATATCAACGCCAATGGTGCGAAGAACATTTAAAGAGCGTTCCACCTCGTGCACCTCCTCCACCGAACCGTCGGAAGCATTATCGCCATAACCTATCTCGTCGGGCGCAAAGATATTAAAATAGTTCGACATTGGCCAGCCGCCCTTTAGCGGCCTGTGACCGAGCCTTTGTGGTGCACCGCTTGCGTAGACAAGCCAGGCGTGGGACTTTGTAAAACGGCTCCTGATGCCGATGGCCAGGTCGAAACCGGTGTTGCGTATCTCCTTCATCACCCCGGCCTGCTTCATCCAGGTGGAGAGCTTTCCGCTATCGGAATGCTTGGCCTTCTCGTATGAGAATACGCGGTCGAGGTACGGATTTCCAGTAAGCGCTTCCTTTGTATAGTCCGCAACGAGGGCCGCTATATAGGCCTCGGGGAAAGAACGCCTCAGGGCCTCTATCGCCGGGGTCGTATTGATAACGTCGCCGAGATTATCGCTGCGCACGACGAGTATCTTTTTGACCGCATCTTTATTAAATTTTATTTCTGCCATCTTCAAAAACTTTCACTGTCACTGCGAGGAGCGTAAGCGACGCGGCAGTCTAGTACTTTTACTCTTAAAAACGAGATTGCTTCGCTTCGCTCGCAATGACTTCGTGGTGGGACGAGTCCGCTCTATGATAACTTTTCTCTTATATCGTCAATCGAAATACCCTGCCCGTAACCTTGAAGCAGGATCTTTATCTCGTCATCGTTTATATCCGCGACACTCTTTATGAAACGCGACACTTCTCGTATACGTTCGCTCTTGGATACATTACTTTTAGTACGCACATCTTCGCAGTCTATCAGAAAGAGCCTGCCGCCACCGGCTCCTCTTTCATTCTTCGGTCCATTCTTCGGTCCATTTTCCACGAGAAAGTTTGTGGACTTGAGATCCCCGTGCGTAGAGCCGGTCGCATGGAGGCGGCCCATTATAGCCCCGGCCTCTCTTATAAGTCTAACCCGTTCTTTGACATGTCCCTTGCCCGGTTCCTTAACCAAATCTCGCAGCATCGTACCGTCAACAAACTCGGCAAAGAGATAACCGCGCACAAAACGCCCCATTGAACGCTTCTCAATATAGGCTATAGGCTCCGGCACGAGCACGCCGCCATCTAAAAGCCGCGCGGCGGCCTCCCAAGCCCGCAAGCCGCGAGATTGTTTAAAGCTATACTTCACGCTCTTTACGAGTTTAAAGTCTCTCTCGTAGTCGTCCTGTTTTATCCAGGCCTTGCGCTTAGAGCCACCCAAAGGAATATCCATATAGGAGACCAAACGGTCGGTCTTCTTGTCAAAGTCCTTATAGTGCCGCTCGACTACCTCTTTAATATGTTCGTCTATATTGTTCAGGAATTCGATAAAAGGCGGCTCGTTAAAACCGGCCCCAATGAAACCCTTATAGCCGTTATGTATGTACTCTACAGATCCTTCGGACCCCATCCAGAACCTCTTTGGTCGTTACCGAATCCATGCATATAATATGGTCGCAGTCGTAACGCTTGCACGGCCTCTTAACGTCACACGACTCCGGGTGCGAGACTACGACCGCGCTCTCTTCTATCGGCCCGGTAGATTCGGCAAGTGTCGAACCTACTATCGCAACGGTCGGCGTGCCTACTGCCTGTCCGACATGCATGGGCCCCGAGTCGGTGCTCACAAGAACGCTGCATCTCTTTATTATAGCCGCCGATACCCTGAGCGGAACCGCGCCCGCCGTAATGAGCGGTTTTGTCTTCATCATAGAGGCGACCTCGCGGCTGCCTGCAATCTCTTTAGGCCCTCCCAGAAGGACCGGGTATAGGCCATCTTTTTCATATAAGAGATCGCCAAGTTCGGCGGCCCTTTTTAGAGACCACTGGCGCGTCCTCTTCGAGCCGAAGGGGTGAATCGCCGCCATGGGGCCGTCTATATTAAATGCCTTTATGATAGAGTCGGCCTCGGCCTGCTCCTTATCGGAGAGAAATAGTTCCATCTCCGTATTGTCACAATCTATACCTAGATCCTTAAGCGCCTCTAACCGTAACCTTACCAAATGTCCGCCTGTCCAGAGCGGTTTATACCAATCGAGCAGAAAGGGAAAGTCGGTCTTTGCCATACCCATCCTGAAGCGCGCGCGGCTCATATATGCCAGCGGCACAGCGTCGGGATCGTTACCGTGAAGCACTATGGCAAGGTCCGGCCCAAAGCTGCGAAGCCTGCGTATCAACCCCCTTAGGCCCATCAAATACCTAAGGTCTACCTTGTCCGGGTACTCTATTATCTGATCGATACGCGGATTGCCTGTCAGGACCAGCCGCGCGCTCGACCCTGCTACGACCTCTATCCGCACCTTTGGGAATGTCTCTCTAAGCGCCCTTATCGCCGGCGTACACATAAGTGTATCACCGATAGCCGTCGTATTTATCAATAGTATCTTTTCTATCTTCTCCTTCGAGTAAGTCTCGCTGCGAAGGTCCCGTTTATGGATATTGCCCAGAACCCCCTTTAGGATATTCTGCCTTAAGACCTTTGCCATACTAGTCGCCCTTCACGGCCACTGCGGACCACGAATATACGTCGGCCTTTCCAATGGCGTCGAGCGGTAAGGAGATAAAATACAAGAGCATGGCTACGGGCCAGCATATCGCCGCCACCACAAAGAATCTCGGCGTGCGCGGCAGTACCATAAATACCTTATTCAGCAGGTTATAAAAGAACTCGCCGAAACGGGTAAATAGAAAACTAAAGAGCCCCCCAAGCGGCTCCATGCTCTCTACCTTGAGCCCTGCCTTTTCAAAAAGATGATTCAGGCCGTGACCAGTAAATCTAAAGAAATCATAAGGCTCGTAGTGCAGACACCATAACATCGGCGTCGTCAGATAGACCGCGCCGCCCGGCTTTAAGACCCGCTCTATCTCTCTGAGCGCGACCTCCGGTTCGGGCAGGTGTTCCAGTACGTCTGTGCATATGACCGCATCAAAGCTCGCCTCTTTAAATGGCAGGGCAAGCGAAGAGCCTACCGTGTCGGGTCCGCGCTTCTCGTTAAAGTCCATTGTAAAGATGTTTGCGCTCTCTCCTATCATGGACTTAAAGGGCGAACGGCCCGAACCTACATCCAGGACATCTCCCCTCATACGACCGAGCCCCGACTTTACAAAGGCCTTTTTATAGAGCCGCTTGCCGATGAGGAACTTTATCCGGTTCGACCAATCAGATATCTTTTCTTTATTCACAAAACCTCAAAGACGCGCAGCAACTACGTCCGTATATATTTTTGTTAAAGTCGAGACCATGGCCTCCACTGAAAACTTTTCATTGGCGAGCGCATGGGAACGGCTACCATAAAGTCGCTTCATCTCTGCGTCCCCTAATATTTCAACTATGGCGGAGCTAAGCCCCTCGACATCCTTCGGCTCGACAAGCCTGCCGTTATCTCCGTCCGATACCAGCTCCGTAAGACCGCCGGTATTAGAGACCACAACCGGAAGGGCCGAGGCCATCGCCTCTATTACGGCTATGCCGAGCCCCTCCCATACCGACGGAAGCACGTAGAGGTCAAAGGCCTGAAGAAGCATAGGAACATCGCGCCTTGCTCCGAGAAATAATATACTCTGCGTTATACCGAGCGAGTCGGCCTCATCTTTCAATTCTTTTGCCAACGGGCCGTCGCCGGCCAGCACCAGCTTTGCCTCTGGTATCTTTTGCAAGATCCCCTTCATGGCGCGTATGAGATATATATGGCCCTTCTGCTCCGTCAGGCGCGCTACCGAGCCGATAATCGGAATATTTTCGGGAAGGCCCGTCTCCGATCTCGCTTCATTCTTCGTAAGGCTGCTATCGAATCTGTCGAGTTCTATACCGTTATATACGACCTCTACCTTATCAGGGTCCAAAGAGTCGCGCCCTATAACGTACTCTCTCACCGCCCCTGAGACAGCAATAATCCTTGCCGTATTTCTGGCGAGGAAGCGGTTTATGAGCTTCCTCTTGAGCTTGTATTTCAGATATACATTGTGCTCGGTCACAACGACCGGCACACCCGCCTTACTTGCTGCCGCGCGCCCGTACATATTGGCGTGATAGAGATGGGTATGCACTATATCGATATCGCGCTCTCTGATTATCCCTACAATCTCTTTAGTAATCGACGAGTCCCATCTCTTGTGGCGCATCTTGTCGAGCACGATCACCTCGACACCGAGAGACTCAATCTCCTCGCCTATCGCCCCCTTTTTACCTATGCAACAGACAGTAGGTCGAAAAGCGCCGCGGTCGAGATTTTTTACCACAGTACGCAGGTGTTCTTCAGCGCCTCCAACGGGCAGAGTTGTAACTACATAAAGTATATTCAAATTAAGAGTCCCAACAAGCTATCCCTATAGTTCGCGGAGCCAATTGAAGAAAGACCGCCAACAGAAAGCGTTGTAACTACATAGAGTATATTCAGAACCAGCCCCCATCCGTTCACTACGCCGCATAACTTCTTGCGAAACCGGAAGATAGGTGCTAATATCTCTTACCGGCTACGTGCGGAGATTTACCCTTTATTCTATTAAATTACAGCAAAATAAGCAACCACGGCAGACAGATGTGCTCTTATTTCGCGAAAAAAGTTTATAGATAGCCAAAAGGCCCTTGTTCGCGTTTGCAAGTTCGAGTTATAAAGCATAGGAAAAAAATAAAAGATGTCCGTAAATAACTACATACCGCACCCATGCAATACGAAGATAACCAAACCCGGTTACTACAAGGGCGAGGAACGCGATAAGGATATCGCCCTCTTTAATTCACTTATACAAAAAAATGGCGAAGCCGACGTGCTCGACATAGGCTGTAAGAGCGGCAACCTCAAGTTCCCCGGCGCAACGGGTCTAGATATCGCCCCGAACAAAGGCATAGAGGTCGTGCATAGCCTCGAAGAGTATCCATATCCCTTTTCAGATAATACCTTCGATATCGTGATCGCAAACCATATCTTTGAACATATAGAAGACCTGCCGCGCGTCATGGAAGAACTATACAGGATATTAAAGACGGGCGGTCATCTTATCATCAGAACGCCCTTCTTCCTCACGCACGGCTCCTACGACGACCCTACGCATATAAGACACTACACGCTGCGCTCGATAGATTTTTTCTGTGTGGAGTCAAAGTGGAAGTTCAAGAATAACGACGCGTGGTTCAACAAGGTCTATCAAAAACTATTTTTCGGAAGCGAGGCGATAAATCCCGGCAGGTTCGTCATGAATATCTCGCCGAGATATTATGAAAAATATGTCCAGTACTGGTTCCCCGGCAATACGCTGATGTGGGTTCTAAAATCTGTCAACAGGCCGTCCTAAGCCAAGCTAACCGACCCATTTCGGGCACTTTACCGCGCCGAGCAGCTCCTTGAGTTCTCTATTATATGGCTCATAATACTCGGTAAGGCGTGCCCTCGTCTCCGGCGACATCTCCGGGTATCCGCCTTCGGAGACATTCAGGAGACGATAGACGGAATCTACTCCACCCTTGATGCCGGGCCTCCTCTTGTAGAGCGACTCAAGCTTACGACTAAACTTCGTAACCGCCCTGTGAAGACGGCGGCTCCTGACCGAGGTCGTAACATTCTGCTTGGCAAAACTATAAGAGCCAAAGAAGTACGGATCTATGTCGAGAAACTCGCAAAGGGCCGACATGAAAACAACCGGGTCGTCGCGCAGGTCTTCCTGAAAAACAACCTTAATTTCCTCAGGCGAAAAGAATCTATAAAACTCTTTTAAATAGATGGCATAACGGCCAGTAAGGAGCGATCGGAGATTTTTTTCTTTCATCCTGCTGCCGCTCGGAATCTCGCCGCAGGAGGCGTAGGCAAAGGCCCTCTCCAGATAGTCCTCAAAGCGATTAAGTACCTCAAAGCCGCTCGTATGGCCTGCCCTGTTGAAATTATAAAAAGAATAAAAACGGTCCACCGGGTTTCGGAGGATAAATATTAGCTTGACCTCCGAAAGGGTATTTCTGATCTTATTTGCGACATCAGCGCCGCCGGATAGATAAGCGGGGGTAGCCTCTATCATAACCTTCTCACCGGAAGCAGGCTCCGGAAAGAAGGCCCCGTATGCGCGCAGGTCGGCCCCGGGTTCGCCCTTTACATCCTTGAGAAAGAAGTTGGTCTCTTTCTTAACCGAATGGCCTACCTCCGGGTGATCCGAAAGGTAGGCGTAGAGCGAGCTGGTCGCGGCCTTTGCAACGCCGCCGATTATAACGTTCGAAACCGGTATGGTGAGCTGTTTTTCGCGCCTCTTTGATCCAAAATCTATTATGGGCATACTGGAGACCTCTTCAATGCTTTCATATCAATTAATCCCATATAAGAGTCGAAACTTAACCTAACCAGGGTGGGAGCTTTAGCCCCTTGAGCAATAACTTAAGCTCTCTATTATAAGGGGCGTAATACTCGTTTAAGCGCTGTCTTTCAGCGTCCTGCATCGGCGGATAACCGTCGCTCTTCTGGTTCAGAAATTTATAGACGCGCGAGAAGCCGCCCTTTTTATCCTTCGGGCGGTTGGAGTAGAACTCCATCTTCTTATCGAGCTTATTGGCTACCTTATGCAGCCCCTTGACGCGCCCCACAGTTGTGGCGTTTACTCGCTCAAAGGTATAATCGTTAAAAAAGGACGCGTCAATGCCAAGATAAAGACAAAGCTCTCCCATAAAGGCGCGGACGTCGCGTTTCAGATCTTCATAGAACATGACCTTGACGCCCTCTTCTGGAAGGATCTTTAGGAACTCTTCAAGATGTTTTGCGTACTTTCCGGTCTCTATATCGCGCAGATTCTTCTTTCTTAGTTTTGCCGTCTTGGGGACATCCTTGCCGTCGCTAAATAACATGCAGCACTCGACATACTCTTCAAAGGTGATCGAGGCGTCAAAGCCGCTTATGACGTGCAGGTTATAATTATAGTGCGAATAGAGGCGATCGACCGGATCGCGCAGTATGAAGAGCAGTTTCAGATCCGCAAGCATCTCGCGCATCCTCGGTGCAACTATATCGCCGCGCACGAGGTACCCCGGTGTCGCTTCCATTATAACAGAGGCGCCCTCTTTGCGCTCTTTGAAGCAGTCCGAGTATATGACACGGTCCTTATCCGGCTCGCCGGTATAACCCTTTAGAAAAAAATTGGTCTCCTTAACGTAGGAGCCAATGACCTCCGGGTGCGCGGCGAGGTATGTAAATACCGAGCTGGTCGCCGCCTTGGGCGCTCCGCCTATGATAAAATTCGGCAATAATTGATCCATAAAAACGCTCTCCCCGCTCTACCTCTCCAAAAGCCCGCGACTCTTTCGCTCGGCCCTCTTTGCATACATCTTCACTGTGTGGTCGGCCACACGCGCCGTCTTCTTCAGGACCTTACCTATGAAGGCCTTGTCCTCCTTCGTCAAACTCCGGCCCGTATAGGCCCGGTAGAAGCGCATTCTGTCGGTCCGCGTAAAGGCCCACTCGGGCGACGAATAATTCAGGGCCGTTATATCCTTAACAAGCCACCTTTCGCCCGGCTCGTTTCTATGTTGCACTCGTTGCAGGTCTATAAGGCGAATCTCGAAACCGGTCTCGCTGCTATCGTCGGGCCGCGCCATAACGTGCGTCAGGTACAGGTCCCTATGGTTAAAACCTTTTTCGTGAAAGGCCTTCACGAGGCGGCCCACCGCCTCTATCAGGTTTCGTTTAGATAGCACCTGGACCCACGTAAGCGGCGGCCTCAGCTCCTCTACCATGGCCTCAAGCTGTAAGAAATCGTCAAGGGCTTCTGTCAACAAAAAGGACTCTTCCTTCGAGGCCGTCCTGGTCCTCTCGCCGAATGCGACAGCGACCACAGCCCCTATACCGGCCTCTTCGAGCGCTCCGGCGGCTTCCCACTCGGCGCGGGCCTCGCCCATTGAGTTACCCTTAAGGGCGGCCTTTATCCTCTCGCCCGCCTTTATCTTACGCAGATGTCTCTTTAGATAAAAAGCCCGCTTTCGCCCCTTGTCGTTCAGCTCTATACGGGTAATCGAGCGGATGCTTATCTTCTTTAAAACCGTCCCCCCGCTATAATCCATAAAAGAATCGAAGTCGGAAAGACCGTTCTCTTTCAAAAGCTCTTCGTATCCCTTCCGAATCTCCATCTTATCGACGAGTTCGACCGTTACCGAAGAGCGGCACGACCTTTCTTGAGTCGGTAAGCTCATTGCATAGATCAAGTGTAGCCGAGACGTTCGACTCTATGGTATAGGCGGCGGCTTTCTCCGCGGCGGCCTCTCCAGCGCCTTCCATTTCAAAGAGCGTTTCGATACGGTCGGCTAGGATTAAGGTATTCAACGGATCGCCGATGACAAATCCGTCCACGCCTTCGGTGATGATCTCGGAGGCCCCGTTCTTTGTCGTGGTAATGACCGGCAGACCCGACGCCATCGCCTCAAGGCAGACATTTGAAAAGGGATCGTAGAGGGTCGGCAATACAAAGATATCGGCCGCGCCGTAATATCTCTCCATATCACTAACGGAACCTGCGAATAGGACCTGACCTTTTATACCTAATTTTGTAGCCATCTTTTTATAGGGAGCCGCTTTGCCCGCGCCGGTGACAAGCAGTTTTACAAAGGTCCCTTTCTGCTTGAGTACGGAAAGAGCCTTTAGGAGGTGAGAGAGCCCCTTGCGTTTAAAGTCGTTTCCGCTAAAGAGTATCAAAGGCTCGCTCTCCGATATCCCGTGGTGGAGTCTTATATCGGCGCGGTGGACCTTAGAGGCGAGGTTGAAACGCGACTGGTCGCATCCGTTATAGATTACACGTATACGCTCCGGCGCGACCTCGTATCTCTCGACCAGCCGCTTCTTGACCATCTTCGAGTTGGTGATGATACGCCTTGAGTTTTCCGGTTTAAAGAGGTTGCGTTCCGTCCGAAGTATCAGGAGGTGCTTAGGGTTGAGGTAACGGGTAAAACGGCGAAGCGGGTTTGGGAAACGCTCTCTCAGCACATCTGTATGAAGCCCCTCTCCGACCCTGTATATATCGAGCGGGTAGAAGGGCGTCAGACCGTAGACAAGATCAAAACTTGCGCGCGAGAGATGTTTCTTAAGATTTCTTGGGAATGTAATGACCTTCAGTATCGAGTTCCAGCGCGTATAGGGGACGTAATGAAATATCAGCCCTTCTTCTTCGTCCCAGCGGTTGGCGTAGACGTGTACCTCCACGCCCTTTCGCGCAAAACTACGCGAAAGGTTTACGGCATATCTTTCAAGCCCGCCTTTGGACTCGACATGCTCTTTTACCACGAGGGCTATCTTCATCGGTTACGGCCTCTAATTATAAAATCTATTAAAGTTTCGTGGCCTCGTCCAGAAGCATTATCGGGATATCGTCCTTAATGGGAAAGCTAAGCGCGCAGCTATCGCATAAGAGCGTGTCACCAGTTTCGCTCAGCCTGAGATCACCCTTACAGCCCGGACAGGCCAGTTTTTCTAAAAGTTCTTCGTTGATGGACATTGAATCCTCCGTTTATAAACTAACCTTTTGCGGCGGCTCCACCAGCTTCTTCCGCGCCCTTCTTGCCGCCCATCTTAACATATAAAACCCCTCCGGCGAGGCTCACCAGTACCGTGATAAAAAAGAATAAGAGAGATACTCCAATGGCCTGTTCCTTGGGAACGCCAGCCGTGGAAAATAGATATACAAAAACTCCCTCTCGAACGCCCAGTCCGGCAAGAGATATCGGCAGCATCGAGACGACCGTGGCTATCGGGACAAATATAAAATAGTAACCGATAGATATATCTATACCGAGCCCCCAGCCGAAGAGGAAGTATATGAACATGACCGTACTTTGAATAAAGAGCGAACAGACAAAGGCACGGGAGATGATGGAGCGTTCCCCTTTATAACTCATAAGTACCTGGTAGAGGGCCTCTATCTTCTGGTTTATTCCGTAAAAATGTATCTTCGCCATAATTTTCATGAACCATGAATGAAAGAGATCCACCCATAATATGAGGCTTGCGCAGACGTAAGATGCGATGATTATCAAGAGGAACTCCACAACCCGCGTACCCTCAAGCAGGGAGTGACCGAGGATGATAGCAATGAGCGCGATAGTCATCAGGGCCGAAACACCGGCATAGCGATCAAGAAAGACCGAGGCGGCCGCTAACCCCCCCTTGCCAGAAGCCTTATAGAGATAATAACCCTTAAGCACGTCGCCGCCGACTATCGTCGGCAGGAAATTATTAAAGAACATGCCGATAAGATATATAGAGATGAGCGTCCTGAAAGGGACCTTCGCATCCTTGGAAAGTATTATCGACCAGCGCAGAGTCGAGACGACCTGAACGCAAAGAAGCAATACGACGGCCGCGACGAGCGCGATAGGGTTTATCGAAAAGATGGTATCTTTAAATTTCACCATGTCCATATTGCTAAAGAGAACGTACATGATAAAACCGCTTATAGCGATCTTTATTATCGTAAATAGATGTTTTCTCACTTCTTACCCAGTACCTTCTTGACCACGAAGATCGGTTTGTTCTGGCTCTCGTGGTATACGCGCGCGAGCATCTCTCCGAGAAGCCCGAGGATTATTAATTGAACTCCAAGTATTATACAAAGAATACCCAGCATGAGTAGCGGACGGCCCCCTATGGGCGCGCCGGTAAATATCTTTACGGCGGTCAAATAGAGACTGATCAAAAAACCCGCGCCGCCCAGAAAGAGCCCGGCCGGGCCAAAGGCCTGAATCGGCCTCGTTGAAAAACTCTGGAGAAACTTTACCGTTATGAGGTCGAGTATTACGCGTAGGATGCGCGATATACCGTACTTCGACGTGCCGTACTTGCGCGCGTGGTGAGTAGTCTCGACCTCGACAATCTTTGCCCCGACCCAGCTTGCCAGAGCGGGGATAAAACGGTGCATCTCGCCATAAAGATTTATATTCTTTATGACCTCCTTGCGATAGGCCTTGAGCGTGCAGCCGTAGTCGTGAAGGGCAACGCCGGTAACCTTGCTTATGAGCCAGTTGGCGGCGACCGACGGCATCCTTCTGGATAAGAGTTTATCCTGCCGGTTCTTCCTCCAGCCGCTCACCACGTCGGCGTCTTTTATGGCCTCCAGAAGGACCGGGATATCGGCAGGATCGTTTTGCAGGTCGGCGTCCATGGTGATAATAATATCGCCCGTGGCATACTTAAAACCCGCAGCCATGGCGGCGGTCTGTCCAAAGTTCCTGCGAAAGGTCACGACGACGACCTGCTCGTCGCTCTCCTGAATAGACTCCAATACCCCGATAGAACCGTCGGTCGAACCGTCGTCTATAAAGACTATCTCATAGGGCCTTTTCAGGCTCTTCACAGAGTCCTTGACCGACTTATAGAGATGCGGCAGAGATTCTACCTCGTTATAAACAGGTATTACTATTGAAATTGATTCCGCCAAATTCGCACTCACTTTATTAATAGACTATTATACGCTTTTTCTTAACCGAGAGATCTCTATATCTATACTCTCGCCCACCGCCCGAAGCACGTCGTCAACCCTGATCTCGTCCATGCACTTCGTATCGGAGCACTCTCTCTTAAAACACGGACTGCAGTCGATACCGGTCCTTAAGATAGTATGGCCTTCACCGTATGGGCCGGTCCTGCCAGGCGCCGTAGGCCCGAATAAGGCGACCACGCGACAGCCCGCGGCAACCGCCAGATGCATAGGGCCGGAATCTACCGTCACGATAGCCGAAGAACGCCTCAGGATACAAATAAGCTCCTTAAGGCTTGTCTTACCTGCAAGGTTTACCGTGTCCCTGCCGGCGCGTGTCTTTATACTTTCCAAATAATCGTAATCGTTCGGCGAACCCACGAGCACCACCTTAAAATTATACATCCTGTAGAGGTCACGCGAGAGCTCCGCGAAATTCTTAACGGGCCAGAGCTTGGTCTTCCACCTTGCGCGCGGCGCAACAGCCACAAAAGGCATATTCGGACCGATACCAACAGAGTCCAGAAGGGACTCCATCTCGGCCTCTGTCTTCTCGTCTATATCGAGCGGGAAGACGACCTTGCCAATATCCTTCGTAATGCTGCTAAGAAGATGCTTGGCTAGCAGTAGATACCTGTCCACGGCATGCATCTCAGGGTCGTAGACCTTCACCTTCTCGCTATAAAATACCGTGCTCATCTCACGGGCGTTAGAAAAGCCGATCCTCCGCGCCCCCTTGGCGCGCGAGACCCAGACCGCGCTCTTCATCAAACCCTGAAAGTCAAGGACAGCGTCGTAACGCTTGGCCACGAGCCGTTTCGCGGTCTGGCGGCTCTGGCTAAAGTTCTTGGTCCATCCGCGTTTTTTTACGACGATAAGCTCGTCGATCATCGAGTTGCCTTCGAGAATAGGCGCGGACGCCTCTTCAACGAGCCAGTCTATTGTAATAGACTTTCCGGCCTTTTCAAAACCCTTTCTGATAGCATAAAGAGAAGGCAGCGTATGTATGCAATCGCCAAGCGACGAGAGCTTTACGATAAGTACCTTCAACCCTTTAGATCCTCCAATATCCAGTCGACGGCCCCGGTTAGGTCGGCTGCGATAAAAGCCGGTCTCGCCTCCGCGTTATCTCTGGTAACAGTACCGAAGCCGGTCAGGACCAGCACGCCACGCGCGCCGATTTTTTCGGCTAGCCTCATGTCGGCAAACTTGTCGCCGACCATATACGAGGCTTGTCCGGCAAGACCAAGCTCTTCGGAGGCCATCTTTACCAGTCCCGGCGCTGGTTTTCTGCACTCGCAGCCGTGGTTTGGCAGATGAGGACAAAAATAGATACCGTCCAGGCGCGCGCCCTCTGCCTTAAGCAGTTCGGCTAACCTCTCGTGAACCTTCGCCAGATCCTCTTCCGTGAGCAGGTTGCGCCCTATGCCGGACTGGTTCGTTATGAGCGCCACAGTCAGGCCCGCGTCGTTGAGCTTCTTAACCGCTCCGGCAGCGCCGGGAAAGAGCACCAAATCGTCCGGGTCGCTTAGATAACCCGGGTCGTCGTTTATCGTGCCGTCCCTGTCAAGATATACGACACCGCTCAGGTTAGTCTCAAGCGCGCCCGTCATAAGGTATTACCCGCACCCGCAGGGGTGGCAGCAGTGCGCGACAGTAGCGTCCTTGCAACCTCTAAAGCCATATACGGTTTTATCATATCCATACATTCATAATCTTTATCTTTGCACTTTCTATCAAAACAGGGCCTGCACTCGACATCTGCGCAAAGGACGTTTACCGCCTTGCCGAGCGGCCCGGTTAGTTCGGGTTCGGTCGAGGCGAATATCGCAACGGTCGGCACCCCTAGCGCCGCGGCTATATGCATAGGCCCCGAGTCGTTCGATATAAATAACTTTGCCCCGGCAGCCATAGCTATAAACTCCCGAAGGCCCGTCTTGCCGGTAAGGTTCAGGTGCTCGATATCCTTTTGGGCAAGTCTCTTTGACAAAGCCTCTGAGTCATCAACGTCGTCCGGCCCTCCGAATATAACAGGGGCCATTGAAAAGTCCGACGAGAGCTCCTTTATGGTTTCTGCAAAAGAGTCCGCGGGCCACCTCTTGGCAGGCCCGTAAGTAGCGCCGGGCGCGACACCTAACATCGCCGTCAGCGGTCCGACACCGGCTTCTTCTAATGTGGCGCGCGCAAGCTCGGACTCTTTTTCAGTTATATAAATCTGCGGAACAGGTTCCTTTGGAAGCTCGCCGCCAAGCTCTTTAACTATATTCAGGTAATAAAAGACCTGATGGCGTTTCTTTATCTCATCCGTAACCGGGATCGACTTAGTCAAAAACGGACCGCGCATATCCCTGGCATAACCGATACG
Organism: Deltaproteobacteria bacterium; assembly: GCA_029262535.1. Classification (GTDB taxonomy): domain Bacteria; phylum Desulfobacterota; class GWC2-55-46; order GWC2-55-46; family JAJCZF01; genus JAJCZF01. Next base: position 45,653 of record JAJCZF010000061.1, read on the forward strand.
CTCCGGTATGCGTGCCAGAAAGGTTATAAGGGCGGCTTCAAAGGCGTTTTGAAAGAGCACGGCCTTTGTGAATTTCTTTTTTTTAAGCGAACGCGCAAGCGACATACGCCCCTTAAGCCCGCTATGAGCGCCCGTGGAGTCGTAGTCGACTATCTCGTACACAAAAGGGTTTTGCTCATAAACTGCGCGCACCCTCGGCTTGGCCAAGATCGTTATTTTCGCCCCGGTAAAACGCCTCCCAAGGCTCTCGAGCGCGGGCAGTGTCATGACCGCGTCGCCGATCCAGTTAGGGACCCTTACCAGAATCCTTTCGATTCCCACTCTAAATACCCGTTCCGTCTAAACTAATCGTTCTTAGAACAATATATTATAGTATGAAAAGCAGCCAATTTGCAAACTTAATTAACCCCACGGTCCATTAGACGACCGCGGCGTCTTGAGATTGACAAAGTACCGGGCCGGTGCTATCTTCTCTCTATCATGGGCCATGCGGTATATATACCGTCATCTACAAAGAGTTTTTGTCTTTTCATAGAGAAGCGGAGAACTAGAATGACAGTCGTCACCGGGTTAGGCCAATGCTCCTACGACTATATTGCGGCAGTCGATTCCTTTGCCGAAGAGGACTCGAAAAAAGAGATCTCCGCCTGGCACGAGAGCGGCGGCGGCCCCGTTGCAACGGCGCTCGTAAGCCTCTCGCGCCTGGGTATTGAAACGACCTTCATGGGCAGGGTCTCCGACGACCGCGCAGGCAGGCTTATCCGCAAGGAACTTCGAGAAGAGGGCATTAATACGCGAGGTCTGAGAAGCCTGCCTGGCGGCAAGTCTCAGACGGCCTTCATCGTAGCCAATAAGACAAACGCCAAAAGGACGATATTCTGGCAACAGGCGACCGTCAGGCCGCTCGCGCCAAAGGAGATAAGCAAGAAGCAGATTCAGCGAAGTGACCTGCTTCTGATCGACGGCCTGATGCGCGAGGCCTCTCTTCACGCCGCCGCAATTGCGCGCGAGGCGTCTGTGCCGGTAATGATAGACGCGGGTTCGCTACGCGACCACACCGTCGAGCTATTAAAACTCTCCGACTATATTGTCTGCTCTGAAAACTTTAGCAGAGAGTTCGCCGTTACACCGAGGGAAACAGTTAAAGAGCTGCTTAAGTTCATGCCGCGCGCCATCACAATTACACTTGGAGATAAAGGTTCGATAAGCTGCTTTAATGGAGAGATATTCAAGAGCCCGGCCTTCAAGGTAAAGGCCGTCGATACAACAGGCGCGGGCGACGTATTCCACGGCGGTTATATATACGGCATCTTACAGGGCTGGCCGATAGAAAAAACGGTCGAGTTCGCCTCGGCCTTCGCCGCGCTTAAATGTCAAAAACCCGGAGGTCGCTCCGGTATACCCACACTAGAGAAGACACTCTCATTTATGAAAGGAAGATAGATGTCACCATACAAAGAGACGCGCTGGGGAGAAAAAGATTTTGGAAGGATATATCTCGATACGGCAGAGACCTTTGTGCCCGACAGGGAGAGGTTGATCGAGATGGCCTGCTCATTTTATGAAGATTTCGTAAAGACCGATAACGGGGAAAAGAGCTTGCTTGAACTCGGCCCCGGAGACGGCGCATTTACAAACGGCCTTCTAAGCGCGGAGCCTAAGCTAAGAGCGACCCTCGTCGATGCCTCCCCGCAGATGATAAACGCTGCAAAAGAGAGGCTCACCAACATAGGCACGGAATTTATAATATCGAGCTTTGAAGATCTGCTCGAAGACGACCCGCTCGCAGGGCGCGAGTTCGACTTTGTCGTATCCTCTCTTGCCATACACCACATGAAGAGCGAATCAAAGGCCGCATTTTATAGATATATCTTTGACCATATAAGCCCGGGCGGGGCTTTCTTTAATATCGACACGGTCGCCTCTCCGACAGAGGATATCGAGGACTGGTATATAAAACTCTGGGGCCGGTGGATAGACGGACAAGAGATAAAACCCGACCCCGACGGCCCCTTTGCCAAGAAACATCGTGAGATAAAGAATAAACCGGGCAACCACACCGACCCGCTCTTTGATCAAATTGCCATTCTCAAAGAGATCGGTTTTGTCGGAGCGGACTGCTTTTATAAGTACGGAAGGTTCGCCGCCTTCGGCGGCAGAAGAGAGAAATAACTAGATCGTGGCACCGGTACAACTTGAGCCTGCGCCTGCGGCGCAACCGTAACAGTGCGACGCGGTGAGGACGTCACGTCTTGAAAGGGCCTCGTAATCAAAGGCGTCTATATGGCCGGGGACACCTTTGAGGCAACGCAGCCCAAGGGCCTGATTAAAATCGCAGTCGTAGAGGATACCGTTCCACGCAACCGAAATGCTATTCCTGCACATGACTTTTTGAGCGGCCTCTACGTTAAAAAAGTCGCTAAGTTTTTCCATATAAGAATCCAACTTGCCTTCTGACTCCAGGCTTTTGCTAAAACGACCGATCGGCATATTGGTTATCACATAGAGCCCGGTAAAGATTATGCCGTTTCTGGCTTTCAGCTCTCTCTTATAGTCGGCCTCAAGGGTCGCCTGGTCGGGTGGAAGCGACGGACCGGCGGGGTTATATACGAGATGAAGTTTAAGGCCGCTTCCCTCTTTGCCATAACCGACCATATTGAGTGCGCGAAGGGCCTTTATCGAGTCCTCAAAAACTCCCTTGCCGCGCTGTCCGTCCACATTCTCGGAAAGATAACAGGGCAGCGAGGCCACGACCTCGACCCCCTTTCGAGCGTAGAGCAGGGGCAGGTCCCGATTGCCTTTTTGCATTATGGCGGAAAGGTTCGTCCTCACCATAAGACGCTTACCCGCGGCAGATGCGCGCTCCACGAGCCAGCGGTAATGCGGATGTCCCTCGGGCGCTCCCCCTGTGATATCCATCACCTCGACAGGAGAGTCCCTAAAGGCCCTAAGAGAAGACTCCATAACCTCTCTTGACATCGCCTCCGTACGCTCCGGCCCCGCCTCCACATGGCAGTGGTTGCAACTCAAGTTGCAACCATAACCAAGATTTAACTGAAGGGTACGCAGAGCGGTCGCCCGAAGAGGTTCTAGCCCTTCACTCTCTAATTTTTCATTAAAGTTCATCAAGTGATTATCCTGTAATAATTGGCCACAAGCCTTACTTCAAAAAAAAGAGCCGCATTAACGGGCCGATTGCGAGCCGACTAGAAAATATTTATATTTTATCCAAATTTGACAGGGAACTCAATATACCATATTTCAGAATCTACCTGCCTCCGGTCTTCTGCTACAAGTCCGAAAGCCTGAGCAAGATGAGGAAGACCGACTCTGGCTTCTGCTCGTCTTCTCAGCCTGGCCGGGCTTCGAGAGGGCCTGGCTGCCTACGACCGCTCCGTACACCCTGACCGTAGCGCCAGTTAAGGATATCTTCCTAAAACCATACAAAGAGATTGATTAGAAAAACCCTGCGACATACTTTCGAGGCTCTCCGTTCTTTATAATTATTATTCCTAAATAAGTTTACCACCTCTGCGCCCTGAGTCAAGCACGCCGGTTGAGCCGCGAACGCAACGCGAATCCTTAGGCGGCGGCGTTGTTGACAAGACTCCCGTTATCGTTTATTCTCTAAAAATGATCAACCTATCTATAATTAAATTCGACGACAAGGGGCTCGTGCCCGCCGTTGCGCAGGATGCGATATCGGGCGAGGTCCTGATGCTCGCCTACATGAACCGCGAGGCGCTGGAAAAGACTCTCGAAACCGGGCGCGCGCACTACTGGAGCCGCTCACGCGGCAAGCTCTGGTTAAAGGGCGAGACATCCGGACACTTTCAGGATATCAAGAGCACCCGCTACGACTGCGACGCAGATGCCATACTTCTCTTAATCGACCAGACCGGCGCCGCCTGTCACACCGGCCAGAGGAGCTGCTTTTACAGAAAGCTCGACGGCGACAATAGGCAGGAGCCGGCAGGAGCAGCCATAGTAAGCGGACTCTTTGAGGTATTAAAGGGCAGAAAGAACGCCGACCCGGAACTCTCCTATGTCGCCTCGCTCTATAAAAAAGGCACTCAAAAGATACTCTACAAGGTTGAAGAAGAATCGACCGAGCTTATCGAAGCCGCCCTGTCGGGCGTTAAAAAAGAGATCGTTCACGAGACCGCCGACCTCCTATTTCATACCATGGTCTTACTCGCAAACGAAGGCGTGGAGATCGAAGAGATCTATGAAGAGCTAGGAAGACGCTTCGGTACCTCGGGACATGAAGAGAAGAACTCAAGACCGCAAAAGAAAGTTGTTAACGAAGAAAATAATAATGGAGATAAGGAGTAAGAGATGGACTGCCTTTTTTGCAAGATCGTAGCTGGCGATATACCCTCCAAAAAGATCCACGAGACCGACGACCTGATCGTTATAGAGGATATAAACCCGCAGGCCCCGGTCCATCTTTTAATCATATCCAAAGAACACTTCCTGAACCTTAACGACTGCGAGGACCCGGCCCTCATGGGAAAATACCTCGCCGCCGCCTCGACCGTTGCAAAGAAATTACGTATCGCCGAGAGCGGCTTTCGCACCGTTATAAATACTAATGCCGAAGGCGGACAGGTAGTATACCACCTCCACATACATGTAATGGGAGGCCGCCAGCTCAAGGGCCAAATGGGCTAACGCGCCGGCTCTCTCAACCTCAGGACCTCCGAAAGCGCATCTTTCGCATCGTTAAAGTTCGCGTCAGACTCTATCGCCATTCTTAAAAAAATCTCCGCCTCTTTATATCTCTTCTCATAGATATTCAAGAGCGCCATATTATAAAGAAGAACCGCATTACCCGCGTCAACGGAGAGGGCCTTGTCAAAAGCCTTTCTCGCAGCTCCGTAAGAGGCGGCCTTCATCTCTAGTATCCCAATATTCATATAGGCCTCGGGCCTGGACGGATCAATCCTCACGGCCTTCTTATAAAGAGAACGCGCAGAGGAGATCTCGCCCAAACTCACTCTCACATTGGCCATGTTGATATTGCTATCATAATCGAGCGGATCAATTGCGAGGGCGCTCGTAAAGCTCTCTATAGATCTATTAAGATCACCTTTGGCAAAGTAAAGGTTGCCAAGATTATAATGCGGCCCAAGCTCGCCCGGCGCGAGCGAGGCGGCTCTTAGATAATGAAACTCGGCCCCTTTGAGGTCGCCGCGCTCCGCAATAATAACAGCCAGACTAAAGTGCGCCTCGTGATTGCCGGGATAGAGTTTTATCGCCTTTCGATAGGCGCGCTCCGCCTCGCCCAAATTTCCGGCATTATAAAAACCTTTGGCAAGGCCGACATACGGCCTCGACTTTAACGGAGATTTAGTAATTACGTCACTCCATAGCTCAATATCGCCATGCCAGACCGTATTACGCCCGTAAGTAATGAGCGCGTAGGCCAGGACCATTATCGAGAGTATTATTATGGAGCCTTTTTTCATTTTACCTGCTTCTATAACGTAAAGATCGATTTAGTAACTACTATACAGGGGCTCAGCCGCCGCCTAGCACATCAAGATTTAAGACATAACGCCCCTCACCCACGCTAATAAGCAGGCCGAGTTCGGAGAGCCGTTTTATATCACGGCGTCCCGTCCTTTCGCAGGCTGTGCCGTAGAGCAGGCGCAGGTGCGGCGCTTTATATAGGTCGGAAAGGCTAAAAGGCGCGGTATTGCCCAAAAGTATCGCGCCAAGCTGGTGCTGTCTCTTGGTAAGTTTCTTCAGCTCCCTCAGGTGGTCAAGATAACTTACGAGCATTACGCATTTTACACGCGCCGCAAATCTCTCTCTTACCCCCTTTAAGGCCTCGACATGGCCCTCAAGCACAAAACGCAGAAATTCGGTAAGGTCGTGGTCGGTCCTGTTCATAACCGCCCTGACTTTAGAGAGATATCTCTCTTTATGCCTGTAATAATGGACGACCAGCATCTCTGGAGTATAAGCGCGACCGGAAGAACGCAGTATAAATGTCTCAAGTAGCCTTGCGGTCGCGCCGCTCATCTTGTCGAAAGGCACTGCAAGTAATATATGATAATGAAGAAGCGCCGCTCTGACCTCCGGCCCAAGAGCTATTACATCGTCGGTATTGATCCAGTTTACAAGCCCCTTTATGAGCACCCTGATATCCGAAACAATCTTGGGTGGAGTATAGTAGGTCGCCTGCTCGGCCGCCGGAGAGATAATCGCGTCGGCTCGATAAGGTTCCTTGCTTATTGGAGGGGCCTCCTTGCCGGAGACGATCATATTATTAAGTTCAACTATAAGAGCCTCCGAGATCTCGATACGAGAACCTTCGGCTAGCGGCAGCTTATCAAAACCGTAAGCAAGATTTATAAGTTCTTTCTCAGAAGGATGGAGCGCTCCAGTCGTGTTCTCTCCTTCTGAAGAAAACCCGGCAGAAGAAAATCCGCCTGAAGAAAGTCCGGAGGAGAACCCAAGAGCTGAAGATAGCTCCGAATGGTCGGCTTCGAGCAATCTCATCGCATCATCCTCGGAGGTAGGGTTGCCTTCGATTGCGGCAGAGGCAAAGACAGATTCACACCTTAAACGAGTTAGAAGCCTCTTTCGATCTTCAGGAAAAGAAGGTGTCTCAGAGACGATCCCTGCCAGTGTTTCAACCTGGTTCATCAGGCTTTTCAACCCGAGAGAGTCATGCCTGGCGCTCAGAGTATAGGTGCCGGAGCGAAATGTCGGAACTTCTTTCATTAGAAAATTTTTGTTCATAATAATGTCCCAGTTAATTATATGATTATATTAGATATAGATTACAAATAAAAAAAGTACTTGTCAATATAAATGTCTTAATATCTCCACCAATATCTTGGCCTTTATTGGTAAAAATGGACCCTCAATCCTGAAAAAAACCATATTTCATCAGGCCGATAAAAATATCGAAATTCAAACCCACGTCAGGCCCATTCCCGTTCATTAGAGAGATAAAAGTAAAAGCTTCTAAAGTAACCGGGGCTATCTCAGAGCCACTCTAAAAAGAAGAGAGTAATCTAATAAAAAATTATTTTATAGCTCTTCGCCGGAGTGTATCTGCCTAGCTCATATCGCACCTCAATATAGATTAAAAGTTCATCTCGGGACTCCTGCATCTGCGCTTCATCTCCCAAATAAGACCGAGGAGGCAAGTCCCAAGCATGCCTAAGCTCCTAATACAGGCGATCCTGAAAGCCTCTTTTTTTTGGAGATTCCTTGCAGGGAAAAGAATAAATTAGCTGCAAGTCTTACCCAAATAATGGCAGGATTTTTCTCACTGGAGAGACTCTATTTCGACGAACTTCCTGCGTGCCTCGATCAAGCCGGGATGGAAGCGAATGGTCTCGCGTAGGGAGAAGCGGTCATGGAGCAGCAGCCCTAAACTATAATGAGAGTCTTTCTTTCTTCTTTTCCTTTGATAGATGCCTAGTAGAGAATATGTGCGTTACACAGCTCCCTTCGATCGAATAGAGATTCCCTGGAGCACTCCTGGCTACAATATCGTTATGGGAACGCTTTGAGCTACGCACGAGATCTCTCTTTGCGCTCTCATAGTCATTAAGTAGGATATCCTCGCGTACTGAATAATAGTATACGCGGCTCTTCTCGGAAGGTTTTGAAACTAGATCACTACTGACTCTAATACCGCCGGCTCATAGCGCGTTACGAAAGATGGTCGTAACCGAGAGCGCGAGTGTGGCAGATATCACCAATGTCCAGAAATATCTTACCGGCTTGCGCACCTTGGCGTGTACAGCGCTCAGATAAGCTGCGGACCGATAAAAGAGTGTGGCGGCAACCAGAACGAAACCAACGGAAGGCAGGTATAAACGGCCTTCAGCGATATGTTCCTTCATAGGGATTATCGACGATTCGACTGAGAGCGTTAGAAAAAACCATAGTACGCCGAAGCCGAAGAGTGTCGTTATAGAAGCGGAATGCCGCTGCCGCGCCCTCTTTCGGGCTCGAATGAAGATATATGTGCCGGTCAAAAAGATGCCTGCTAAAAATAAGAAAGACAAAAGGACCGGGAGCGCCGTAAGTGAATCATAGGTCGGATAGTCGTAGCTCATTACCTGCCCGACAGGAAAGACTAATAAGCTCAGGTAAGTCACTACGACACGGAATTCCGTTATAAGATAATCATAGGGCGACAGCTGCGCACCAATGCCGATACCTATAAAGAGGTTATCTAGCGGTATTATCGCTAAAAGCAGGAAAAACGGAAGAAGCAGGAGCAGACTCTTCCTATAGGTGCCACTACTTTTTATGAAACCCAGCTCTATAAGAAAGAGCATGGCGGGCAAGGTAAAGCTAATCTCTGCACTCTTAAATGCAAGCAAGGTGGCTAAGAGCGCGCCGATATAAGATAAAAACCTTCGCAGAAGCGCGCCACGGCGTGAGTATAGGTAGAGCGCTATTGCCAGCAGATAAAATAAAGTAGCAAGAATAGAGAAACGCCCGCTTATATGAGTGACGGCCTCAATATGCACAGGATGGGCCAGGAAGATAAGAGCTGCGGCAACCGATACGGATATAGCCCCCGGACTCCCCTCTTCGTCACGCTTAAAGGCGGTATAGCTAAGCAAAGATGAGAGAAGAAGATATACTAGAAAGGCGTTTATAGAATGGAGAAATATATTTACCAGATGATACCCGACGACACTCTGCCCTCCTACGGCGTAGTTCAAGGCGAGCGAAAAGAGCCCTGCATATCTCGGACCGCTAAGGTCGCTAAAGTTAGATAGCTCCCTTATCGTCGAATTGCCCCTAATCAAGAGTGAGTCGTCTAGAGCAAAAGCGGAGGTAAGGCTGTTATGATAGAGTAAAAAACTTAAGAGAATAAAGAGGAGAAAGATAAGAAGACGGCGGCCTGTCATATCAGAAAAGTTCACGAACCATATTAACGCCCGCCATCCCTCTGACGGACCGCCTCGAAGAGCACAACCGTGCCAGCCTGCGCCGCGTTAAGAGAGTCCACACCGTCCGTAGATTGCATGGGTATTGAGATAGCCAGATCGCAGCCCTCTCTAACGAGCCTCCTGATGCCCTTGCCCTCGCTGCCTACTACGATGGCGATGTCACCCGACAGGTCTGTCTTCCATGGTCTTTCGCCGCCTTCGGCGTCGAGTGCGGCGACCCAGATATTTTCCTCTTTAAGACGCTCTATGGCGCGGCGAAGATTGGTAACGCGAGCTATCGGTATACGCGAGGCCGCCCCTGCCGAAGACTTTATAACGACACCCGTGACGGCGGCGCTCCTGTCCTTTGGAATGAGCACGCCGTCCGCTCCGGCGGCGTTGGCGCTCCTGATGAGAGCGCCTAGATTCTGGGGGTCTTCAATAGAGTCTAATAAAACGAAGAGAGCCGGAGCGCCTCCTGACCTCCAGCGTGAAATGATCGTCTCGATATCCGAGTAAGGAAAACCGCCCTTAAACTCCAGGGCGATGCCCTGATCTTTATCCGTGCCGGTTGCGGCCTTTAACTCTTCGGGCGATACGATATCGACCTTAACGGACAACTTACGCGCAAGCCGGGTTATCTCGTCTACCGGTCCGCCCTTACGCCTCTTTGAGATAAGCAGGCGTTCCGCGTCCGATTCACCCGATATCGATCTCAAGGCCTCCCTTACCGGGTTTATACCAAAAATAATTCTCAATCCATCCTCCTACTTTGCCATCACAAGCAATGTCGCGTAATCGGTCTTTTTCCACGCATGTTCAAGCATCGCGTACTTTATCGGAGTCGCCCCCTTCATATCCGAATGGACAAAGAAGAGCTTTCGGGTATCGTCATAACCTACGGCCACCACATAGTGACCTTTCGGAAAACGTTTAATACCGAGATTTAAAAATAGTATGAGCGGTTTTCCGGCCCTGAGCTTCCTCTTCAGGTCGTCAATCGAACCGCTATAGTACTCGCCGTAAAAACCGTGTTCCCTTGCATATATGAGCATATCGACCAGGAGCGTGCCGCCGATCTTTTCTATATAGATCGCCTCTTCGACAGCCGCCAGATCATATCGCGCTTGTGAGGCGCCATTATAATAATTAAGCAGGCTCGTAAGCGCCGCCGGGCCGCACATCTTCGTATCTTGCGGATAGAAAGGCACGTTAGAAAGAAATACGCCGCCGCCGCGCGTGGCGATACCGGGGTCTGGCGGCAGGGTAGCGGCGCACCCCACGGACATGGCCATAAAGAAAATAAGGGGGAGGACCCACCGGGTCCTCCCCCTTAATATATAAACTATATCGACATATCTCATGGCTGAATCGACGCGCCGTTAGAGTTACCTATTGGATGACGACCTTCTTATCGGCCGCGCTAAGTATTCCAAGCGCAAAGACCGCTATAAGCACCACCGCCAGAAGCAGTATACCCGCGCCCGAACCGGTCTCCATCGAGTCAACAGTCTTTGCGAAGCGATTAAGGTCTTTGTCCGAAAGGGCCGCGACGCGCTCTGCCGCCTCCGCGGAGGTAAGGCCGAGAGACTCAAGCTTCATGCGAACGACCTTTGACTCAAGCGCGCTCTTTACCTTGGCTATCTTTGTCGTTCTCGTAAGCTCTACCCGGCTGGACTCTGCATCATATTCGGCTATGGATGCAAGGCTCTGCGACGGTATGCAAGCTATTACCATAAAGACTGAAAATATAGCGACCGCTACCGGCCTTAGAAACGAACCCTTCATCATGCTCATATGCTGCCTCCACTATTGATTTTTAATAACTATAAAACAAATATAAGCAGCTGTCAAGCAGGCTGGCCTTCATCAAAAACAGATAAGTCGCCAACTCTTACGGGGTGTCCGAAACAGGCACGTTATATCTATATTTCAAGGGCCTTTCCCTCTGATTTTACGGGAGTTTAAGCGTGTCCTTGAAATGCGGACGATACTGTGGTAAATTTATCGCTAGTAGAGTTCTCTTTAGATATCTTAAATAAGGACAATAAGATGGCAATGAAACTGACAAGGCATCAGATCGAAACTATTTCGGCGTTAATCCTGATGCGTTTGAAAGAGCAGCGAGAGATGACGATGAAGGCCGATGAAGAGACCATACTTGCCGCCATTCGCGGGGCCATCACCGAGGATATCGCGGCGGAGAACAGCCTGGACCTGGAGGTCCAGAAGATGATGAAAGAACACGAAAAATCAATGAACGCCGAACGCATGGACGAGAGAAAAGTCTTTAATATGATCAAGGCCAAGCTCGTAAGAGAAAGGGATATCATACTTTGAGATTATCCGAAGAACGCGTTACGCATATAGCTCACCTGGTGAGCAAGGCGCTCTGGGGCGACGACCTCGTTGACTTTGAGAGCGACGAGCGGGCCCTTACTACCATTAAAGACGTAATGCGCGACTACCTCACCATCGAAGACGCCGCCAACGAGGCTGCCCGAGATAAGATAGAATCGCTCTCTAAAAATGTCCTGGAAGGTACGTCCGAGTGGAATACGCTTTACAGGCAATACCTTGATGAAGAACTCTCCAAAAAGAGATTTTAGTGGAGAATCCGCAGTAAAGTATCCAATCACCCTTAATAAGGCTCTAGTCCGGTAATATTATGGACTTAAAGATCATTCTGCCCCCACTCATAGGCGCTATCATCGGGTGGCTCACCAACTACGTTGCGATCAAGTTATTATTTCGCCCCTACGAGCCCGTTCGTATAATAGGATTCAAGATACAGGGGCTCATCCCCAGGCGGCGCGACGCCATCACGCGCTCTTTAGCCGACACAATTGAAAAAGACCTGCTATCGGGCCGCGACATCGCGGAGCTCGTCAATAGCATCAACTGGGAGAGCGAAGTAGCCAGGGGCGTTGAGGAGGCGGTAGACCACCGCATGTCGGGCAACACACTCAAGAAGGTGCCGCTCATCGGCGCCTTTTCCGATAATATAAAAGACCATGTAAAGTATCTCATTACGCGAGAGATTCTTTTACTCATAGAAAGAAAGAAAGAAGAGCTTCAGATAAAGATAAGAAATAGCGTCGATATCAAAGAGCGCGTTATTGAGAAGATAGACAAGCTCGACATGGATAGATTCGAGACGATGTTACTCGGTATAATAGCAAAAGAACTCAGGCACCTTGAATGGCTAGGCGCCCTTATGGGTTTTCTTATCGGCCTCGTTCAGGCCATTATTCTTTATATATTTTTCTAACGGTTATTATGAAGAACGTCATTACCATCGCCGGCTCCGACCCTTCGGGCGGCGCGGGCCTTCAGGCAGATATCGCGGTCTTCAGGGACCTAAAGGTTCGCCCCTTTTCCGTGGTGACCGCGCTCACGGCGCAAAGCGGCGCGGGTGTAATAGAGGTGCGCGCCGTTCCGGCCTCATTCGTAGCGACTCAACTGGAGACACTTATTAAGAGGTACGAAATCGACGCGCTTAAGATCGGCATGCTCGCGCGAGCCTCCACAGTGAGACGGCTTGTCAAATTCTTTAAAGAGAACCCGTGCGCAAATATCGTGCTCGACCCGGTAATGGACTCATCGAACGGCATCTCGCTGCTCGACGCGGACGGGCGGGTCGCCCTGATGGACCTCTTGCCCTATGTCAGGGTCCTGACACCCAATCTCGACGAGGCGGCGGCGCTGACCAATAGGAGGGTACGCACCATAAGAGAGATGAAAGAGGCCGCAAAACGACTACACGATTCAGGTCCGGGAGCGGTTGTCATCAAGGGCGGACATCTTAAAAAGAGCGCGGTAGATCTACTCTACGACGGCCTCTCATTCGAATATATTGAAGGAGAACGTGTCACGAGCGCCCGGGAGTGGTTACACGGAACGGGTTGTCGTTTTTCTTCCGCCATAAGCGCGCACCTCGCTAGTGGCGTCAGCCTTGAAAGCGCCGTTCGCAAGGCCAAGCTCTATGTCTTAAATAGTATCAGGCGAAAGGTTTAGTAAAAGGTGCCGATGGAATATTTTATAATCGCAGTCGAAGTACTTATTCTCTTCTTCTCGCTCGTCGCCCTTTATTTTCTATTTGTCACGCGCGGTTCACTTATCATACAATCTCTCTTCGACGCGGAAAATAGCCGCTCCCATATTTACTGGGTATATTCTAACAAATACCTCATCTGGCTCACCGACAGGCAGTTCGTAGTCTCGGCTATACTCTTATTTAATTATAAGAGGCTCGTGGACGGGGTCGTCAGGTCGCTCAACCCGTCGCTTGAGGGTAAGCGAGTATTGCAGGTATCATGCGCCTTCGGTAATATCACCAACAGGATCGTTAAAAAATGTATTAACGAGGGGGCAGAGCAGGTAGTCATAACCGACCTCATGCCGAACGAATTAAGGCATACCGAAAATAAACTTAAGAAGGCCCGGCTTGACGATATATGCAGCTTTGCCCTTGAGGATGCGGTCGAGCTATCTCACCCCGAAGAGAGCTTTGACTACGTAGTCCTCTTCTTTCTCTTCCACGAGCTACCCTATCCGAAGAAGGTCGAGGTCCTAAAGGAATGCTCACGCGTGCTTCGTCCGGGAGGCAAGATAATCTTTGGAGAGTTCCATTGCCCGACCTCTAAATTACTAAAAATATCCGGAAAATGTTTCTTCTGGATCTTTGAAAAGTTCGCCTATGAGATGTGGTATCGCTTCGACCCGGAGGAGGTATTAGATAGAGAGACAGATGAGAGGTGGGAGTATTTCAGGAAGACATATCTCTTTGGCAACTACCAGTTATTTACCGCTAAAAAACTCGATTCGTAGACCAAAAAAGGGCGCACGACAGAAGCCGACGCGACAAGGCTTCTTACCTACTTATTAACAACCGTAGTTCTCAGCCTATCGCGCAGTTCATTATTTTCTTCGATAAGGGCCTTTATTTCGTTCCTAAGGGCCTCCATCTTTATCTCACGCCCTACCATGAGCCTGTTCATGCGGGTCGTCTCGTCGATATTTTTTGCAAGCTTCTCTTCGGCCTCCTTTCTGGCGCTTATGTCGCGTATCATGTAGATGGCATGAAGCCTGTCGCCCACGCAGGCGCATGAGAGCGACAACTCAATTGCAAACTCGGTCCCGTCTTTCTTTGTGCCGGTAGTCTCGGAGGTGCCTCCACAACCGTCTTGCGCGCCAACATCCAGAACACTCGTTGAAGCAGTGACCTTGCCTACGTCGCATTCACCATCAGAGATTACTTCGGCCTTGATAATACTGCCTAGCGACATGCCGATAGCTTCTTTAGCACTATAACCAAAAACCTTCTCCGCCGCAGGGTTCCAGTAGGCTATACTGCCCTTATCATCGCTTAGGACTATGGCGTCGTTCGCGGACGAAGTTATGGCCTTAAGGCGCGCCTCGCTGTCGCGCACGGCGGCCTCGGCCTTCTTTCTATCGGTGATATCGCGGCATACCCCTATCATTGACACGGGACGCCCCTCGGCGTCGGTTGAGGTAACGGCCTGCGCATAAACATATAACCACTCGCCAGGAAGCCTGCCGCGTACCCGGTACTCAAAGGCGTAACGACTGGCATTACGCATGGCCTTTAACGTAGCCTCCTCAGTAGCTGCAAGGTCCTCCGGGTGGATACAAGTCTTCCATGAATCGAGGCTCCCGTCGAACTCTCCGGGTTCGAAACCGAAGATCCTCTGCATCCGGTCGTCCCAGACCACGAGCCCCGACTTTATATCCCATGTCCATGTGCCTTCCCCGGCCACGTCGAGCGAGAGCTGGAGCCGCGCCTGATTCTCCTTTAACGCATCCTCGGAGAGCATTACGTTAAGGGCGTCGGTCATCCTTAATGCGACATCCCTGAAAAGCATCTCTTCCTCTTTGGTCCATTCCCTCTTATGCGAACACTGATGAAGCCCCATGAGCCAAGGGCTTCCGACCTTCGGGTGCAGCGCCATGACTATCTGAGAGCGTATCGTGAACTGCTTAACCATATCCGTGCCTGATTCGCCCGGGGGAAGCTCATTAGAGTCGAATAGAAAGGTTGCCGGCTCTCTCGTCTCCAGGGTCTTCTTGAAAACGTTGCGAGAGATCTCGTTACTTGCGACCTTGACCTCTCCGGTCACTGCATACTCGGGACGAGTAACCTGATAGGGCACGGTCCATTCGGGGGCGTTAAGGTCACAGGGATAGAGGAGCCATGCCCTGTCGCCTGAAAATATTTCGAGTATAGTGGAAAGGCACGCACTAAGAATCTCATCGGTGTCGAGCGCATACTCCAGGGCTTCGTTGACGCGATTCATGCTTTTGAAATAATGCAGTGTGGCGGCAAGCTTCTCCTCGACGCGCCTACTTTCGGTTATATCCCTTGCCGATGCGTAGAGAAGACCTTCTTCGGAGGCATGACCGCGCCACGATAGAGTCCTATATGAGCCGTCCTTTGCCCGGTAACGATTGACAAAGGCCAAGGTCGCCGAGCCCTTAAGCTGCCTCTCCACCTCCGCAACCGTCGCTTCGCGGTCATCGGGATGTATCAGCTCCATATAAGGTTTTGCCAGAATTTCATCGACGGTATAACCGAGCACACCCTCCCATGCAGGGTTAAGGCGTTTAAAATAACCGTCTGTAGAGGCTATGCAGAGGAGATCGGAAGAGATGGAAAAGAAACGGTCAACCTCTTGCGCGGCCTTGGAGCGTCCACTGCTCTCCAGCTTCAACGCTTCGGTACATTCATCGACCAACTCTTCAAGGTGATTACGATACCTCTTTAACTCTTCTTCTTTTCTCCTGTTTTCCCGCCGTGCCTCAAGGTCCTTTAACTCGCGCTCAAGTGCCGGGACGAGACGTTCCATCTTTTCCTTGCTGATATAGTCGTGGGCTCCCGCCTTCATTGCGGCGACGGCTGTCTCTTCATCGATCTTGCCCGAGATAATAATAAAGGGCAGATCCAGTCCGCTTTCCTTGAACATGGCAAGCACATCAAGAGCGGTAAATCCGTCCATTATATAGTCGCAAATAAGAGCGTCCCATCTCTCTTCAGGACGGTCGGACAGGGCCTTTGATATAGAATCAATATCCTCGACTAAAGACGATGAAACCTTGTATCCTGCGGCCTCAAGACAGTGCACTACCATCTTCGCCGCAGTAACGGAGTCCTCTACTATAAGTAAGGAAAGCTTTTTTGACATATCGATTCAGACTCTAGTTTTAATTAGAATTTAGAGAAGAAAATAGTACCTCAGGGATACGAATCCACAAAGTTATTATAGCATATTTAGAGGTTAAAAGAGGAAAGGCCAAGGTCGAAAATTAACCCAGGCTAAA
Organism: Deltaproteobacteria bacterium; assembly: GCA_029262535.1. GTDB lineage: Bacteria > Desulfobacterota > GWC2-55-46 > GWC2-55-46 > JAJCZF01 > JAJCZF01. Next base: position 61,906 of record JAJCZF010000061.1, read on the forward strand.
TCAGGTGGGCCAGCCCCCATCTCGCAAGCTATAGTGCATACCTCTTCCGATTATGATATGGTCGTGGACCTTCATATCAACGGCCTTTGCGGCGCGCTCCAGTTCCTTCGTCATGCGGATGTCGGCCCTGGAAGGGGTAGAGTCTCCGCTCGGATGGTTGTGAACAAATATAATAGAGCGGGCATTGTGCTTCAACGCGGACTCGATAACCTTCCTCGGGTATATCGCAGTCTGGTCGAGCGTGCCCTCGTGAAGTATCTCCATTGAGAGGACCTCGTTCTTGGTGCTAAGATAGATCGCCATAAACTTTTCTATCCTCGACCCGGACAACTCGTGATTCAGGTAATCTATAACATCGTCAGGCGAGCTTATTACAGACTTGCCGATAGCGCGTTCTTTAAGGTAGGCGGTGCCAAGTTCCTTGACAAGTTTTATAAGGACCGAGACGCGATCTCCAATGCCGGGAATGCGCTTAAGATCATCCGGGGTAGCGTCGAAGAGCGCGCGTAGTGAACCGAAACGGCGCAAGAGCGCCTTTGCCACAGGTTTGACGTCGCGTCTCGGTATGGCGTAGGTCAAGAGCAGCTCCACGGCCTCGTAGTCGTGAAAGGCCGTCAAGCCTGCCTTCTGATACTTCTCCCTAAGGCGTTCTCTATGGCCTGTATGTAGAGGCTCTTCGGCCTTATTCGCGTTTGTCTCTTCGGACATTTTTTAAAAACCTTTTAAAGCGGCTCGTCGCCGGAATTACCATCTGAAGGGCCCGGTTCTTGAGACTCCTCTTTAGAAGGTTTTATCTCTTCGAGCAGGCCATCTACACTCTCCGTAGCGGAGAGGCTTCTATCGAGCAATTCGGAACCCTTCTTCATAACATCCATAAAGGGGCTGATCAGATCTATTGGCAGAGGGAAGATAGTAGTCGAATTCTTCTCCGCCGATACCTCGGTAAGGGTCTGCAGATAACGCAGTTGTAAAGAGATCGGGCTCTTACCCAACTCTTCGGCAGCCCTTGCTATGGCAGCGGCAGCGGCCGCTTCGCCCTCGGCGTGGATTATCTTGGCCCTCTTTTCACGCTCGGCCTCGGCCTGCTTGGCCATGGCGCGTTTCATCTCTTCGGGCAGGTCGATGCCCTTAAGCTCGACGACCGACACCTTTACGCCCCACGGATCGGTCTGGCGGTCGAGTATCTCCTGAATCTGCTTGTTAAGGTTTTCTCTAGATATCAAAAGCTCGTCAAGTTCGGCCTGTCCGCATACGCTTCTCAATGTCGTCTGCGCCAGCTGGCTCGTCGCATAAAGAAAGTTCTCGACCTGAATAATGGCCTTATCGGGCGTCATCACGCGAAAGTAGACGACCGCGTTGACCTTAACCGAGACATTATCTCGCGTTATAACCTCCTGAGGGGGCACATCCAGGGTGATGAGACGCAAGCTGACCCTTACCATCTTCTGGATGCCGGGTATAAGAATAATAAGGCCCGGACCCTTTACCGACTGGTACTTACCGAGAAAAAATACGACCCCGCGTTCATACTCGCGAAGTATCTTTATCGCGGAAAATAAAAACAACAGTATGATTACGATTATTACTATAACGCCGGTTCCGGCTCCGCCAAATGGCATGGTCTTTCTCCTTTCAAACGTTAAAACTAACCCTTCTTAACGGTCAAGGTTAGTCCGTCTACAGATACAACCTTTACCTTATCGTCTTTCTTTATGGTGCCGCCGGATGCTGGCGCGACCCTGGCCTTCCAGTACTCTCCGTGCACGAATACCTGTCCCGCTCCGTCGCCACTACCCGGCGTTAGGTCCGCAAGTGCCGTGCCTAGTTCGCCAACGAGCGCGACCTCGCCCGAGACCGCACCCTGCCTCTGTATCTTTACAGCATAATAACCTATCAAGACGCAAAAAGCGCCTATGAAGACGATCGTCGGCAGCATTACCGGAAGAGAAACCCGCATAAAAGGCTCTTGAGAATCGAATAACATCAAAGAGCCCATAATGAGCGAAACGATACCGGCCAGTGTCAAGAGACCAAAGCTCACCACCTGTATCTCGACAATAAAAAATATGGCGGCAAGCCCGATAAGCAGTAGGCCTGCATAATTAACAGGAAGCGTCTGAAAGGAATAAAAGGCCAATATCAGCGATATCGCCCCGACCACCCCCGGAAATATCACACCCGGATTGGATAGCTCGAAATATAGGCCGGCCATGCCGATCATCATAAGTATATAAGCGACATTCGGATTCGAGATTACCTTGAGAATGCTGTGACGCGTGCCCATCTCTACCGTCTTTATCAATGCCCCCTCTGTATTAATGGTCTTCTCTCCCATTCGGAGATCGACCTTCATACCGTCCAGCTGGTCTAAAAGCGACGCCAGATCGGTAGCGATAAAGTCTATAACCCCAAGGCTTGCCGCCTCGTCTGCCGTGACATTAACCGACTCTCTCACGGCCTTCTCGGCCCACTCTGCATTCCTGCCGCGCTTTTTCGCAATACTCTTTATATAAGCGGCCGAGTCGTTCTCGACCTTCTTCATCATCGTCTCGTCCATCTCCTTGCCGCCCATTGCCACGGGATGCGCGCTACCCATATTAGTGCCGGGAGCCATCGCCGCCACATGCGCCGCGTAAGAGATAAAGACACCTGCCGAAGCGGCCCTCGACCCGCCCGGAGCCACGTAAACAACGACCGGAACATTCGCTGTGAGCATGCCCTTTATAATATCGCGCATAGAAAGATCGAGCCCGCCGGGGGTGTCCATCTGAATTATAACGGCCTCGACCCCGGCCTTCTCCCCGTCCGATATAGCGCCGAGTATATACTCGGCCATTACCGGATTGATAACGCCCTCGGCCTCTACAAGATGCACTACCGCGGCAACATTATCAGTGGCGGGCGCACCGGTATCGACAGGACTCTCTTGAGGTGATTTTTCAGTAGATGCAGAGACAAAGAGAGGCAATAAAATCAGTATTGTGACTATGACCCATACTATCCGTTTCATACTTAAATATTATCAGCATTCCCCCTCCTTTGCAACCCCGCACAGCACACAGGTGTGCTTTTATTTCGCGGATAAGATCTGTACAAGAGCGATAATCGCCATCCGCGAAGGAAGTGTAATAGCCAATCGTCTTTTTAAAGCATTAAGAGAGTTTGCAGACTTTCATATCAGAGAAAACTCCCTCATTACCCCTTCAAAAGACCCATCACGGCCTTTATATGGCCCCAGGCGAGCCGTTTACGCTCCGGGTCGGAGCCTATGTCGGATAATGAGAGAGTCGGCATTAGGGAGATACCGCGAGCCTTTAAGAGCGAACCGGCCTCATAGTCCGGGCCGAGTAAAGAGCTTGCCGCCTCGGGTCCGAATACCAATACGGCGGCAGGCCTTACGGCCCCTATCAACAAGGACACTGCGCGGGCGCAGCCGCTCTCAGGGCCGCCTTCTTCAGCAGACCAGGCGCCGGCTGCGCACTCGTTAAGCTCTATGGTATATACGGACTTGGAATCAAGCTTAAAGGCTCCTTCAATAATGGCCTTCAAGAGATCATTCTCTTTATCGTTTAAAGGGCCGTGCTCCCCCGATGCTACTATGACAAGGTGCGAATCAGGCGCGCCGGTCGCCGAGATTGTTAGAGAGGCTGTCCCGCAGCTCTCACAACCCTCAAAAGAGAGGCGCGCTCTCTCCAGGCGATCTTCGGCGCTTACCTTCGGTGCGGAGTCATTTATAAAGGCCACGCCGGAATCGGCCATCAGTTCCAGCCTCTTTTCCAGCGCGTTTATTGCCTCTTTTAAGATAGTTTCCATTAGAGCCCCTTTGGGTTTGATAAAGCTCGTCTATCATACTATAATGTAGAATTGCTTTCAATGGGCCATAATCGCCCGTAGAGGCTCTTCCGGTTTCAAGTTTTTCACCCGGAAAACAAATCTAAGAATAAATAGGCTTCCCCCCTTACCCGGCAGGAGGTTCTGGAGAATATATGGCGACACTGCAAAGGACTATAATTATAGAAAGACCCCCGGAGAGGGTCTGGCATCGCCTTGCCGTTTTTGGCGACATCGAAAGGTGGTCGCCGAACGCCGTAAAGTCGCGCCTCACGACGAAGCTCAAAAAGAGAAAGACCATCGGGGTGGGCACGGAGCGTACCGTAAACCACGTCTCCGAAAATACAGTGACTCACGTTATCACAAAGTGGGACGAAGGCCGTTCCTTCACCTTTGAATTAAAGGGTGCCTTCGGCCCCATGAAGCGTTTGGTCGAGTGTTGGTCTATCAAACCCTCCGGCAACGACACACAGGTCACGGTCACGGTCTCCTACAAGATAAAGGTCCCGATCATAGGTATTATAATGGACAGGTTTATGTTTATGAGCCACATGAATACAGAACTCACCATAGCCCTTGCCGGATTGAAGCATAACCTCGAAACCGGTGAGGTCGTCGGCACCGACTATAAGGACCTGCCGACAAGCGCGGTTAAGTAAACATATGCAGATGCTTGACGACGACATAAACCTGGCCGCCAAGGTCCACTACAGCTTCATACCCGACGGCTTTGAAAACGATAAACTGGATATCGCCATAACGTCGCGCCCCCTGCGTAAGCTCGGCGGAGACTATTGTTCGGTAATGCCTGTCGGCGACGATAGGTTTGTTATTTGTATATGCGACGCGACCGGACACGGCGTCGCCGCGGCGCTCTATTCGGCGCGAGTAAATACATTCGTGCTTACTCACGCCATTAAGAGTACCTGCCCGTGCGACCTGGTTCAGAGCCTCAACGATTACCTCTGCAGGCGTCTAATCGGAACCGGCATATATACGACATTCGCCACGGCATATATCGATACAAAAGATATGCATCTGGTATTTGCGGGTGCGGCGCATCCACCGCTGCTTCACTACGAGGCCTCAAGTACAAAGATCACGCAGATAAACTCCAGGGCGACATTACTTGGCCTGAACTGCCCCTTAAAGTGCGAGATCGAACCGACCAGAACCGCTCTCTCACCGGGTGACAGGGTTTTGTTATATACGGACGGCCTCTCCGAGGCCCGAGACAAGGACGGGACCTTATTCGGCGCCAAGGCCCTTGCTGCCTCTTTAAAGAATAACCATGAACTTACCGGGGACGAACTCAACAATATTATAGTCGAAGAGGCCGCCTCACATTGCTCGGATCTATTTACGGACGACCTTTTATTGATGTCAATATCGATTAAATAATTAGGTAAATAGCCAAGAATATAACCAGGAGATTTTCATGTTTAAAAGAACAATAACGATACTATTTATTCTTGCCCTCTTCTTCACAACCAGCGCAAACGCCTCGGTCACCGAGGGCGGAGTGGCGATACTATACGGAGACGGTCACGCCTTTACCGTAAAGGCCCCCGAGGGTTGGGTGCTCGACACCGATAGCGGCGTCGATGCCCAGATTTACGCGACCTTTTATCCCAAGGGCGAGAGATGGAAGGACTCGGAGGTCATTGCCTACGCGCGCGGCGTACCGAAGAACGCGGCCATACCGGACATCTCGTCCTTCGTAACCGCAACCATAAAGGAATACCATAGAAACGGCAGCACCGGCTACAAAGGACACCTCGTGAGCGAAGTGCAACTTAAAAAAGACCGCATCGCCAAGATCTATCACTACGAGGGCGACAGCTTTGGAAATTACGAGGCCGTGGCTTATATAGAAGAAGAAAAGACGATAAACTTCATCGTCTACACCAGCCGCTCAAAAGAAGCCTTTGAGGCCTCTATTCAAAAGTTTCACGATATCGTCGATTCATACTTTTTTATAACGGATCAGGTGGACATGGAAAAGATAGAAGACGAGAAACAGTAAGAAGGACCGCGTATTAATTTTTCATATTTAGACTGTACAAGGGGCCTATGACCCTCTATAATTAACCTATTCGAGCAATCACTTACTCCGCACCTTTGACGCACCACCCTCGTTAACTCCTTTTGCGGCCCTTGAGGGCCGCAAAGCCATCGGAAGTATCTCATATGAAGAGCTCTGCAAAAAGTTCCATAAAGCGATACTTGATCTTTGCGGCCTTTACGTTCGGGGGCTTTATCGGGGGAATCGTCGTCATGGGTCTTCTGGCGACAAACGCGAACGAGACATTTCTGAACAATTACAGGATTGTCTATCGACTTGAGCAAGATATCCTGGCAGGTGAAGCCAAGATGAAAGGTGAAGGTGAACGTGAGATATTCCACCTTCGTAACATAATAGCAGAACGCACATTACCCGGACTTAGAAGCTACGAGAAAACAGCGAAGAACCATGGCTTTTTCTTCCCGTTCGCAGCACCTTTCGTAGAACGTTTTCCAGCGATGCTGGGTCTAACCTCAAAGGATATAGATTTCTCAAGAAGACTTGAGGAGGCTACGACCCGTGCCAGGCTGGGCCTTGCCCTTGAGAAGTTGGGAAGGGTCGAAGACGCCCAGGTTCAATTCGAAAGGGCTAACAAACTCTTGCCGGAGTGGAAGGGGAAGAAGTCTGTCAAAGATTATGCAAAATTATTTCCAGTAGGGGACGAAGAGCTCCAAAAAGATATATCCGAACAATTCACCTACCCCGAAAACATCAAGGGCAACTACTGGTAAAAAAGACCCCGCGCTCCATAAAATCAAGTCCGCGTAAAAACAACCCCAACGTTGCTACAACCCCCTATCCACGTTATAAGGCAGACCTATATATCCTGAGATTCTTCATTTTACTCAGAATGACAAACGCGGATGCAGAACTACCCGGTGCCACCAAACCAACTATGCGAAATAAAACAGGCGCACGCCCGCTACTTGGCCGAGTGGACCCCGAACCTCGTGTCGGCGGCCTTCCAGTTTATATTCTTCATGAAGGCCTCTATGTAGGGCGGACGTTTTACGCCGTAGTCTATTACATATGAGTGCTCGTATACGTCCATGACGAGCACCGGCGTGACCGTTGCCGGGACGTTCGTGTTATGCGCGTCGAGACAGTAGTTATGGAGCTTCCGGTCATAGTGGCTGTGGGCGAGCATAACCCAGCCGCGCGCCGCCATTCCGCAGGCCTTAAAGTCGGCAACCCACGCATCGAACGAACCGAAGTCGCGGACTATTGCCGCTAGAAGCGTCTCGCCCGGTGCCTTGGCGTTTCCGCCGAGATTCTCAAAGTACTTTTCGTGAAGAATCACGCCGTTAAGGGCGAATGTTTCTTCCGCTTTCAGGGCGCGAAGTTCGCTATATATCTGGTTGGCCGATGTGAGGTCAACGTTCTTGAGTTTTTCTTCTATCTCATTGAGTTTTTTAACATATCCAGGGTAAAGGATATCTTTGTGCTGAGCTATCTGATCGGCGCTTATGCCGTCGAGTTCACCTATATCAAAGGTCTTAACTTCGTGTGCCATCTTATACCTCCCGCGCTACTTGAGTGCTATGGTTGGAACCCGGCTCTATATGTAGGTTGAAGCGTCAGGATGTCGGGTATCTATACTTTTATTGTGGCACCGGAACGGACTAATGTCAACACCACGCAAGAGCAGGTATATCTATGAAAAAAACCCAGGTTCTATATCCCTACGCGAAGCGAGTCCTCTAGGTCTTTAAGTTTTTGATTTGTGGCACGGACAACCAGCCTGGCTGAAAATTAGAGATTTTTTCATAGGTCGAGGCGGAGCGAAGATTAAAAAGCGGAGCGTGGTCTTGCACGTGAGCATTTTTCATCTTCGCTCCAACGAAGAGATATGGAAAAAGATCAATTTTCAGGGACGGATATCGATGTTGCGGGAGAGGAGATATTCCTTGGTCTCGCCGATGGTGAACTCGCCGAAGTGGAAGATCGACGCCGCAAGAGCCGCGTCCGCGTGGCCGTCGGTGAATGCGTCGTACATATGTTCTATATTACCGGCCCCGCCCGAGGCGATGACCGGCACGGTCACGGCCTCGGATACGGCGCGGGTAAGCTCTATGTCGTAACCGGATTTCTGTCCGTCTTCGTCCATGCTCGTTAAGAGTATCTCGCCCGCGCCAAGCTCTTCGGTGACTTTCACGGCCCACTCTATAACGTCAAGTCCGGTCGGCTTTCTGCCGCCGTGGGTAAATACTTCAAAACCTTCGTCGGCCGACTTGTCCACGGCGCGACGCTTTGCGTCTATAGCGACTACGATGCACTGCGAACCAAACCGCTCAGACGCTGCCTTGACAAAATCCGGGTCTCTGACCGCAGCGGTATTTATCGAGACCTTGTCTGCCCCGGCGCGTAACATGGCGCGGATATCTTCGATAGTGCTTATGCCGCCTCCGACGGTGACCGGCATGAATACGTCTGCCGCCGTGCGCTCGACGACATCTATGATAGTTTTACGCGCCTCGTGCGAGGCGGTGATGTCTAGGAAGACCAGCTCGTCCGCGCCCTGCGCTTCATAGGCGCGCGCGCACTCGACCGGGTCGCCCGCGTCGCGTAGAGCTACGAAAGATACGCCCTTTACCACGCGCCCGTCCTTTACGTCGAGACACGGTATGATTCGTTTAGCAAGCATCAGTCGGTTAAGGTCTCCCTAGTTTCTATTATTGCACGGCGAAGATCTATCGCGCCCGAATAGAGGGCCTTGCCCACTATCACGCCTTCGAGGTGAACCTTGCGCTCGTGCTGGGCCTTATTCAAGGCCCTTATGCAGTCTATAGAGCCGACGCCGCCGGAGGCTATGACAGGTATATCTATTGAAGCGGCCAGGTCGATGGTCGCCTCGACATTGGGCCCTACGAGCATGCCGTCTCTTGCGATATCGGTATATATGATGCAGGCGACACCCGCGTCTTCAAAGCTCTTTGCGAGGTCTGTTGCGCGTACGTCGGTGACATTAACCCAGCCCTTTGTGGCGACAAAACCTCCCTTGGCGTCTATGCCGACCGCTATCCTGCCGGGATGTTCACCAGCGAGACCTTTTACAAAGTCCGGGTCCTCGTGAGCTATGGTGCCGAGTATAATCCTCTCGACCGCCGCCATCTTGAGATAGGCCTCGGCTGTTGCGCGGTCTCGTATGCCGCCTCCTATCTCGACCGGGGTTTGCACGGTCTCGACTATCTCTTCTATTACAGAGAGGTTGGCGGGCTTGCCGTCGATAGCGCCGTCGAGATCGACGAGATGTATGAGCGCCGCGCCGCCCTCTTCCCACTTCATGGCCATTTCAGCCGGGCTATCGGAGTATACGGTATCCCTGTCCATCTCACCCTGTTCAAGGCGCACGGCCTTACCGCCCTTAAGATCTATCGCCGGTATGATTATCATCTATTATATCTCCAAAAAGTTTTTTAGAAGTTTCAGACCGGCGGTCTGGCTCTTTTCAGGGTGAAACTGCGTAGCCATGAGGTTGTCGCGCTCTATCGAACTTACAAACTCAACGCCGTACTCCGTGGTGGTAAGCGTGACTCCGGGCTCCTCGCACTCGGCGTAATATGAATGCACAAAATAAAAGTATTCGCCGTCGGGAATATCGGTTAGTAAGGCCGAGTCCTTATCTCTCTTGATCGAGTTCCAACCCATATGCGGTATCTTATAGTCGCTCCGGGCCTCGCGGTGAGGTTTAGGGAATCGCACGACACGACCCTTTACAATGCCAAGCCCCTTGTGTATTCCGTCTTCATGGCTCTCTTCAAAGAGGAGCTGCAGGCCTATGCATATCGCCAAAAAAGGCCTGCCGCCAGCGACGGCCTCTTTGATCGGTTCGACAAGACCGTACTCTTCGATATGGCCCATACAGTCCCTAAAGGCCCCTACTCCGGGCAGAACAACGCGCTCGGCCTTGGCTATTACTTGCGGGTCGCGCGTAATTACTGTCGTAGCGCCAAGCTTCTCGAACGCCTTGGAGACTGAGCGCAGATTGCCCATATCGTAATCTATTATCGCTATCATAAAGCTGTTAGAGCTTGCCCTTGGTTGACATGACGCCTTTGATACGGCTGTCTTTTGTTACGGCTACCTTTAGCGCCCTGCCGAGCGCCTTGAAGATTGCCTCGATAGAGTGATGTACGTTGCGACCGTAGTGCAGGTGTATATGCAGGTCGATACCGGCGGCGTTTGAGAGCGCCATCATAAACTCTTCGGCAAGGGCCGGATCGAAGATCTCCTTTACAGCCTTGGCTGAGGAGGGGGCGAGCTTTACCTTGTACATCAGGTAAGGTCTGTCGCTTATATCCAGATATACGGTAGCAAGAGAGTCCATCATCGGCACGTCGGCGCTGCCGTAACGTGTAATGCCGGCCTTGTCGCCAAGCGCCTTCTTTATAGCCTCGCCCAGAGAGAGGGCTACGTCCTCGACCGTATGATGAAAGTCAACCTCTATGTCGCCCTTCGCCTTGATCTTAAGGTCAAAGAGGCCGTGGCGTGAAAATAGAGTCAGCATATGATCGAAGAACGGGATGCCGGTATCTATCTTATTGAGGCCGCTTCCATCTAACAGTATATCGAGCTTGATATCTGTCTCGGTCGTTTTTCTCTTTATCGAGCCTTTTCTCGCCATTAGTTTTTCCCTTTTGTTTTTTTCCCGGACTTCTTTTTAACTCTCAAGGCCACGCTCCTGGCGTGCCCGTATAGCCCTTCCATCTCGGCAAAACGTTTTACCTTCGGGCCGAGTTCTTCTATACCCTCTCTTGAAAAAGATAGTATGGAAGTACGCTTCAAGAAATCCGGCACACCGAGAGGAGAAGAAAAACGCGCCGTGCCTCCGGTAGGAAGCGTATGGTTCGGCCCCGCCATATAGTCGCCGACCGCCTCCGGGGTGAGGTCACCCATAAAGATCGCGCCCGCGTTTCTAATAGATGGCAAAAGTCCGTCCGGGTCTTCAATGGCAAGCTCCAAGTGCTCAGGGGCTATCCTATTAGAAAGAGCCGCGGCCTCTTCGAGATTCTTTACTACTATAGCCGCTCCGTATTTATCAATGGAGGCGCGCGCAATATTACGTCTTTTAAAACGCTTTAGTTGCTTTTCAACCTCAGCGGCTACCTCCTTCGCCATCTTTGAGGAGGTGGTAATCAGTAGGGCCGAGGCAAGCTCGTCGTGCTCGGCCTGGCTGAGCAGGTCGGCAGCGATAGAGGCCGGGTCGCCTGTGCCGTCGTTTATTACCAGCACCTCGCTCGGCCCTGCGACCATATCTATATCAACGGCGCCAAATACCAATCTCTTAGCCGTTGCGACATATATATTACCGGGACCGACTATCTTATCTACCTTGGGGATCGTCTTTGTGCCATATGCTAGCGCCGCTATTGCCTGTGCGCCGCCGACCTGATAGACCGCGTCCACACCGGCAATCTCAGCCGCTGCCAAGACCGAGGGGTCGATGCCGTCTTTAGAGGGCGGCGTCACCATTATAATCTCTTTTACTCCCGCAACGCGCGCGGGCATGCTATTCATAAGAACGGTCGAAGGATAAGAGGCCTTGCCTCCGGGCACGTAGATGCCGACCCTCTCAAGGGCCGTTACCTTCTGGCCGAGCCTTGAACCGTGATCGTCGGTAAATGTCCACGAACCGGAAAGTTCGTGGCGATGAAAGGCGCGTATCCTCTCGGCCGCAAGCTCCATGATGGCTATGTCATCGTCAGGTAGCGCCTTCTTAGCTTCCTTGAGTTTTCGTTTAGGGATTTTTAGTTCAGAGGGCTTGAGTTTTATACCGTCGAACTTTTCAGTATAGTCTAATAGGGCCTTGTTACCGTGAGAGCGCACGTCGGCGATGATCGATTTCACATCTCCCTCGACCTGCGCCGTATCCAAATCGCCGCGAGTAAGTATCTCTTCTATCAGCTTCTCAAAGCCTTTTGTTCCTGTCTTTACTATCTTCATATCTCCTCATTGTATAAGAGAAACGCTTGATATTCAAGCTGGAATTTCCACTCTCTAAACGAAAAAAAGGCCCCGCCTCAAAGAGACGGGGCCTTTGAAAGCTTTTGGTGAAATATCAGACATTAAAACGAAAATGCATGAGGTCACCGTCTTTTACGAGATAATCCTTGCCCTCGACCTTCATAAGCCCCTTTTCCTTACATGCAAGCTCTGAGCCGCACTCAATGAAATCGTCGTAGGCCATGACCTCGGCACGGATAAAACCGCGCTCAAAGTCGGTATGTATCACTCCGGCTGCCTCCGGAGCCTTCGCGCCGATACGAACGGTCCATGCGCGAGCCTCTTTGGGTCCAGCGGTAAAGTAGGTTATAAGACCAAGAAGCGAATATGCCGCGTGCGCCAACCTGTCGAGGCCGGACTCGGACCATCCCATGCCTTCAAGATATTCGTCGCGCTCATCGTCCGGCAATTCGGCTATCTCGGCCTCTACGTTGCCGCATATCTCGACAAAGGCCTCTCCCTCGCTCTCGGCGCGCTCCCTCACCGATTTTGAAGCCGGGGTCTCTCCCTCTACATCGTCTTCGCCTACATTAGCTACATAGACGACCGGTTTGGCCGTTAGAAGATTAAGCTCCTTAAAGGCCTGCTCTTCTTTAATATCGTCATCCATAAGGGCCGTGCGTGTGCCGCTCTCAAGGGCTTCTATGACCTTCTCATATACCGCAAATGCCGCTACCGCTTCCTTGTCGCCCGATTTCTTAAGTTTCTCTATCCTGCGGTGTTTCTTCTCTACGACTTCAAGATCGGCAAGCATAAGCTCGGTCTCAATAGTCTCAATGTCGCCTATAGGATCGACCTTGCCCTCCACATGCACAACGTCGGGATCTTCAAAACATCTGACGACATGGGCAATGCACTGGACGCTACGGATATTTCCCAAAAACTGGTTGCCCAGCCCCTCGCCCTTTGAAGCCCCGCGAACAAGCCCCGCGATATCGACGAACTCTACGGCGGTCGGTATGACCTTTTTCGACTCAACAAGGCCGGCGATCTTAGTAAGGCGCGCGTCGTTTAAAGGCACCATGCCGACATTCGGCTCTATGGTACAGAACGGGTAGTTGGAGGCCTCGGCCCCCTTTGACGTCAGGGCGTTGAATATCGTTGACTTGCCTACATTCGGAAGGCCGACTATGCCGCAGTTGAATCCCAATTTATATACTCCACCACACAGGTATGGTTCTATTTTCGCGCAGTATTTACTAGCTATCCGTTAGATATATAGGCGCTGATTATTTTAAAATATTTTTATATTAAAAAACCGGGACCGGCCACTTAGCCGGTCCCGGTTATGAAGTTCTCTTTACGTTCCGTTATACGAGCAGCGGAGCGATAACCAGAGCGACGATCGACATGAGCTTGATGAGGATGTTCATGGCCGGTCCGGAGGTATCCTTGAACGGATCGCCAACCGTGTCGCCAACAACTGCGGCATGGTGGGCGTCGGAACCCTTACCGCCGTTATTACCCTGTTCAATATGTTTCTTTGCGTTATCCCAAGCGCCACCGGCATTAGCCATGAAGAGCGCGAGAAGAACACCTGTAACCGTAGCGCCGGCGAGCATTCCGCCAAGAGCCGTGGGGCCGAAGAAGACACCTACAATGACCGGGGCCGCAACTGCAAGAATACCCGGGGCGATCATCTCGCGAAGAGCCGCGCTAGTGCAGATATCGATACATTTATTAACTTCCGGCTTTGCGTCCGGCTTGCCTTCCAAAAGACCAGGAATCTCTCTGAACTGACGCCTGATCTCGGTGACCATCTTAAAGGCAGCCTTACCGACACTCGTCATGGTCAACGCGCCGATGAAGAAGGGCAGAATGCCTCCTATGAAGAGACCGATAACAACGGTCGGGTCGGTCAGAATGATAACAAAGGGCTTGCCCATTGCAGCCGATATCGCCTGTGAGAATGCCGCGAACATGGCCAGAGCCGTAAGTGCAGCGGAACCGATGGCAAAACCCTTGCCTATGGCGGCTGTAGTATTACCGAGAGCATCGAGCGAATCAGTGATGGCACGAACGTCCGTACCAAGACCGCTCATCTCCGAGATACCGCCGGCGTTATCGGCTATCGGCCCGTAAGCGTCGACACTCATAATGATACCGGTTGTGGCGAGCATGCCTACGGCGGCGATGCCTATGCCGTAGATACCGGCGAAGTGATTGGATACGAATATCGCTATGCAGATTGAGATGACCGGAAGGGCGCAACTCTCAAGACCTACGGCAAGGCCGGTGATAATGTTGGTTGCCGAACCTGTCTCACTGGAGTCCGCGATCTTTCTGATCGGTTTACCCGCTGTATAGTGTTCTGTAATAAGTCCGATGGCTATTCCGCTCAGGCAACCAACCAGGACCGCCCAGTAGACGCCGATGTCGAGGCCAACAGCCGATACTGTAAAGTATCCGAAGAAGAGAAAGAGGCCTGCGGCTATGAATGTAGAATAACGAAGCGCCGACGCCGGGTCTCTGTACTGGAGTATCTTCATCGCGCCGATACCTATGACCGAAGCGATAAGGCCGACCATTGCAAGAAGGATCGGAAGTCCCATAAGTGAAGATGTAGCGCCTAGCGAAGCGACCTTTGAACCGGCTATGGCTGTTGCGCCAATGGCTATAGAAGCAATCATCGAACCGGCGTAGGACTCGAAGATATCCGCGCCAAGACCAGCTACGTCTCCGACATTGTCACCGACGTTATCGGCGATAACACCGGGGTTACGCGGATCGTCTTCGGGGATACCGGCCTCAACCTTACCGACGAGGTCGGAACCGACGTCGGCTGTTTTGGTATAGATACCGCCGCCGACTCTGGCGAAGAGCGCGATTGTGGATGCGCCCATTGCGAAGCCGTTAATGATGGCGGCATTTTGCACGTCGCCATATATAAGGAAGAGAACGCCGACTCCGAGAAGTCCGAGGCTTGCGACGGCAAGTCCCATGACCGAGCCGCCGAAGAAGGCAATCGAAAGGGCCGGTGCGGGGCTGGGCTTATGGGCCCTTGCGGCTTCGGCTGTCCTTGCGTTGGCCCTGGTAGCGGCCTTCATGCCTATAAAGCCTGCCAGCATCGACAGAATCGCGCCGACAAGGTATGCGAAGGCCGTGTTGGCATTTATAAAGATACCAAGCGCTATGGCCACGATTATTACGAATATAATGAGTATCTTGTACTGTCGCTTAAGGTAGATCATCGCTCCGCCGTGAATCAAGGCGGCGATCTCCTTCATCTTTGCATTACCCTCGCTCTTCTTGGTGATGAAGAGGTAGATAAAGAGTGCAAGTATGAGCCCCGCGACGGCAAGTATCGGGGAAAATTTTATCAAACCAAGCATCTTAGAAAAACTCCTTTCATAAAAAAACTAATTAGTAAGAAACCTTTATCTAATAGTACGGTAAGCCACATAAATGTGGGTTTATCTTGACGCGGTTTTGACCTCGCTACCTAACAAAGCCTTAACCAGGTTTTGAATCTATCTGAAAATGAAAAAAATTCTTTAAGGATCAACTCGCCTCTATGAGCCGGAATTAAAGGCATTCATGGCAAATTGCGGGCCCCGTGTAATAAATGCCTCTACCGCTTCGGCCCCGCTGTCTAACATGGAAGAGAGCGCCTCTTGCTCATCCTTTTTAAAAGAACCCAGAACATGATTCGTAAGATCTCCGTCCGAAGTACCTATGCCCATCCTGAGCCGTGAAAACTTATCGGTGCCGAGCGAGCTGATTATGGACTTCAGGCCGTTTTGACCGCCGCTTCCACCGCGGCTTCTAAGCCTGATCTTGCCTTCCGGCAATTCACAATCGTCACAAATAATCAAAATCTTTTCGAGATCAACTTTATAGTAATCTCTTATGGACCTAACGGCGTTCCCTGAGAGATTCATAAATGTCTCGGGTTTGACCAGAAAGACAGACTCTCCGCGTATGAGACCCTTACCGTAGAGCGAAGAATAACCCTTTGAAGTGCACTTTATAGAGTACTCGACGGAAAGCCGGTCGATAAGCATAAAGCCGACATTATGCCTTGTCGTAGCGTACTTAGCGCCAGGGTTACCAAGCCCTACTATCAGATACAAACGAAAATCCGCAAAGGGGCAGTCGCAACTACTCCGTTGCGGCCTCCTCGCCTTCGGCTGCCTCTTCGCCCTCTTCGCCCTCTTCGCCTTCAGTCGTTTCGACACGGACTCTCGGTATCATAACCGTAAGCACGGTAAGCGCGTCGTCCTGCAGGGCCTCGACACCTTCAGGCAAAGCGACCTCTCCGACATGAACAGCTCCGCCCACATCGATATCGGTAATATCTATCTCAAAATGAGAGGGTATGGCATCCGGCAGACAGGATATCTTCAGGGCGCGCAGGTTCTCCTGCAATACTCCACCGCCGTCGGCAACGCCGCGGCTCTTGCCGATGAGATGTATCGGCACTTCGAGAGATATCTTGTGATCGAGACTTACCTCGAACAGGTCGGCGTGGATAAAGGCCCTGTTTACGGGGTCACGCATGACATCCTTGATCATAACGCGCCTGGCGTCCTTGGAGTCGCCGATCATCAGGTCCACGAGGCTCGTCTTTCTAAGCCCTTTGTGTACGAGCTTTTCAAGCTCTAGCACATTGAGCGAGAGCTTGATATTTTCTTTAATATCGGCCCCGTAGAGTATCGCCGGGAAGAGACCCTCTTTCCTGATCCTTCCGGCCGCACCCTTTCCGACCAATTCTCTTTCGCTGGCGTTTAATACAAATGTTTCCATCATCTTCCTCCAAATAAAGTTTTATTCTGACACGGCGCGGGCCGTGCCCTTTTCATTATTAACTATGAAAGTTCTGAACTATTCGTCCAGAATAAATCAGAGCTTCCTATACGAAAAGCGAGCTAACAGACTCGCCGAAATGTATCCTTCTTATGGCCTCGCCGAGTATTGGTCCGACGCTTAAAACCCTTATCTTATCCGACTTCTTTTCTTCGTCAAGCGGGATGGTATCTGTGACGACCAGCTCTTTTATAGCGGAGTTCTCAATCCTGTCCATCGCGGGGCCCGAAAGAACGGGGTGCGTGCAACAGGCGAAGACCTCTTTAGCGCCAAACTTTTTCAAGGCGGCGGCGGCCTGCGTCATCGTTCCGGCCGTATCTATCATGTCATCTAGAAGCAAGGCGTTCTTGCCTTTGATATCACCGATAACATTCATGACCTCCGAGACATTGGCCTCGGGACGGCGTTTATCAACGATAGCCAGGTTGACACCAAGCCTCTTTGCAAAGGCCCTGGCGCGCTCGACGCCACCGGCGTCGGGGCTTACTACAACGAGGTCGTCTGAAAATTCGTCCTTCATATATCTTAATAAAACAGGAGTGGCAAAGAGATTATCGACAGGTATATTGAAAAAGCCCTGTATCTGACCGGCATGCAGGTCGAGACAGAGTACGCGTGTCGCGCCCGCGGTAGTGATGAGATCGGCAACGAGCTTTGCGGATATCGGCGTTCTCGGAGCCGCCTTCCTGTCTTGCCTTGCGTAACCGTAATATGGAATAACTGCTGTGATGGAGTTGGCGGAGGCACGTTTTAGAGCGTCCAGCATGATGAGAAGTTCCATCAGGTTTTTATTGCCGGGCGAACAGGTTGACTGAACGACATATATCTCCATGCCCCTCACAGACTCCTGTATATCAACAAAGATCTCGCCGTCGCTAAAGCTCTTAATCTGGGCCTTTCCGAGCGACAGGCCAAGTGTGCCGGCTATCTTTTCGGCCAGGGCTTTATTGGAATTGCCGGAAAATATTTTTATCTTACTTAACATGTTTTTTTATGGTTGTCTTTTATAAGTTATTAATAAAGAAATCGGCCCATAGTATTATATCTAAAAAAATCGATCAAAAAAGAACTCGGAAAAGCGACCGCCAGGCTTTATTATATCTACCTGACATTAAAAGCCGGCCCAACTTGGTTGGGGCGGGAGGGTTCGAACCTCCGAATGCA
>JAJCZF010000062.1 GCA_029262535.1 Deltaproteobacteria bacterium
TTCTCCTTCTCCTTCTCCTTGCCCCAACTTGCATTTATCGCCCTTTTATTCTATCCTGATTAGATGAAGAAGAAGCCACTCTACCTCATAGCCGTCGCTTGTCTGATTGCTCTATCGATCCTTTTTCTTGCTCCAAAGATCTCGGTCACTGCCACACCGCCGGCGCTGGCCAGCGCCGGTCATCTGCGTGACGCTCCGACCATTGGAGAGGCCTTCGTCGGCGAGCGCTTTACCTATACGGTCGGCTTCTGGATCTTTAAAGATATTGCCGAAGGCAGCATAGAACTCAAAAAAGGCGAAAAAGAGAACGAGTACATAGCGACCCTTGAGGCCCATACCACAGGACTTCTCGGAAGGTTCTTCAAACCGCGAAGCGATACATATACGACACGCCTGACAATGGTAGACGCAGGCAAGCGTTTCATAACGACCCACTTTGAAAAAAATGTACGCATAGGAGATAAGGTCAGAAGAGGCCTGCAGGAAGTCGACTACGAAAAGGGCGAACTACGCTGGACCACATACAAACACGGAAAGGTTCGCAGGAGCGGTAGAGTGGAGATACCGCCGGGCGAACGATACGACGGACCGCTAACGGCATTTTACAATCTGCGCTACGGCGTATACGGCCCGATAGAAGAGGGCAGGAACTACCAGATAAAGACCCTGCCAAAGGGTGAAAAGCCGGTGTCGGATATTGAGATCAGGATAGCGTCAAAAAAGGAATTGAAAAAATTTTACAATAGAAGTAAAAAGGATCCGCGCGCTCGGTACTACGCCGTGGCTGTAATAGACAAAGAGTTCTTCGACTCGCGCACCGGAGAGGTGGAGATAATCTTTAACGCCGATCTTGTGCCGTTAGATGCCGTTGCCAAAAACGTCATGATGTACGGCGACATCAAAGGCAGGCTAAAGTCGATAAAATATAATAATAAGGATTAAGTTCTTACGATCATTATAGAGAAGTATCCTGCCTTGCCCGCTCTCAGCTCGCTAATATCTGCAATAACCTCTTGGTCTGCCCATGTCGCTCTTTTGACGAGCACGGCCTTCTCTGAGAGGCCCATCTCATCCAGAAGATCGAGAACCTTACCCATAACACCGGAAAGCTTCATAATAACGACCGTTTTGTGATGAGAAAGAGCCGTCCTTAAAACGTCAGTACCATATGTGGCCGGTATTACCGCCAGCGTATCGTCAGACTCGGTAAGGGCGACTCCGACTGCCGAAGAGGATGCCGAGAGCGACGTCACCCCCGGCACGGTCTTTACCGTAAGATCCGGCAAGGCCTTATTAAGAAGCGGCACTAGATAGCTGAATGTTGAATAAAAGAGCGGGTCTCCGATGGTAATAAATGCCACATCAAGGCCGTCGTCGAGATAGTTTGCAATCTCAAGCGCCGCGCACTCGCGGGCTGCCTCAAGGGTTGCCGTCTCCTTGGTCATTGGAAGGCCTAATGTAAGCACCGTCTTTCTTGACAACAACTCTTCGCCAAGCGCCTCCTTCGCTATGCCAAGGGCAAGCGGCACGTCGCGGCCCGAACCGGGCACAGCGATCACCTCGGTCTCGCGCAGTATCCTAAGCCCCTTTATCGTCAGAAGTTCAGGGTCGCCCGGCCCAAGCCCAACACCATAAAAAGTTCCTAAGCTTTCTTTATTCACGGCTTAATCCCTCTTATTATAAATATCGGGTTTTTTGCCCGAAGCAGATGCAGCTCCGCCACAACGTGACTATTTGAGATATTTACCTCGGTCATCTCAAAGGGCCAGCTATTACGCTTGAAAAAAGCCGTTGCCGTGCCAAGGGACTCGACAGTGACCGTATTAATGACTACAGGCGTGCCGCTCTTTATCCTTTTTGAGAGATTTGCAAGTATCTTTAAGAGCCCGGCGCCTCCTCCGCCTATAAAAACAGAGTCCGGTAGTGGTAGCCCCTTTAAGGCGTCCGGGGCCTCGCCCTTGATTACGACCAGGTTCTCAAGATCAAAACTCTTTTTGTTGGCCTCTATATCCCTTACCCTATTCGGCTTCTTTTCGATGGCAAATACAGCGCCACCCCTCATAAGGCGCGCCGCTTCCACGGAGACAGAGCCACTGCCCGCTCCGATATCCCAGAGCAGGCCACCCCTCCTAAGCCCAAGCTTGGCAAGCGTTACGGCACGAACCTCTTCACTCGTTATCATGGTGCCGTCACGCTTGAACTCTTCATTGGAAAGGCCTATGACAGGCAGGTTGTCATCGCCCGCAACCTCCTTGGAAAGCACCAGTACCAAGTTGAGTGAATTAAATTTTTTAGTTGATATTTCAAGGGGGTAGCCCTCTGTTATAAGCTCATTATCCGTACCAAGCGCTTCAAAGACATAGAGCTTCCTCCGGTTTAGCCCTCTCTCAAGTAAGGCCTTTGCTATCGACGACGGGGTATTGGTCGAATCGGTAAATATAGCGCAACGTGTACTCTCAACAATATCGGCAATAGTATTGTCAATAGTCCTTGGGCCATTTTTCCCGGAACCATGCAGGCTTATAACCTCAACACCCTCCCATGATTCCTTGATCCTTGCGAATGCCTCTTGTACTATGCTTACGTTCGGAATAACCCTGGTATTTCGTCTGCCGAATCTCTTGATAAGCGTCGCTCCGATACCGTATAATAAAGGGTCTCCAGTGGCGAGAAAGGCCACCGGCTGCCTCTTTCTTTCTTCGACCAGTGCAAACGCCTCTTTCAATGCTCCATCAAAGATAAATATATCACCGGGAAAATCTGAAAATTCCTCGATAAACCTCCAGGTTCCAACCAGAAGTTTTGACCTGTCTATAATCTCAAGGGCCTCTTTACCAAGACTCGCCCTGCCGGACGAGCCGACACCGATAATATATATCATTAGGCTTCGGCCTCTATCTTTCCGTTATAGCCAACCAAAAATACACGTAATTCCTCTTTTTTTCCAATAAACCTAACGGAGTTCTTCTTTACGAGATCACAGATTGCATCAATAATCTCTACCCTATTCTCTTTCTTAAGCATTATAAAGACCTCACGAGCGGTATTTGCGCCTTCTATTCGCTTTATAATCTTTACGGGGAGGTTTTTACTCCTTGCAATAGCAGCGATAAATGCCATCTCAACGGCGGCGTCACTACAATGGGTCTCAAACCTCCCGCGAGCCAGCTTGGTAAACTTTCCAAACTGGCCTGCAACAACAACATTCTTGACCGCCTTACGCCCCGCCACAGTCTCAAGAGCAAAACCCATATGGTCTCCGGTCAGAACGAATAGCTCGGGAGCAAGCCCTAAAAATTTCTCAACCGCCTTCTCACTAGACCTTCCGGTGGAAAAAATTACCGTGCCGGTTTTAGAAGACTCGGCTACGTCGATGGCGCATACGATCGAATCTCGATAGGCCTTTAGCGACATAGGCTCGACAATGCCGGTCGTGCCCAGTATCGAGATTCCGCCCAATATACCGAGGCGCGCATTCATAGTCTTTTCAGCGAGTTCTATGCCCTTTGGAACTGAAACGGTCAAGAGAAGAGATATTTTTTTATCTATGGAAATGGAAGAGGTAATATCGCGTATGGCGCGACGAATCATCTTTTGAGGAATGGGGTTTATCGCCGCTTTGCCCGGAGGGATAGCAAGCCCCGGTCTCGTCACCCTGCCTACACCGTGGCCACCCGTTATCTTAAGGCTTGTTCCTCTACCTTGGACGCCCCCGGCACCCGCGTCAAGCTCTGTCAGCTCTACCACGATCTCGGCGCCGTCTGTAACGTCCGGATCGTCGCCTCCATCCTTTACAACTGTCGCAAGGACGGTTGCGCCCTTTTTTTTGAGCTTCAAGACAGGTATAGTCAAGGAGCCGCCACGCGGCAGTGCCACCTCGACCTCTTTAGGCCTCTTGCCCGTAAGCAACAAAACGGCGGCCGCCTTAGATGCCGCCGCCGCGCTTGTGCCGGTCGTATAACCTTTTCTTAGACCCTTTTTAGCCCCCACAATATAATCCACCTTACCGGGTCTAAGATTATTTATTACTACTGCGCCTCGGAGACCTTGCCGGCGCTTCTCTTCCACATAATACCGAGTATCAAGCCTAATACAATAGCAAGGATAAAGCCCTGTATCGTCTCCGGCACTACGCTATTATAGCGATGATGATGCATACTTGAGAGCGCCAGGCCGCCGAGCCTCATAACGACCCATATAGCCACAGATAAAACTATTGCCTTGGGTATTAAGGACTTAAAGGGCAATCTCTTTCTCGTAAGTACGAGGAACGAGCCCGCCACTATACCAAAGATGGCCCCGCCGATAGTAAAAGAAGCGAGATTATGCATCATGGTGCTTTCATATACAAAAACACCGGTCACGCCATTGACGGCCATGGAGATCCAGCCCCATATAATGCCCGCCAAAGCGCTAACCCAGACGGCGGACCGCAGGTCGCTAAATACCGTATTCATTTCAAACTCCCGAGCTAAAAGACCCTCTTAGTGGCAGGGGAAACCCGCGGCATGTCTGAAATCGTGAAAAGCGTCATGCACACCCGGTGCAATTGATTCAAGACCGTAGACTACAACGCCCATTGCGATACCGACCGTTATGATCGCTACTATCGGCCAGAAGGCCCCTATACGGGCCCCTTCTCTACTTGCTACATTCTCCATTAATAAAACCTCCTATTGAAATCAAACTCTATTAAAACTCGATTGCTACCTGCCCTGTTAGCAGGTCTCTATTGCCGCCGCCGTCGTAGTTGCCGTGAAGGAACTCAAGGGCGACCGTTGTATTATCAAATATACCGTAAGAAACCGCCAGGCCGTACTGCTCGTCCGGGAAATCAAAGAGCTCGCTATTTCCTTCATATCTGGCCGCAAACTCTACAAGGTCGGTATAGGTATATGCAAGCTCAAGATTAAAGGCCTCTGGCCTGTCGCCGTTGCCGCTCGCGTCCGCGTCCAGATCCGCAATATTAAAGTGCTCGGCCGCGCCGACATATTCCGCCTCTATAGCGAACTTACCGTACTCAACACTTGCCGAGAGAGCAAAACCGGCTGTCGAATCGGCTATCGTCGGACCGCCCTGCAGGCCGGTAATGTCGGCGTCGGTTTCGGCCATATCGGATATGTATGAAGCGTGTAATGACACGCCATCTATCGGGTTTACATCAAGGGCCAGGACGTAGTCCTCTATATCGTTTGCCCCGCCCTCCTCCGCGTCACCGTTAAAGACCGCAACCGTTGCGGTTATAATGTCATTGCCGTATGAAAGGGCCGCCACGCTATCGCCCGTCTCGCCAAGTTCCAGTGTCTGGGGGTCTGAGACGAAATGGCTATTAAATACACCAAAGGGAAGATACATCTGCCCAAGCGAAACGGTAAGCCCATCGGCTACATCTATCTCTATTATACCCTCGTCAAGAATAAAAGACTCACCCTCTTCGTGAAGCAAGAGCACATGCCCCCTGACCCTGTCGTTTATCTCAGCGTCAAAGCTCAATTCAACCGTGGCAAGTACAACATCCGAAGAGTCGCCGTCCACATCGTTATTCTCGGCAGACGCCTCAACCTCTATCAGCCCACCGAAGGTAACCTTATCGGTAATAGCCGACATACTTCCGGCGGCCTTCTTCTCGGCCCGGCTGTGGTAATGCTCGGCCTTTCTCTTCTCTTCTTCAGTAACCTGCTTCTGATCCTGCAGTTGTTGTTCAAGCCTTTCTAGCCTGCTGCGAAGCTCACGTATCTCGTCCTCTACAGACTGAGCCCCTGACGTGGCCGGCACAAAAAAGGCCAAAACCAATGCCAGAAAGCATAACGACACGGCATGAGTTGCCGCCTTGAGATTCCTCATTGCCACCCTCCTTATTCTAGAAACCCCTTTAGTAAAAATATCTCCATTAACATTGTAATGAAAATAAGAAAGTTGGCAAGTCTTTTATTGCTAAATCACCTAAAAGAGATAGATTTAAGTCGATTTAAGCTAATATCCAGAGGCTGGTACGACTCACAGAGCGGCGGACTTAATTATTATGGCATTTACTATTGCCGCGGCAACGGTGCTTCCGCCCTTCCTGCCGAGGGTTGAGATCTGATCAACGCTTGTCAGGCGTAGCTCATCCTTGCTCTCGGCGGCGCCGACAAATCCGACAGGAACGCCTATAACGAGCGCCGGCTTTACCTTACCTTCATTAATCAGTTTTATAAGCTCCAAAAGCGCCGTTGGCGCATTGCCTATGGCGACCACGGCCCTGTCCATATGAGGGGCGGCCACACGCATAGCGGCGGCGCTCCGAGTAAGGCCGCTCTCCATTGGCAGCTCTTTTTCGGATATATAACTACGCACAGTACCTCCAAAACCGGAGAGCCTCTTCTTGCTAACCCCGGCGGCAACCATCTTTACGTCGGTTATTACGTTTCCGCCCTCGCGTATGGCCTGGATACCGGCCTCAACCGCGCCGGAACTAAAGTTCAGGATATCCCTATATTCAGAATCGGCCGTTGCATGTATCACTCGCTTTACGATATCCAGACGCTCTGCAGATATCGAAGAGAGGTCATTTTCATCTTCTATTATATCAAAACTCTCAGCCTCTATAGGGTGCTGCCTGAAGGGAATCGCCTTCTTCCCGGCGGGTTCCTCTACTTCGCGTAGTCTTTCTAGTGTAATATCTACGAGCGATGGATGATAACCAAGATTGGGCGCCATAACAAAGTCGATATCCGGGAACTTCTCCCTGGCTTCGCCAAGTTGCTTTGGCAGGTCTCTCTTCAGGTGCATTCCGGTATAGAGAAAGTAGGGCATTATCGTTATTCTGGTAACTCCCTTTGAGACAAGCATAGAGACAGCGTCGGGAAACCTCGGATCGGCCAGCTCAAGAAAGGCCGGCTGAACAAAGTCATAGAGAGCGCGTTCGCCTATATCACGCGCTACATCTATAAGCGGATCGTTCGCCTCTACAAGACGGCTGCCGTGGCCCATAACTATCAGGCCAGTACATAGATTTTTATTAAGCTCGGGGGCGGGTTGATTCATAAAATTCACCTGTTTAAAAAAAATTATATTACTTTATAAGGAAGTTATAACGGTAGAATGGCCGGATGGTCACCACCGTCTTCCCCTCGAAGAGTCGTGGCATATCAGAGGAGATCTCCTGGCTCACGGTCATCCTACTCCCCCTGCCTTCCCGCGTCTTTTACGCAGTGGCGATTCTGTTGGGGTTTCGTCGCGTTTACAGTGGCGGGGCCGCTCCCGGATTATTGCGGGATTCCCTCCTGTAGAACCCTTTACGGGCCTGATATACCTTATAATATTACGAGATACGCTTCACGGTGTCAAGCTAAAGAGCCATGCGGTTTATAAAAAAAGACCCGCCCCGAGGGGGCGGGGCGGGTCCTTAGAGGTAGTAGTCATAGTTGGCTACTTTGATTGTTGCTACTTCCGGGGAGCGGCCCCGGCCCGGTTAGAAGTGGTCCGTAGCGTATTCTTTTAGTCCTTCATCACTGGGCTTCATGCCGTCTTCGCCCGGCTTCCAGTTTGCAGGGCAGACTTCGCCGTGCTCTTTGTTGAACTGCAGTGCGTCTAGAACTCTTAACATCTCATCGACATTTCTGCCAAGCGGAAGGTCGTTTACCGTGATATGGCGAACATTGCCATCCTCATCGATAATAAAGAGGCCGCGAAGCGCAATGCCCGCGCCTTCGAGAAGCACGCCGTACTGGGAGCTTATCGACTTGGTAAGGTCGGCTACGAGCGGGTAGGTGACCTGCCCGATGCCGCCCTCTTTACGAGCTGTGTTGCGCCACGCGATATGAGAGAAGTGACTATCTATCGATACGCCTACGACCTCGGCATTTCTCTTTTTGAACTCTTCAATCCTGTCGCTGATGCCGATAATCTCGGTCGGGCAGACAAAGGTGAAATCAAGCGGGTAAAAGAATAGGACAACATACTTGCCTTTAAGACTTGAAAGGGTAAAGCTCTCTACGCTTCCATCTGGCATTACTGCATTTGCTGTAAAATCAGGTGCTGCATTCGGTATACTTACTTCACAACTCATTTTGATATCTCCTTTGGTACTGCGGTTAATGGTGAATGTCTAAATACTTGTAAATACTCTACTACCAAGACGACTGTTCGCTGCTGCGAAAGCGCCGGAATCTACTTTGTGCCAACCCTCAACTTAACGACAATATGGCTGTCACTATTCAGGATTGTTAAGTTTTGTACTCTAAAGCCCTCCTTTCGCTCCTCTGATTAACTTAGTTGCCCTTACTACAGTTAATACAGGCTCCATAGAAGTTCACATGATTGGATGTGACGCTAAACTTACCAAGTAACTCCTGCGGTAGCTTAAGCGCATCTGTGAAGTCCTCAAAAACATCCCCTATCTTGCCACACTTGGAGCATATGAGATGGTGGTGCGGCTCAGGGTTCGGGTCATAGTGCTTGCGCTCCGGGTCTATTGTGACCTCGACCAGTTCGCCCCTCTCTCTAAGGGCCTGAATGGTATTATATACCGTTGCGAAACTGATCGTAGGGTTCGTCTGCTTTATGCCGCTAAAGATCTCTTCGGCCGACGGATGGTCTGTATTACCGTCAAGAAAGTCAAGTATCGCTATTCTCTGGGGGGTAAGTTTTAAACCCTTGTCCCTATATTTTTGAATGACGTTTGCTCTTGCCATAACTTCCTCTGCTGAAATCCAATCAAGCTAAACTCCGGGGAGAGGGGAGGTACTAACCTCCCCTCCAAATCTTGATAGCCCGTACTCGCATACGAGTTTAAATTAGTTTTTAATGGCCCCGAAGTTTGGAATGATTTTTAATTTAAAACCATTCTAATAGGAATAATCGGACCTGTCAAGTCCTTTTTGATAAAAAAATGAGATTTACCAAAAAAAATGTAGCTAGACTAAAATCAAGAGCCTCTCTTTAAATAATTTTCATATAGAAATTAGGTAATTACGAAGAAATAAAAAAAAGGCCGGGCAGATGAGACAATCATCCACCCGGTCTTTTGAAAGGTCAAACCGGTAAAAAATTTTCGAAGTTCTTAGATTAGTGCATCGGCGGCGTCATCAAGAGCGCAGTCTTTAACCTATCCATATCAGACCTTGGAACCTCGTCAAAGATCACACCGATATCGGTCACTCCACCGTATTCAGAGGTCCACTTAACGGCAGACTGCACCTCAAAGGGCACGTCGTCCATAGGAAAATCTATAAATATCCTTAGCTGGCTGCCAGGTTTAAACTTCTTTTCAGAGTCGAACTTAAGGCCGCCGAGACCAAGGTCCTTAGTATAGGATTCAAAGGTATTACCCGGCATGGAATCCTCTCCTGAGAGCGGCTCCACCCTGATAGGATAAGACGAAGGCATTCGTAACGCGCTTCGCCTGTTGGCAAAATGCGTGCTGTCGAGGCGCTGCTTGAACTCTCCAAGCTTCTCAACAGCCATTGGGCTTGGCGCGGTCTTGCCCCTCTCCCAGCGATTTACTGTGCAAAAACTGACACCCAACTCTCTCGCTAGCCGCTCCTGCGACATGCCGAGCATAAGCCTGATCTTCTTAATCTCTGCAGCTGTCATTATGATATTCTCCCGGTTAAAGAGTTGCATATTGTTAGAAACGAACTGAAATCTTGCTTTCATAAACCTTAATACCACAAATAGATAACTTATGGAAGTATCTATATTTATTTATAGCACACTATATAGGGATAGTCAATCCCTTTAAGTTGCGAAAAAATATAATCTTTTCATTAACCTTCCAGAATTATGCCGGACTATGCAAGAAGAGAGAGAAACGAGGTCGCGCCCTGCAAAGGTTTTTGACCAAAGATGTCGGCAAGTGTCGCCCCGATATCGGCAAAAGTGGTCCTGGTGCCCAGCGGCCCGCACTCCGAAGGACCATTAAAAAATACCAATAAGGGAACGTATTCTCTCGTATGATCGGTGCCGGCACGGGTTGGATCGCAGCCGTGATCGGCAGTTATGATAAGCAGGTCCTCCTCGCCCAAAAGTTCCATAAGAGGTGGCAACCAGCGATCGAAGGCGCAAAGCGCGCCCGCATATCCCAACGCGTCATTTCTATGGCCATAAAGCATGTCAAAATCAACAAGGTTCGTAAATATCAAGCCGGTATCCTGCTCAGCGACTACCTTTAGTGTCGAGGCCATGCCGTCTTCATTACTTTTCGTATGTATCTCATGTGAAATACCTCTGTGAGAATATATATCGCCTATCTTGCCTATGCCCGTAACGCTTACTCCGCTTTGCGATATAGTTTCAAGCACGCTCTTTGACTTAGTATCTAATGAAAAATCCTTTCTCGCAAAAGTTCTGACAAAGGCGCCCGGCTCTCCGGCAAAGGGTCTGGCAATAACCCTTCCGACCCTGTAATCATCCAAAAAAGCACGACTCTTACGACAGATTTCATAGAGTTTGTCCGTAGGGATAATATCTACATGCGCGGCTATTTGAAAAACGCTGTCCGCCGAAGTATATAGTATCGGCTTTCCGCTCTCCATATGCTCAACGCCAAGCCTCTCTATTATCTCCGTACCCGAGGCGGGACCTCCGAAAAGATATCCGTAACCGGTCTTCTCAATAAAGAGCCGAAGTATCTCTTGCGGCAGACCCTCCGGATATGTGACAAAGGGCGGGTCCATGACGATACCAGCCATCTCCAGATGGCCCGAGATCGTATCCTTGGCCTTGGTGAGCTCCGCCATCCTGCCGTAGTAACCGCGCGGCCTCTCTACATGCTCCACACTCTCTACGCCCTCTACCAGCCCAAGCCCCAGCGAGGCGAGATTTGGAATATCCAGGGGTTCGCCGCATACTCTTGAGATATTATCGAGCGTATGCGCACCCTCGTCACCGAAGAGGGCTGCATCCGGCAGAGCGCCTACCCCAAGGCTGTCGAG
Organism: Deltaproteobacteria bacterium; assembly: GCA_029262535.1. Taxonomy (GTDB): domain Bacteria; phylum Desulfobacterota; class GWC2-55-46; order GWC2-55-46; family JAJCZF01; genus JAJCZF01. The sequence continues at coordinate 10,917 of JAJCZF010000062.1, forward strand.
CACAATTATAACTACTCTTTTAAAGGCCATATTTTATCTTAAACTCCGCTTCCTTCTATCGAAAACCTTTTGTACTAATCCTAAAAAAGAATTATAACCCCTCTCTACAAAAAAGACAATTACGACCCGCTGGCCGCCCCCCTCGTTAGCCGTGGATTCGTGAAATAAAATCATTGCCCGTCACGGCCCTTTTATAGTATCTTTAAGAGATGTCTAGACTCATAAATACTTATATTCTAAAAGAAATATTTGCCCCCTTCATACTCGCCACCTGCATACTCACGATGACCGTGCTCCTTAGTAAGGCGCTCAAGCTCGTCGAGCTTGTCATCATGGATGGGGTAGGCCCCGGCCTGGTCTTTCGCTTCATTCTTTCCATGTTGCCGTCTTTTCTCATCTATATACTGCCGATAGCTTTTTTAATAGGCGTAATCGTCGCATGCGCAAGGCTTAGCTCCGACAGCGAGCTTATAGCGATGAAGAGCGCCGGGCTCAGCCTCTTTACCATATTAAAACCCGTGGCCTTCTTTGCCGTTCTGGTCTATGTCGCCTCTCTTCTGGTGAGCATCTATCTCTACCCCTGGGGCAATATCAATTCGCAAAATATCCTCTTCGATGTCGCAAGAAACTCGGCTGTTGCCGGAATAGAAGAGAAAAGATTCTATGCGCGCTTTAACAAGGTTGTGCTCTACGTGGACAGTGTGCCTGATAAAAAGGGCGATCCGCTCAAAGGGGTCTTTATCTCCCAGATGGACAAGGAGCAGGGAACAAGCAGCGTAATCTTTGCAAAGAAGGGCTACTTTACCCCCCCTAGCAACCCAACGAACGGGCAGTTCACAGTCTCGCTTATCCTTACAGACGGCACGATCCATAGCTCCACCGAAGGCCAGGAGGGATACCACATGGTCAATTTCGGTAAATATACGGTCTCCCTGGTCCTTGGCGGGCGGCGCAAGGCAGGGCTGCTTCAAAAGAGCGACAGGGTTCTATATACCGACGGCCTGAAGGAAAAGATAGAACTCATGAAAGCCAAAGGCATCCCGGCCGAGAAATATATCTTAATACTGCATAAGAGATTCGCCATGCCGGCGGCGGTCTTTATTTTTGCCATTATAGGAATTCCGCTTGGCATACAGAAGGTCCGCTCGGCAAGGCTTACCGGCTTCAGCGTGGCAATCGGTGTCGTGCTCATATACTACATCTTCTTAAAGGGGCTGGAGGGGCTCGGCTCAAACGGAACGCTCAACCCGGTATTTGCGGCCTGGGCAACAAATGCCATATTCGGCGCGGTGGGGCTCCATTTCTTCTATCAATCGGCCAAAGACCGCCCTATCGGCTTCCTGGTCTGGATCGAGACAATCCTGTCGCGCTTAACAAAGCGGCTCCAGGACAAGTTCCTGCACGAAAAGTCATTACGGAGTTGACGTGCAAATTATAAAAAAGCATATTTTAAGCGAATTTCTGAGGATACTCGCGCTTACCCTCGTCGGATTCGTTGCGATATTCATGCTAGTCGAATTTGTCGAAAAGGTTGACGAACTTTTAAAGAGCGGCATGCCTTTCGCAACCGCCGCCGGTTATTTTATCTATAAAGTCCCGGCTGTATTCAGCCTTATTTCACCCATCGCCGTACTGCTTGCTGCCCTGCTATCTCTTGGCATCCTCTCCAAACATGCGGAGATTACCTCCATCAAGGCTGGAGGAATTAATATAATCAAGGTGATCACACCGCTTCTCACAGCCGGAATAATCATAAGCGCCTGTATAATCTTCATAAATGAAGCCGTCGTACCGGCCGCCAGCAAGAAGGCCGACTCCATAGAACGAAAATGGCTCAAGAAGAAGTCATCGATTGGAAGCTTTGGCATACACGGACTCTGGCTTAAGAACCGCGCGGGAATATATAATATAAAGAAGCTGGATCTCGACGAAGCCATACTTGAAGGCATAACCCTATACGAACTAAGAGAAGGGTTTGAGGCTGAAAGCAGGATAACGGCCAAAAGGGCCGACTGGGACGGTAATGTCTGGATTGCCGAAGGGGTATCGAGAATTCTGCTCGACGGCAGCACCCCGCGCGAGGATACGCCAACGGGCGGATTTGTCCTTCCGGGCCTTGGAGGACCGGAAGAGTTTTCGAGCAAAAAAGCCAGCCACGAATCGATGAATTTTAAAGAACTCAAGCGTTATATAAGAGAACTTGAAAAGGAAGGGTACGATACCACGCGATATCTAGTAGACCTCTACGGAAAGTTCTCATTTCCGCTCGTCAACTTCATAATGGTGCTCGTCGGAGTCCCGTTCGCCCTTAGACCGGGCAGAAGAAGCGGGCTGGCCGAAGGTGTCGCCGTAAGTGTCTTAATAGCCTTTAGTTTCTGGATAATCTTTGCGATATGCAGGTCGCTAGGCCAGAGCGGCATCATCGCGCCGATAGCCGCGGCGGCCTTTCCAGACCTGCTATTTATTGCAATCGGTATTTATCTCTTCAGCCACATCAAGCAATAAAGGCCTACCCTTTACCCTCATCTAAATCTTTCTTGCCGGCTTCTTTCGTAACGGTTGCGGCCTTTAACGGCCTTATGGAGAGCTCCCTTAACTGCGTTTTAGATACATTCGACGGGGCCTCCGATAAGAGGCACGCGCCCTTTTGAGTCTTGGGGAATGCAATTACGTCGCGTATCGACTCCGAGCCGGTCATTATGGCGATAAGGCGGTCCATGCCAAAGGCGATGCCGCCGTGAGGCGGGGCGCCGTAGCGAAGGGCTTCTAAGAGAAAGCCGAAACGCTCATCAGCCTCTTCTTTTTCTATTCCAAGCGCCGTAAATACCTTTGCCTGCACCTCGCTTGAATGAATCCTTATCGAACCTCCGCCTATCTCAACACCATTCAATACAAGATCGTAGGCGTCTGAGCGTACCTCCAGCGGTGCGCTTTCAAGCTTATCGGCATCCTCTTCGACCGGGGCCGTAAAGGGGTGATGTAGCGCCTTGTTGCGTTTTTCCTTCTCATCATACTCAAAGAGCGGAAAGTCCGTAACCCATACAAAGTTAAGCTCTTTATCGTTTATCAGGTCGAGCCTCCTGGCGAGATCGAGCCTAACCTTGCCGAGCACGGGATTGACGACCGAAGCGCTGTCTGCGGAAAATAATAAGAGGTCGCCTACCTCGGCCGATAACTCGGCGCTGATAGCCTCTTTAACCTCGTCTGGCAGGAACTTCGCAATGGGCGACTGCCAGCCGTCTTCTTTTACCTTTACCCAGGCAAGTCCTTTTGCGCCATATGTTACAGCAAGCCCGGTGAGGTCGTCGAGATCTTTTCTGGAAAAAGAGGCGCAGCCCTTGGCGTTCAGACCCTTTACGAGCCCTCCACCCGATGCGGCGGCGTCAAAGACCTTGAAACCACAGCCCTTTACCGTCTCGGTAAGATCAACCAGCTCAAGGGCGAATCTCGTATCAGGCGCGTCGAGGCCATAACGTAACATTGCGTCGTGATAGGTAATCCTTCCGAACGGAGGGGACAGCTCCACGCCCATGGCCTCTTTAAAGATATGCGTAATAAGCCCTTCGTTCACGGCTATTATATCGTCTGAATCTACAAAGCTCATCTCCGCGTCTATCTGAGTAAACTCGGGCTGACGGTCGGCCCTGAGATCCTCGTCACGAAAGCACCTGGCAACCTGAAAGTACCTGTCAAAACCGGCTATCATGAGTATCTGCTTAAAAATCTGCGGAGACTGCGGAAGGGCGTAAAAATGTCCCGGCGCAAGCCGGGCCGGAACAAGGTAGTCCCTTGCGCCCTCGGGCGTGCTCTTTGTGAGTATCGGCGTCTCTACCTCTATAAAACCGTTTTCAGTGAGAAATCCGCGGGCGGCCTGGGTCGCCCTGTGTCTCATAAGAAATTTATCCTGAAGAGCTGAACGGCGAAGGTCAAGGTAGCGATACTTTAGGCGCAGGTTCTCGGAAACGTCGGTCTCTTCTTCCAATGTAAACGGTAAGGGGCTGCTTTCATTGAGTATCTTAATCTCAGCCGCAACGACCTCGACCTGCCCGGTCTTAAGCCCGGCATTGGCGGTCTCGCCGGGCCTTGCCCTTACACGCCCCTTTACGGCCAGCACGTATTCGTTTCTAACTCCATGGGATTTTTTATGAGAGTCTCCGCTGTCGTCCGGATTTATGACTATCTGCGCTATGCCTTCCCGGTCCCTGAGATCAATAAAGATCACTCCGCCGTGGTCACGCCTCTTTTGGACCCAGCCCATCAGGACCACGTCGCTTCCTATATCGTCAACACCTAACTGCCCAGCGTATCCGCTTCTTTTCCAACCGTCAAGACTATCCAAAACTATTACCTCCAAAATTAATTAATCTAGGTTTTATACCATAAAAGAGCCGACCTTTACAATCAGCATTAATTTCAGCACTTCCAGGTGGAGCCACCTGAAGGTAGATTCCAAAAATCTCTAGCCGAAACCGGCTCAGGGGGAAAATCAATACAAATAGCTTCAATTTGCAAGAATTGAGCTACCCGAGCATTCTTATTGTAAAAATACTCGACAAAAAGACTGCCCTGAACTAAGAAAGCTCTTATTCCATAAAGGTTAGAATCTTTAATAGATTAATGGACTAAAGTGGTCTGAATTAATTGATTTTTTACCAGATTAAAAAAAAATAATTTTTATCTTGACAACGCTCCTATATTAAGGTCTATTATAGTTTCTGAGACGAATAAAAGTAAGTAGTTGCAACACTCTCCGGACTCTTGGCATTTTAATACTTATAAGGAGGTAGGCAATGGATAGAAGGATTCTCTGGGCTCTGGTTCTGGGTTTCGCCATGACAGTGGGGGGGGTATTATTATACGCATCCCCTAGCCAGGCGGAGTACGGGGACATAGTGATGGAAAGAAAGATGGACAGCATGAAGCGGGCAAATGTAAAGCCCGTTGTCTTCCCGCACTGGTTCCACAGAATTAGGTTCAAATGTAAGGTGTGTCACGAAGATATATTTATTATCAAAAAAGGCGCAAACGACGTAAACATGCAGGCCATTATGGAAGGTAAGTTCTGCGGAAGATGCCACAACGGTCTGGTAGCCTGGGAGCCGCTCTATTGCGACAGGTGCCATTCATACGAGGGCAGGTAATAGTCCGCATTTAGCTTTTCGAAAGGAGGAGACTGATAATGAAAGCATCACCTGATTTTAGAATAAGCATAAAGCTGACCTTCCTCGTTGCGCTTGCCGTCTTAATAGGATTTGCTGTTTCGGCAACGGACAGTAACGCGCAGTTAGTTACAAGCGATGAGGGAGCTATTAACTCAAGCATCGATCCGGACGATCCAAACAGCGTCCTTTATACCGACACTGGCGGCAAGAAGGCCGGTATTGGCGACCCCAACAAGCCTGCCAGTGAATCCGTAAGGATAGGTCTTGGCTGGCACCCGCGCGCCATGAGCGCTTCCGGTCTGCCGCTTGACAGATACGGCCTGGTTGACTGGGCAAAGATCGTAAGAGATGGCCTTATCAAGCCCAGGCACTCACTGGACCCGAACGAAGAAGAGATGCCGCCGCTTCCGATGGATGTACTCATCGAGGCCAAGAGCGACTTTGTCGACAACGTCATCTACCCGCATGAGATCCACACCTGGTGGCTTAAGTGCGAAGTATGTCACCCGAAGATATTCATACCGGCTAAAGGCGAAAACCACATGACCATGTCCGGCATAGCCGAGGGCCAGTGGTGCGGCAGATGTCACGGCAAGGTAGCCTTTCCGCTTACCGACTGTACAAGGTGCCATAACTCACCAAAGTAGGACTGGAAGAACTAAGTACGTATGAAGAGTATAATAATACTAATTATATCCGTCGTTCTGCTCTCACCCCTAACCGTATCGGCCGAGGGGCTTGGCGACATGAAGATGGATAGCAAGATCGAGAGCATGAAGAAGGCAGGGGTCGGGCCGGTTATATTCCCGCACACCCTGCACGAAGCGGCAATGAAATGTGACGAATGCCACCCCAAGATATTTGTAGACAAACGGGGCGCTAACGACCTTTCAATGAAGGTGAATATGAAAGGCGGGGCATGCGGCACAATGGACTGCCACGACGGAAAACGTGCACACGCACTCTTCAACTGCGGCAAATGTCATCACAAAACTGAGGGCCAGTAAGAGAACTCTCAGCTTCGATTATAAAAAAGGCCCGTCTCTTTCCAAAGAGACGGGCCTTTTTTGTTTTATACAAAATTCTATTATTCTAATCGAGAAGCGCGGCGGCCTCTCTGTCGGCCAGATATATAAGCTCCCCATTTTCAGGAACTACTCCCTGCGCGGGCCTCTGCTTCGGGTCGTATGGACCCTCCAAGGTATCTTTGAGCGCACCGGCCTTATCCTTTCCACTAACGAGAAAGACTAACCTTGAAGCGTGACTTACGAGCGGCAAGGTCATAGAGAACCTGTGCGGTATCTTAAAACCGTGGGCATTTACCTCAATTACAAGATTTCTTTCATGTCCCGTAAGGTCTATACCAGGATATAGCGACATGGTATGACCGTCTTTACCAAGTCCGAGAAAAATCAGGTCAAAGGTTGGCATGAAGATGTAACGCAAGGCCTCATGGACCGAAAAGAAATTTCTTATCTCTTCGTCGTACATCGTGGCCCCGCCCTTTTTCATATCACCAGGCATGGGGTGGATATTCTCCGGTGGTATCTCTATCTTTGTTAGCAGGGTGTCATGCACTAGGCGGTAATTACTATCCGGGTGAGTACGCTCCACGCGCCTCTCGTCCCCCCAGAAGAGATGGGTCTTTCCCCAGGCGATATCCCAGCTTACCCTGGGACGAGCAAGTATCTCATAGAGCCCTGCAGGAGTGCTGCCGCCGGAGAGGGCCACGGTAAAGATCTCTTTCTTCCTCACCTCGTCCGCAGCGGCCTCTATAAATATCTCCGCAGCCCGACCTAACAGTTCGTCTTGCTCGTCGAAGATCTGCAAGAGAGCCTTCTTTTTATTCGGGCCGATATTGTACTCTCGCTCTTCCATCATTCCTCCTCACTCTTCAAAAATAGCAGCTAAACGATTCTGGGAAAGCCCTCCAGTACAGATAGATTGCGCTCAACGCCGTACCTTGCCGCCCCTATAAGCGCGACCTCATCATTCAGGATTATATATACCGGAATATTACTTAGAAAATCACTCATGGGACTCTTTTTTAAAAAGGACTCGATAAAGGTGCCCTGATCGCAACCGGTCAGCATGGCCGGTCCAAGCCCTCCGCCAATATAAATACCTCCGCTCGCAAGTGTTCTAAGCGCCAAGTTGCCCGCCTCCGCTCCGAGCGCCGAGAGAAAGATATCTGTCGCCTCTCTACATATAAGCGACCTCCCTCTAATTGACTCTTCCACTATGACAGGAACCGGGTCCTCTACATCCATTCTGAGGGCCAGAGCGGCCCCTTCCTCGGCCCCGCGAAGCTCTTTAAGGTATAGGTATATATTTAGAAGCCCCGGCCCTGAAAGCACCCCTTCCAGGCTTGCTCTGCCATATCGTTCATTGAGGAAATTCATGAGGCCGACTTCGATCTCATTTCTCGGTGCAAAGTCGGCGTGGCCCGCCTCGGTTGCGATGGGCACGGTCCTGCGACGGGAACTATCGCCAAGAATAAATGTCTCGCCAAGGCCGGTCCCGGCGGCGATAAGGGCGGCGTTGCCGTCCAGATCTTTGCCATTCCTGAGGGTCAGGATATCACCTTCCGAGAGTTCGCTTAGACCATGACCCATGGCCTCCAGGTCGTTTATGAGCCATATCTTGGCAATGCCCAGATCCTGGCCGAGCTTTTCACTATCCACGGTCCAGTCCAGATTCGTAATGCGGCACCTGCCGTCATCGATACGCCCTGCGACGCCGAGCACCGCCGAGTGTATGTCGGCGCCTCCGGTAGAGGCAATAAAAGATTCCAAGATCTCCTCATGGGAATTATAGCGGCTATTTATAAATTTCTTCCTGGCTGTAATCTTTGGCCTGGGGCCGCTGGTATCCACCAGGGCGAGTATCGTCTTTGTCCCGCCGATATCACCGGAAAGTATTGGCCCCAATTCTCTTTTATTATTACTCAAGCCTGTTCCTCCATCTTCTATTATTGTCTCCGATGAGTCGATCCGCTTCGGGCGGGCCCCAGGAGCCCGCGCCATAACCCCGTGTGGGCACGGCTCCGGACTCGACCGCTTCGATTATCGGGGTAAGTATCTTCCATGCCTGATCCACGCCGTCGCTTCTGAGAAATAACATATCATCTCCGACAACGGCATCGAGCAAAACTCTCTCATATGCGCCCGGCATAAAACCCGAGAAACCCTCGCTATATGAGAAATCCATCAAGACATTACGCAGGCAAACCTTTGAACCGGGGCTCTTTGTATGAAAAGATAGCTGGACACGTTCGTCAGGCTGGATGGCGAGCACAAGGACATTAGGCCCTATATCCGTACCGAGTGTGACCCCGAAGAGCATATGCGGAACCTTCTTAAAGTGTATAGCCACCTCGGTAGCGCGGCGGGCAAGCCTCTTGCCCGATCTCAGATAAAAAGGGACCCCGTTCCACCGCCAGTTATCTATAAATACTCTCATAGCCGCATAGGTCGCTGTATTGGAGCCCTCTTCCACTCCAGGCTCGTCCCTGTAGGCAGGGACCGTCTCACCTTCCACTATCCCCTCTCCATACTGGCCTAAGACCAGGTGCTCGCCAATATCTTCGGGCGATATCGGCCTGATTGCCCGAAGCAGCTTGACCTTCTCATCGCGCACCTGCTCTGACTCGAAGGAAGACGGCGGCTCCATGGCTGCAAGGGCCATGACCTGTAACATATGGTTCTGGAACATATCTCGCAAGACCCCGGCAGACTCGTAAAAACCGGCCCTCGTACCCACGCCCAGAGTTTCAGCGACAGTGATCTGTACGTGATCCACATAGCGCCTGTTCCAGAGTGGTTCAAATATAGCGTTGGCGAAACGCAACATGGCTATATTCTGCACGGTCTCTTTGCCTAAATAATGGTCTATACGAAAGATCTGGTCTTCACGGAAGTAACGGTAGAGGAGTACATTTAACTTCCTTGAACTATCTAAATCAGCGCCAAATGGCTTTTCAACTACCACCCTCGTCCAGCCGTAATCTTTTTTAGATATTGAGGTCGTGCCGACACCTTCTATGATAGACTCGAATAAGGTCGGCGGTGTGGCCAGATAAAGAAGCCGGTTGGAGCCGGTATTAAATGCGGCTTCCTGATCGGTTATAAATTTCGAGAGCTCTTCGTAGGTGGCAGGGTTTTTATAATCTATACTTCTATAAAAGAGCCTCTTGCTAAAGGCCTCAAAAGAGTCCCTGTCAAAATCGTCGCTCTCCTTGAGTGAAGTAAAGATCAACTGCCTGAAGAAGGCGTCGTCCATCTCGGTCCGGGCAAGCCCAAGCACAAAAAAATCTGAATTTAGAAGTGAATGTTTAAAGAGCCTGTAAAGGGCCGGGATGAGTTTTCTGCGTGTAAGGTCGCCGGAGGCGCCGAAGATGATAATGGCCGAGGGTCCGGGGTCGGGCTCGCCACAGAGAGCGGCCCGGGCTGAGTGAGTCTCTTCCGGTTCAACCAGAACCTTTGCTGTTTTTTCAGTTTCAGCCATATTAGAGGCTCTTTCGTAACGGGTTAGTCTTCCTGGCCTTTAAGATCGTTTGGAGGCTGGTCTTTGGATCTCACCGCATGGCCGCCAAACTCTCTTCTTAAGGCGGCAAGCACCTTTTCCGCGAAAGAATCAGGGTCTTTAGAGCGAAAACGCCTAAAGAGCGCGTCGGCTATGACAGGGACCGGGACACCGAGTTCCACGGCCTCCATTACAGTCCAGCGCCCCTCGCCGGAGTCTTGAACATAAGGCTCAAGAGAGAGTAATTCTCCTTCGTCTTCAAATGCATTCTCAAGCAGCTCAAGAAGCCACGACCTGATAACGCTTCCGCTATTCCAAAGTTTTGAAAGAGCGACATAATCCATGTCACCGCCGTAGGGAGACTTCTTTACCAGATCAAAACCCTCGGCATATGCCTCCATCATGCCGTACTCGATACCGTTATGGACCATCTTGGTAAAATGGCCCGCGCCGAGCGGTCCCATATACATATAACCGCCTTCCGCGGAGAGGCTCTTAAGTGCCGGCTCAAGGGTGTCAAAATCCTGCCTGTCGCCGCCGGCCATTAAACAATAACCCTCTTTAAGGCCGAATATACCGCCGCTCACGCCGATATCCATAAACTTTATCTTATCTTGCTTAAGCTCTTCGGCGCGCCTTATGCTATCTTTATAAAAACTATTACCGCCGTCGATGATGATATCGCCTTCGTCCATGCAGCCCTTGACAGTAGCTATGACCTCGTCAACGGCCTCGCCTGCCGGAACCATAATCCACAGTATACGCGGCGGGGTGAGCATACAGGCGATCTCTTTAAGAGAGTAAGCGCCCTCCATGCCTGCCTCTTCGGCTAGTTTTACCTTTTCGGAAGTTTTATTATAGGCCGTTACTTTATGTCCGTCGGCCACAAGCCGCTTTCCGATATTCATTCCCATGCGGCCAAGGCCGACAATGCCGATATGCATAGAGAAACCTCCTCGGACTACTTTCCGGTTATGGCCGTTAAGGAACGGCCAAGAAGTGAATATACCTCTTCAAGCGATTCGGTAAAAGGCGTATTAATATTAAAGAGCGCGACATTCCGGCCCTTGGCAAGAAGGGCGCCAACGTCGCCAAGGGCCTGTGAGGTCTCAAGACCCAGGAACGAATAGGCCTGGCCCGGCACTACCGGGTCTTCACCCTCGGCCCTGTTATGGTAAAGGACAAGAAAGAGCCCCCCGTCCGGACCGCCCTTGTGGAGCTGCCCTGTTGAGTGCAAATAACGCGGCCCGTAACCGAGCTGCGTGGCCAAGGCAAGAGAGTTTCTTAACATCTGCCTAAGGGCAGAAAGAAAGTTCGCTACAGATCTATCTTCAGGATCGAAGTACGGCAGTATGCTTATATAAGAGCCCTCTTTTTTAACATATGAAAGGAGAGATTTAACCGCTTCGTCCGGGCGTGAATCAGCGTCCCTTAAACGGGAGGTCGACAGGCCAAGCCTCGTAAGCGTCTCGTCGCCGAGATAGAGCCTGAACTTTTCGCCCTTAAATATCCTTCCCGGCGGTAGCTTGGAGCCGCCGTCGCTACCCTTTAAGAGACTCTTGGTGGCGAGCTTTGCCGACTCTACGTCGGGCTGGTCAAAGGGATTGATTCCAAGCCCCATTCCGGCTACGGCAGTGGCGATCTCCCATTTCAGGAACTCGCCGCCTATGGCGGAGAGGCTATTGAGCCTTATGCTTATTACAGGATGTCCTGCGCTCTCAAGGTAGTGCAGCAGCTCGATGTGATGCTCCTCGACAAACGGCGGGCCTATATGAACGAATACGCGGTCGTCGCCGTAGCTATCCACATCTCCGAGCGACTCTCCGGCGAGCGGGATAATACCCACCCCCTCTTTGCCCGTGGACTCGGCCACAAGTTGTTCGAGCCAGAGACCTAGTTCTTCAAACTCTTCTGAAATCAGGAAAGAGAGCTTGTCGCGTCCTTCCCTGGCTAAGACCGATAGCGCGGCCCCAAGATAAAAGGCCGGGTTATCACTAGCGGCTACGGAAGGGCCGCACTCGTCACCCATACTAATCGCGCTCTCCAGGAGGGCCGCGACATCAATCCCCCCAAGCGCCGCCGGAACGAGACCGAAGTACGAAAGCGCGGAGTAACGGCCTCCGATATCGGAGGGGTTCAGAAATGTCTTTCTAAAACCCCTGTCAAGCGCCAGCCTTTCAAGGCCTGAACCGGGATCTGTTATGGCTACAAAATTCTCTCCGACACTCTCGCCTTTTATCTCCCTAACAAGCTCGTAAAAATATTCAAAGAGGCTCAGCGGTTCAATGGTCGAACCCGACTTGCTCGCTATGATAAAGAGGGTCGTCTCCGGGTCGCTATCGCCGTCCACTCTAAGCACAGCCGACGGATCGGTCGAATCCAGGACCGTCAGATACGGCGCACCGTCTATATCTCCAAAAGTTTCCTTCAGAACAAGCGGAGCCAGCGAAGAACCACCCATGCCCAAGAGCACCACCGAGCGAAAACCGGCCCCCTTTACCTCTGCGGCAAAGTTGGTTATCTCGTCGATATGAGTAGACATCTCTTTTGCCACATCAAGCCAACCGAGTGAGTTCGATATAAGCTCTATGGAGCTTGTGTCGTCCTTCCAGAGTGTCGCATCCTTATTCCATAGACGCGTAGAGAAGTTCGTATTGGCTAGCTCCTCCACTGCCTTTTCGACCTTGTACATATACTCGCCTAGCGAAAATGTAACCGGGCTTTCTTTTCCTACGCTATATATCTGCATTTAGACCGCCTTACTTATTTATCTTGTCACCAAGAAGCGTGCGCGCCTTACCTACAATATTCTCTTTTGTAAAACCTAGCTCTTTGAAGATCGTGCCTGCCGGAGCCGACTCTCCAAACCTGTCGAGCCCTATGGATATTCCGTCAAGCCCCACGTAGCGACCCCATCCTAATGTAGAGGCCGCTTCTACAGATATGCGCCTCCTTACATCCGGCGGAAGGACCTCGTTTCTGTACTCTTCGTCTTGCTCTTCAAAAATCTCGGAGCTCGGCATGCTGACAACCCGCGCCTTTACGCCATCGTCGGTAAGTACTTTATAGGCTTCAAGCGCCACGTGCACCTCCGAGCCCGTGGCTATTATTATGATCTCAGGTGTTTGCCCCTCTGAATCGGCCAGTATATATGCCCCCCTGTCGACCGTTTCTTCTTTACTCTCCAGGATCGGAAGGCCTTGACGAGTAAGCGCCAGAGCCACGGGGCCGTCGGTGCGGGTAAGCGCCAGACGCCACGCGTTTGCCGTCTCGTTAGCGTCTGCCGGGCGTATTACCGTAAGGTTAGGAATAGAACGAAGGGCAGCGAGATGCTCAATAGGCTGGTGAGTAGGCCCGTCCTCGCCGAGCCCTATGGAGTCGTGCGTAAAGACATATACGACCTGAAGCCCCATCAGGGCCGCGAGCCTGACCGCAGGTTTCATATAGTCTGAAAATACCAGGAAGGTGCCGCCGTATGGCACGAGCAATCCGCTAAGGGCCATGCCGTTCAAGACGGAACCCATTGCGTGCTCCCTTACGCCGAAGTGTATATTCCTTCCGGCCTCGTCTCTTGTAAAGCTACCCTCTGCCTTAATAGCCGTATTATTGGAAGGACCGAGATCGGCCGAACCGCCTATGAGGAAGGGAGTATTTGCGGCAATGGCGTTAAGGACCTTGCCCGAGGCTACCCTGGTAGCTACCTTGCCGTCTTCCGGCGTGAATGCCGGTATCGCTCCAATAGCCCCCACAAAGCCCTGCGCCTCAAAATCTTTTAACTCCGCGGCCTGCTCCGGGTGGGCCTTTGAATAGGCCTCGAACTTATCCTTCCAGTCCTTTTCAAGCTCGGCGCCCCTATCGACAGCCCCTCTGAAGTTCGCAAGGGCCTCGTCCGGGATGTGAAAGGTCGGCTCGGTCGGCCAGCCGAGATTATTCTTTGCGGCCATTACTTCATCGGGCCCAAGAGGCGAACCGTGAGCCCCGCAGTCGTCCTGCTTGGCAGGGCTGCCAAAGCCGATATTGGTACGGGCAATAATGAGCGACGGTCTGCCGGTCTCGGCCTTTGCGGCGTCTATCGCAGATGAAACAGCCTCAATATCCATGCCGTCTATCTTTTGAACATGCCAGCCCATTGCATCAAAGCGCCCCTTTACGTCTTCAGTAAAGGCGATATCTGTCGAACCTTCAATCGTAATCTTATTATCTGAGTATAGGTAGATTAGCTGCCCAAGGCCAAGGTGCCCCGCCATGGAGGCCGCTTCGTTCGTAACGCCCTCCATGATGTCGCCGTCCCCGGCGATGGCGTATATATTATAGTCGAATATCGAATAGCCGTCCCTGTTATAACGCTCGCCCAGATAACGTTCGGCCATTGCCATGCCAACGCCCGTGGCGAAACCCTGCCCGAGAGGGCCGGTCGTCATCTCAATACCGCAGTCAAGATCGTACTCGGGATGGCCCGGAGTGCGCGCGCCCCACTGCCTAAAGTTTTTAAGGTCGTCAAGCGTTAGGTCGTAGCCCGTAAGATGCAAGAGCGAATAGAGCAACATCGAGCCGTGGCCCGCCGAAAGCACGAAGCGGTCGCGCCCCGGCCATTTTGGGTTCTTGGGGTTATGCCTAAGATGTTTTGACCAGAGCGCGTATGCCATGGCCGCGTCGCCCATCGGCATGCCCGGATGTCCGCTCTTGGCCTTCTCAACGCCGTCCACGGCGAGAAATCTTATTGTATTAATAGAAAGTTCGTCCAGCTTGTTCGTTGCCATTACCTTTAAAGCTCCTTATTCATAGTTATCAAAATATTGCACACAGTGTGTGCAGCCAATTTTCGCGCCACAAACCCTTAGTTGCCTGACAATTTTCTATCCGCGTCTTGAGCCCACAACTACTCATCACTTAATATAACCTCCAGGCCGACGGGCCTATTACGTCCTTGCTCTTCTTTACCGGTTTCTCTTCGTTAGTCGGCACGACCATGCCGCCGGTCATGATAACCTTAAAGGCGTCCTCCACGGACATGCTGAGCGGTATGGTGTCCTTCTCCGGCATAACGAGATAAAAACCGCTGGTCGGGTTCGGCGTAGTGGGCAAAAAGAGGTTTATCGTATTCTCTTCTGTCCTCTCTTGAACCTCGCCCCTTGTCCTACCCGTCACGAATGCCAGGCAGTAGATACCCTTACGCGGATACTCCACCATCACAACGCTGCTAAAGCCCTCTTTATCCTCGGAGAAAAATGTTTCTAAAAACTGCTTTGAGCCCTTATATACGATCCTTAAGACAGGGACCTTTTCAATGGTCGCCTCATAGAGATTAACAAGCCTCGCGCCGAGAAAGTTGGTGACGACAATCCCGATTATTAATATTCCGACTATGGTTATGGCTATCTCAATGCCCGGTATGTGATAAGGCATGAAATTTTCCGGCCTGAGAAAGACCGGTATCGACTCTTTAAGCGAGATAACCCAGGTGGCGATAATCTTTATTACAGAGACCGTTATAAAGGCAGGCACGACGACCAGCAGGCCGGCCATAAAGTAACCCCTTATAGACCTCTTTTTCTTCATATACAGGCTTTAAGCTCCGAACTTACGCGCACGGCGACATTGTCCGCGTCCACATAAACAAGTACCGGCCTATGCGAAGAGACCTCGGCTTCCGCATAGGAAGAGTAGCTCGCAATTATGACCAGCTCGCCTATAGCCGCGCGGTGGGCCGCGGCTCCGTTAATGCTGATGGTGCCGCTGCCTTTGTCGCCTTTTATAACATAGGTCTCGAAACGATGGCCGTTGGTAACGTTATAGATACTGACCTGCTCGAATTCGCGTATATCGGCCTCCTCCATAAGCAGTTCGTCTATGGCGATGGAGCCCTCGTAATCTACGTTAGCGTCCGTTACCGTGGCCCTGTGAATCTTACTCTTAAGCATTGTGCGTTGCATCTAAAAAAACCTCCTCTTATAGATCGTCGTAACACGGCCCTATCCGACACAAAATGTCTCGGTCAAAGTGGCTATTATCAGCCTTCTAAAACGACATTATCAATAAGGCGCGTTCTACCTATCTTTACCGCAATAGCCAGTAACGCCCTGCTCTCGATAATATCTATATCTTTTAGGGAATCCGCGTCGCAGACGCTTATATAATCTACCACGGCAGAGCCCTCTTTCTCTATATATTTTTTAACCTCAGAGATAAGTTTCTCGCTACTTCTCTCGCCTTTCGTAAAAAGATGAGAAGCCGCCTCCAGAGAAGCCGGCACCACAGAGGCCGACTCTCTCTCCCGCGCGTTCAAATACCCGTTCCTCGAACTCACGGCAAGACCGTCCGGCTCCCGCATTATCTCTACCCCGACAAGCTCTATCTCCATATTCAGGTCCCGCACAAGCCTTTTTATGACCGCAAACTGCTGAAAATCCTTAAGGCCGAAGATAGCCGCATCGGGCCTTACCATATTAAAGAGTTTTAGAACAACGGTTGCCACGCCGCGAAAGTGACCCGGCCTGCTTTGTCCGCATAAGTTCTCACCCAGGCCGCCGACTTCGATAAAAGTAGAAAAACCGTCAGAATATACCGTCTCAGGCGTTGGACAAAAGAGGTAGTCTACGCCAGCCGCCCCGGCCTTCTCAATATCGCTCTCCAGCCTCCTCGGATAGGCGTCGAGATCCTCATCCGGGCCAAACTGTGCCGGATTTACGAAGATGGTCGCAACAACTAGATCACCTACCTCGCGCGCGCGCTCAAATAAGAGCACATGAGCCCGGTGAAGGGCCCCCATCGTCGGCACAAGGACCACGCGCTCGCCGCCACGCCGCGCCTCGTCCACTGCGGCTCTGATATCATCTATCTCTTTAATAAGACGCAAAAGGTCGCCTACTTATAACTCTCTTTGCCGGACGGGAAGGCCCCCTTTATAACGTCCCTCGTAAAAGCCTCCACAGCCGTGAGTATAATCGTCTCAAGGTCGGCATACCTCCTTACGAACTTCGGGCTATCGGCCTCGGCTGTCAAACCCAATATATCGTTAACGACCATAACCTGTCCGTCCGTACCGGAACCGGCCCCTATCCCGATGGTTGGGATAGAGAGCTTTTCGGTGATCTCGACGGCCAACCCTTCCGGTATGCACTCAAGCACGAGGGCAAAGGCCCCGGCCTCTTCAACGGCAAGAGCGTCTTCCATCAATATCTCGGCCTCGCTCCCGCCTCTGCCCTGCACCTTATAGCCGCCCAAACGAAGCACCGACTGGGGCGTGAGCCCTATATGTCCCATTACCGGGACGTCCATATCACATATGGCCCGAATCGTCTCGGCGCTCCTGCGCCCGCCTTCGAGCTTTACGGCGTCGGCGGACCCTTCTTTAATGAGCCTGCCCGCGTTTCTTTTGGCATCTTCGATACTTACCTGGTATGAGAGAAAAGGCATATCGCCGACTACGAGCGCATATTCGGAAGCCCTCGCCACGGCTCTCGTATGATAGACCATCTCATCCATCGTAACGGGAAGCGTGGAATCATACCCGGCCTCGACCATTCCCACGGAATCCCCGACAAGGATTATCGGCACGCCCGCCCTGTCAAGCAGCCTGGCAATCGGCGCATTATAGGCCGTTAGGACCGAGATCTTTCTGGCCCCCTTCATCTTAGCGACAGCCGGGGCCGTAATCTTTACTCTCTTCATATTATACTCCAACGACTTGTTAACCGGCAAAAAACGAACATAAAATGGACATATAATCAGGCCAACTTCTAACTTACAACGCGGACAAAAGACTATCTGGCCCCAGAAATCTTGCTTCGCGAAATGAAACACACGACCGTGTGCGCGAAAATAAAACCACACCTGTGTGGTCTGTGCATAAAAAAAACCCTCCGGCACGGGCCGAAAGGTTTTTAACAAAAACGTTGCTCAAAGCGGGTCTCTTTAAAAGACACCCGCACGCAAACGGGGGCCGTTCAGGCCCCTATAACCTCCCGTCCCAGTCCGGCGTTATTTGCCGGATCCAAGCGGTATGTAGTGTTGTGTTCCTCCCCTTATGGACTTTATCTCTTTAACAAGATTGGCAAGGTCCAGGGGGTTATTTACAAAATCTATCTCCGACGTATTTACCACAAGAAGCGGCGTGTCGCCATAATAAAAGAAATATTTATCATAGGCCTCCACAAGAGCCTTTAGGTATTCCTTTGTAATGGAGCGCTCATAGTCGTTATTGCGTTTTTCTATCCTCGAAAGCAGGACGTCACATGAAGCCTGAAGATATATTACGAGATCGGGCTTTGGGATTCTCTCGTCGAGCAGGCGAAATGTCTGCTCATAGAGCCCAAGCTCGTCCTCGTCCAGGTTCAGATAGGCGAATATCTTGTCCTTGGCAAAGATATAGTCACTCACGACCGTCTTTTGAAAGAGGTCCTGTTGGTTCAGCTCCTTTTGCTGCTGAAAACGGCTCAGTAGAAAAAAGATCTGTGTCTGAAAGGCGTACTTCTTCGTATCTTTATAAAATTTCTGAAGAAAAGGGTTGTCATCGACCTCTTCAAGCTGCGTAACACCGCCGAGTTCTTCGGCGAGCAGCTTGGTTAAAGAGGTCTTTCCAACCCCAATAGGCCCTTCTAGCGCGATATATCTAGCTCTATCCATAATTGTCCAAAATTATCTCATCTCACGGTTTAAAAAGCAAGCACACAGGCAGGTATTGTGTACAACCATCTTCGCCGAACCGGCTATACGGAAGCGGACGCTCCCGAGCCGCGTTATGGTTTTTGCCGCAGACCGCTAACTTAGGCCGGGAAGGTCTGTCACTTTATGAGAGAACAGGTTTCAATCCGGTTTCTACCGAACTGCTTTGCCCTGTAAAGCTCTATGTCGGCCGCGGCAACGAGCGTGCTTGGCTCGGTGCCAGGTACCGGGAGCATGGATGCCACGCCCAGGCTTATGGTGACAAACGGCCCCACTTCGGAACTCTTGTGGGCTATCTCAAGTGAGGAAACCTTTTCCCTCATGGCCTCTGCAAGGATGCCTACGCCGCTGGCGTCGGTTCCGGGCAGAACCACTATGAACTCCTCCCCGCCGTAACGTGCCACCATGTCGCCCTGTCTCTTGGCTACTTTGTCTATGGCGCTGGCGACAAGCCTCAGGCATTCATCTCCTGCCTGGTGACCGTATGTATCGTTATAGAGCTTAAAGTAGTCGATATCTATCAGTATGACCGACAAAGAGGTCCTCTCCCTTGTCGCTCTTCTCCACTCGGCCTCGATAAATTTCTCATAACTCCTGCGGTTGGCTATTCCGGTTAGCTCATCAAGGAAAGATAAGGCCCTTAATTTTTCCTCCAGCCTCTTTCTCTCTGTAATATCCCTTGAGACCGCCGCTATGGCGACCTCCTCTCCATACTCGTTTTTTATGCTCGACCTTGAAAGAGAGACCGCAAGCTCCGCGCCGCTTTTATGACGGTGGGTTACCTCCATACTGCAGCCGGCCTTAAGTGTTTTATCGAGCAACTCCCTTGCCTTCTCGTCATCTGTGGACTTGGACCAGAGCACGTTGCGGGGTTTTCCGATAATCTCATCTTCCTCGTAACCGTAGGCCTCGCAAAAGGCCTTGTTAACAAAGATGACATTGTCGCTCAGGTCGGTTATATAGACCGAATCGTTAATGGAACGCATGGCGTGAGAGAGCATATTAAAAAGCCCCTCGTCCCTCTTATGCTTAATAGCGTTCTCAACGGTAACCGGCAATACTTTTAAGTGATTATGTTCAAAGTCCTTTATCAGATAATCGGCGGCCCCGGCCTTCATCGCCCCTACGGCTATCTCCTGATTGGAGGTACCGGTGGTAACGATAACCGGCGTAGATTTTACGACGCCGAATAGTTCCAGGGCCGTGCCGTCGGCGAGGTGATAGTCGGTTATCACGGCGTCGTACTGCTCTGCTTTCAACTTATCCATAGCATCCGCTATCGACCTGGACACGGTATAGTCGTAGTCAACCCCTCCTCCGTCAACGAAACGGCGAAAGGCCATCTCATCGACGCGATCATCCTCGATAAAGAGTATGCTGAGCTTCTTTCCTTTTTTGTCCTGAAAGGGCAAGGTCTCTTCCTGGTCTCTACCTTATGCTGGCACTTCGCTTAGCGACCAGTAATCGTCTATGGTCTTTACAACGTTAACGAATTTATCATAGTCAACAGGTTTTATAATATAACCGGCGACGCCGAGATCAAAACTTTCGACTTTGTCGCTCTCTTCTTTTGATGTGGTAAGTGATGATGATAGGCACCCCGTGCAGGAGGCTTTGCTCCCTCACCGCTTGAAGAAACTCTAAGCCGTTCATCTTCGGCATATTGAGATCGAGCAGCACTATACCAGGTCGCACCGCATCGTCCTTAATAAGCTCAAGGGCCTCCTCGCCGTTACCGGCTACGGTAAGGGCATTATCTATCTTAAGCTCCTTAAGGGCTCTCTTTACCGTCATTACATCCACCAGGTCGTCTTCTACGAGTAAAATTGGCTTCTTGGCGATCATCGTGTTCCTTGCTCCCTAATGAATTAATTATTCGTAATTATCTCTTTGGGTATGGTGAAATAAAATGTCGAGCCCTTGCCGACCTCACTCTCGACCCCTATAGAGCCGCCGTTCATCTCTACTATCTTTTTTACTATGGTAAGGTCGACCCCGGTGGACTCGACTTCGTCTCTCGGATTAAGTGTCTGGAAGATCTGAAAGACCTTCTTCCTGTGCCTGGTATCAATACCGGGGCCGTTATCGGCTATTTCAAAACGCCAGAAAACTCCCTCGTCCAGGCATGATACGGTGATACTCGCCTCGTCCTTATCCATATATTTTATGGCGTTAGATAAGAGGTTCAAAAATACCTGTTCCACCCTTATCATAACGCACGAAAGCGTCGGCAGGTGGTCTTTTATATTTATCTCGAAATTCGACGGAATGTCTAACATATCTATAACATCAGTAAGCAGACTGTTCAAGTCCGTTTTTTCAACCTTCTCCTTTTCCTTGCCGACGCGAGAGTACTGGAGTATACCCTCTATAAGGGCCTGCATACGGTGGACCCGGCCCGCTAGCAGCGCCATCTGCTCCCTGCCGTTCTCGTCAAAGCTCTCGGAGTAGTCACTACTGATCCAGTTAGCCAGAGAACCTATGGCGCGCAGTGGAGCCTTCAGGTCGTGCGAGACGACGTAGACAAAATCCTTTAGCTCGCGGTTGGCCGCTTC
>JAJCZF010000063.1 GCA_029262535.1 Deltaproteobacteria bacterium
CCCTTATAACCGCCCTTTCCCTTGTGCTTGACAATACCGGGCGCGGTAATTACAAAATTGAGCCCCTTATACTTAAAAGTACCGTGCACGCCGACGGCCCCCTTGAACTCTATACCGGACCTTTCAAGGCGCGCTCTGGCATAGTCCGCGTAACCGCCCTCGCCATACCACTTGGCCTTGTCGTGATTGCCTATGAGTACTACATAGGGGAAATCCTTGCCGAGAATATTATTTATCTGGCGTTCGTGGCTGAACGGACTATCGTGATAGTCGAGGTCTCCCGCATGAAGCACAAACCCAGCCCCCTCGCTCTTAATGAGGCGCAGCAAGGCCTTGGCATCTTTGCTCATCCCCTGGTCGCCTATAAAGGCCACCTTAAAGTCGCGCGGGGTCTCCGAAGCCCATGAGAGCGAAGCAGTGACAACTAATATAAGAAAAAGAGTAAGCCGTAGAATAGACATATATAAATTATAGAGCTGTAAAAACTTTTTGCAAGCACTTTGGCTTATTCGAGGCAAATAATGGCAGTTAATATTATTTAGATAGCCCCTCATGTAACTTAATTCCCCAAAATGATTCAAAGTTATAGAATTTCAGAATCTCTTCTACTTAAGCAATCGTTTTTAATGTCGCTTTACTTGATTGATTACTCGGTTGAGTTGATAAAAAAAATTTAATAAATTTGATACTATATAATAGGAGTTATATATATTAAACAAGGTATGCTTATTGCCATGAATGAAAATAACGAAAAAAACCTATTGTCCAACTCCTACCGAAAGAGGAGTAGAAGCTATTGGCTTCTCGTCTTTACCGTTGTGCTCGGTATAATGGTCATTATCATGCTCGTTTGCAGCGAACGCATACGCGAGCGGCAGAAGAACAACGTCGTCGTTTTGGATACTATAGGTCATATCCAGCTACACACAAGCCTCTTTCATCTCTGGCTCGAAGAGTATATTGCAGGAGACCGCAGCAAAGGTCAATCAACTATCTGGAAAAATATCGACGACGCTCTTGGTCATACCTCCCTACTGCAATACGGTGGCATGACGCATCACGGAGAGATAAACGGCACGCTAAACGACCCGGCCTTAAGAGAACAGATCGTAAGCATCCACAATAAAATATTAGTCTTAAGGGAAATAGGAAGCAAATGGTTCGCAAACCTCGAAGAGTCCGGTGTTGGCACGCTAAGGGATAAAGAGTTTGACGATACGTTTGAAAAGATAATGGACGAGAGCGCCCGCCTTGAAACCTTCTTCTACGAAAGGGAAGTAGGTTATCTTAAGAGCACACATAACCTTATGTTTGCGCTGGTAGTTATTTGGGCCGTGGCCCTTGTACTGTCGATAGTCGGCCTGATATGTCTGGAGAGACGCAGGAGAAGGGCAGAAGAAAATACTAAAGAGAGCGAGGCCCGTTACAGGGAGCTATTTGAACAGGCCTCGGACTATGCCCTGGTTATGGAGCCGTCACGCGACGGCCTTCCCGTCATTGTTGAGGCAAATAAAGCCGCCTTTGAAAAACACGGCTACAGCCGGGATGAGATGATCGGAGAACCTATCTCACTTATCTTATCAAAAAAATCCCAAGAAAAGATCTGCGACAGGCTCGATGTCCTAAGAAGCACAGGTACTATGAACTACGAACTTGAACACGTCAGAAAAGACGGCAGCTCCTTTACCGCCGATATAAGTTGCAAGATCGTAAAAGTTAGCGGCATGGAACGTATATATTCGATAGAGAGAGATATAAGCGACAGAAAGCGGACCGATAGCGAGTATAAATCTCTTCTTGAATCTATGGTAGGCAGCTCAGGCGCGACCTTCTTTGACAGGACGGTAAAGAGCCTCGTCGAACTTCTCGACGCCGACTGCGTTCTCATAAGCGAACTCTTAGATGAAAATACCTTGAAGGCCGCCGCCATGCTGGAAGACGGAGAAAGGATCGAAGACTTTTCATGCGCCCTTCCCGGAACCCTATGCAATCATGTTATCAACGACGGCTACTATGAGTGTAGTGAAGACCTGATAGAACTACATCCTGACGATACTTACCTGGTTGATATGAAGGCAAAGTCCTATGTAGGCACGGCGATTAAGGACGATAATGGAAAGGCTATCGGAGTCTTATGTGTCATATCGCGCCGCAAGATGGTCGTCACCGAAAGAATTCGCTCTATACTCGAAATAATAGCCGCAAAGGCAAGCTCGGTCATCAGGAGAACTCATACCGAAGCAGCGCTCAAAGAGAGTGAGCAGAACTACAAAGGGCTCTTTGATAATATGCTCAACGGATTCGCCTTCCATAAGATTATAGTCGATAATGAAGGCAAGCCCGTTGACTATACCTTCCTCGACGTAAACGAAGCCTTCGAGTCTTTTACCGGCGTCACTCGCGAAAAAGTTGTAGGCAGGAATGTCTGTAAGGTCTTACCCGAATTCTGCAACCCCATGCACCCTCTAATGGCGCAGTACGGAAAGGTCGCGCTGGAGGGCGGCGAATACAGGACGGAGCAGTATATAGAACCCTTAAAAAGATGGTACTCAATACTTGCATACAGCAATAAAAAGGGCTACTTCGCCGTTGTATTTGAGGATATTACAGATAGAAAAAATATGTTTGAGCAGATACAGAGATCGGCCGCGATAACCGAGGAGATGGGCGACGCGCTAATAGTCCTTAATATGGAGAGAGAGATCACGCGCTTTAACGAAGCCGCCCTTAAGCTGCTTGGGTACGCGCCCGAAGAGGTCTCCGGCCTGACGCTTAACGATATAATACCGGAGAGAGAGCGCAAACTACAGGAAGAGTCCATTCAAAGAGTGATAACTGAAGATGCAGTCGTCACTATCGAGTCTATCCTGGTTGCGAAGGATGGTCGAGAGATACCGACAATGTTAACCGGCACAACCTCAAAATGCCCTGATGGAACGCCCACGGGACTGGTCGGACTCTTTAGAGATATTAGAGAGCAAAAGAAGACCGAAGCGCTCGCTTTGCGCCTTGGACGTATATTGGATGGCTCTTCAAATGAGATCTATACATTTGACGCAGAGTCGCTCAACTATATTATGGTTAATGACGGGGCACGGAAAAATATAGGATACAGCATTGAAGAGTTAAAAAAACTAACGCCGGTAGATATCAAACCAAAGCTCTCCAGCGACCAATTCGCAAAGATACTAGCGCCTCTTCGAAGCGGGAAACTAGAGTACATTATCTTCAAAACCGAACATGAACGCAAGGATGGAACAATCTACCCAATCGAGGTTCGCCTGCAATTATCTTCAAATGAAACGCCGCCTATTTTCGTTGCTATTGTTCAAGATATCACCGACCGCAAACGCTCGGAAGAGGCCATTCGTATAGAGAGGGACAAGCTCGAGAATATCGTAGAGGGCATCGGCGCGGGCCTAACGTTACTGGACAAAAATCTCTCTATCACATGGGCAAATAGCACCATAAAAGAGTGGTTCGGACATACCGATATAAACGATTGTAATCACTGTGGTGAATTCTACGGTATTATCGACGGCCAAGAATGCTCATCCATGAGATCATTAAAAAGCGGCAAGGCGGAGACAAGCGAAGCCTCTATTTCTTGCGACAACGGAAACAGGCGACACTTCCAGATCGTATCGGCCCCTATAATAGACTCTAGCGGAGAGATCAACCAGATAGTCGAACTCACGCTCGATATTACAGAACACAAGAAGGCGGAAGAGGAGCTTGCAAAGTCCGTAAAGCAAAAAGAGATACTCCTAAAAGAGGTCCATCACCGCGTTAAAAATAACCTGCAGGTAATAAGCGGCCTCCTGGCTATACAGGCCAATGCCGCGCAAAGGGGCATGGCGACCGATATAGTATCTACCCTTGACGACTGCCGCAACAGGGTGAAGTCGATGTCGCTCATACACGATAAACTTCACCGCACCGGAGACCTTGCAGACGTGGAATTCCACGACTGTATAGAAGCGGTTTCAACGGAGCTTGTAGGCACATATGAAAAGACCGGGCGCCTTAAAGTACTAATAACCGGCGACCGCGTTAAGATCGGAATAGATCAGGCCATTCCATGCGCCCTTATAATAAACGAGCTAATAACGAACTCGCTAAAACACGCCTTTCCGGATAAGAGAAAGGGAGTAATAACATTAAATATAACCGAAGAGCCAGAAGAGCCGAATGGTTCAAAAGTGACCATAATCTGCGCTGACGACGGTATAGGAGTCGATAAAGAACTCGACTGGAAAAATACCTCTACCATAGGGCTCGGACTTGTGGTTCGCCTTGTAAAACAGCTGAATGGTGAAATAACGCTCTCCAGGGACGGCGGGACACGGGTCGAATTCACCTTTAGAAAGGGGGAACCCGATGGTAGCTGATGAAAGGATAATGATAGTGGAAGACGAGGGTGTCACCTCGTGGACCATAAAGGTTGCGCTCGAAGCCATGGGATACAGTGTTGTAGGAATATCTATGACCGGTGAAGAAGCCGTCGAGATGGCGCTTGTTGAAAAACCCGATCTTATACTGATGGATATAATTCTAAAGGGCGAGATAGACGGCATTATGGCGGCCTATAATATAAGAAAGAAACTCGACGTTCCGGTTATATTCGTTACTGCCCACGCCTCAGCCGACACGGTGAAGCGCGCAAGTGTGACAGAACCTTACGCTTATATCATTAAACCGTTTACAGACAAGGAATTAAGGAGTAATATAGAGACTGCTCTCTATAAACACAAACAAGATAAGAAGGTAAAAAGAGAACGCACCGAGGCCTGTGACATGAACAGGGTAATGGTGAACAGGGAGCTTCATATGCGTAAGATTAAGGAAGAGAACGAACGACTTAAAGAGAAACTTATCGAGATCGAAAGAAGGGACAAGTAATTTGGCTGGTGAGCGCATACTGATTGCCGAAGACGAGGAAGTGACATCATGGACGCTTGAGGTTAAGCTAAAGGAACTTGGTTTCGATGTCATCGGCGCCTCAACAACCGGAAACGGTGTGGTCGCCATGGCCCGCGACCTTCGACCCGACCTCGTGCTTATGGATATTATCCTAAAAGGAGAGCGCGACGGCATCTCGGCGGCCGACGAGATCAAAGGCGAACTCAATATCCCGGTAGTTTATATCACGGCTCACGCCTCACCCGACACAGTAGAACGCGCCTGCATCACAGAGCCATTCGGTTATATCATAAAACCATTCACCGACAAGGAACTCAGAAGCAATATCTCCATGGCCCTGCATACCCACAAGATGGAGTCCAAGCTAAAAGAGGCCAATATGGAGCTTGAGCGCCTGACAAATATCGACGCCCTCACAGGCATAGGCAACCGCCGCTACTTTGATAACGAGATACGAAAAGAATGGCGGCTCTCGGTCAGGTACAAGCGTTCCATATCGCTAATTCTGATCGATATAGACTATTTCAAATTATATAACGACACATACGGACACGTAGCCGGAGACGCCTGTCTAAAGGCCGTAGCCGGAGCCTTAAATGGCGCCCTGCAGCGCCCCGGAGATACCGTCGCCCGTTACGGCGGCGAAGAGTTCGCCATACTTCTTTGCGACACCCCTCTTCGCGGCGCGGCCCTGATAGCAGAGAGGATAAAACAGGTCGTAACCGAACTCGACATAAAACATGACGCCTCGAACGTGTCGGAGATACTCACTATCAGCATAGGGGTCTCCAGCCTCATCCCGGAGATTACAAACCTCCCGAAAGAACTCATTGAGGCGAGCGACAAGGCCCTCTACAAGGCAAAAGCCGACGGACGCGACCATATAGTAGTAAAACTGCCCGAACTCTAAAAGGCCCATACCGAACTATTCAAGGCTGTAAAATAGCCATCTATATCAAGAGCGCCTATAATATTCTTGCGATTAAAACTCTATCGTCTATTAAAGTATATCTTCGTTAATCTTTCAAAAAGTACGCTCGCAATAAAAAAACCCCATGACAATCCGCTAGTTGCCGGATTATCAAGGGGTTAAAAAGTGGTGCCCCCGAGTGGACTCGAACCACCGGCACATGGATTAGGAATCCATTGCTCTATCCTGCTGAGCTACGGGGGCTTATGAAAAAGGCCACCCGATACGGGTGGCCCTTTCAATGTAAATTATCATCTAGCACTGCAAAAGTCAACCGCGCAATAGGCAGAACCTTTCCAGAAAAAGAAGGCTCCAAAAAGCCGCAAACGCGGATAAAACGCTATTAAGATTCTCAAGAAATCTCACCGCGAAATAAAAGCACATCTGTATGGCGCGATAGGGAGCACACTTGTGCGCCTAACAAGTATCTCTAAGTAATTTGAACGCGAACGCCCAAGAAGGCAGCCATCAAAAAACTTTCTTCGCGTAAATAAAAGCACACCTGTGTGCCCAACAAGCATCTCTAAATAAATTTGAACGCGAACGCCCAAGAAAGCAGGCAAGAAAAAACTCTCTTCGCGAAATAAAAGCACACCTGTGTGCATGTGTGCCTGTGTGCTAGTAAACGCCTACGTCGAGATAGGCGGTGGCGATCTTTTCTATTGCTACGACGAATGAAGCGGTGCGGAAGTCGTCCACTTTGTCATTTTTATCTTTTGTAGTTTTGATCTGTTGAAAGGCCGAACGCATCGAGTCGTCAAGACCTGACCTCACGAGGTCCAGCTCGTCCGGGCCGCGCGTAAGTTCTTTCGCAACCCAACTCGGCACATCGTGGCCGGTCTCTTTGAGTGCGTTTACGATATGCAGTCCCCGGTTTTCGTCCATACGTTTTTCCATCCTGCCAAAACGCATATGCGAGAGATTTCTGACCCACTCGAAGTAAGAGACAACAACACCGCCCGCATTTACATATGCATCGGGCAGGACCGTAATGCCGCGTTCTCTAAGAATGGTATCGGCCTCGAATGTCGTCGGGCCGTTTGCCGCCTCAACGAGCAACTTTGCATTGATAGCTCCGGCGTTACCGCCGTGTATGACAGCTTCAAGGGCAGCCGGTATGAGTATGTCACATTCCTTTTCGAGCACCATTGAGCCGACCTCGACAAACTCGACGCCCGGAAAGCCCTTTACGCCGTGGTTTTCAGTAACATATTCCTTGACGTCCTCGACATTGAGACCGCTATCTGAAACGAGCGCGCCGTCGCGTTCGATGATGCCGGTGATCAGGACCTTGTCTTCTTCCTGAAGGAACTTTGCGGCGTGATAACCGACATTGCCGAGCCCCTGAATGATGACACGCTTGCCTTCGAGCTTGCTATCGAGCCCCGCCGCGGCGGTCTCGTCGTCGTGACGGAAGAACTCTTTTATGGCGTACTGCACGCCGCGCCCGGTAGCCTCGACGCGACCGCGAACGCCGCCCTGGTTAACCGGCTTTCCGGTGACGCAGCCGATATAGTTTATGTCGTTGGGGTAGAGGTGTTTATAGGTATCGAGTATCCAGGCCATTTCGCGCTGTCCGGTGCCCATGTCCGGGGCCGGCACGTTGGTCGCCGGGCTCAGAAAGCCGCGCGTGGCAAGCTCTCTGGTGAAGCGGCGCGTGATGCGTTGCAGCTCGTCGCGGTCGTACTTTCGAGGGTCTATATGGAGGCCGCCCTTTGAGCCGCCGAATGGCACGTCAACGATTGCGCACTTATATGACATAAGCGCGGCGAGCGCTTCGACCTCGTCCTGATCGACCGCTTCGGCGTATCTGATGCCGCCCTTAACCGGCAGCCTGTGTATGGAGTGCACGGCGCGCCAGCCGCTAAATACTTCGAGCTTGCCCTTTATCTCGACTGGAAAGCGTACTTCGAGCACCGCCTTACAGCCCTTAATGGCCTTTGCGATGCCAGGGTCGAGTTCCAGCACTGCCATGGCGCGATCTACCATCAGATCCACACTCTGGCGAAAGCTAACGCCCTTATTTTCGGAATTTGCCATAATTTAATACCCCCGTTGCTTAATCAAGAAGTTAGTTCAAGTCGATTCCTCAAGTAAAACGCCTGCATACACTATATGTCATTGGAAGGGGGATTGTAAATAGAAAAAGGATACAAATACCTTATCAGAACTACAAGCCGTATTATTGATAAGATAGTCATAATGGACCTACGTATTGAAAGCTTTTCGGTCACTAAAGAAACCAGGTGGTTTAACTGGGAGGTGAGTATGAAAGCAGGCTCAAGCAGAGCCTGATATGAAGTTGGGATGTAATATACGGGTACTTTTTTGACTCTCTTGGTCAATTCATTTATATTCCCCCTCCCCCTCATTCTCATGTTATATTTAGTCTATGGTTAACTACGCCGATCAGCATTATCTTGTCATCAGGCCGATATCCGAGTCTATTGACGATGTCGAACCTTATCTAGAGGATGTGAAATCTCTTACCGGGCTTGATAATGCGACTATTCGTCAAAAGCTCGCCGGACCCGCGCTTACCGTACTGA
>JAJCZF010000064.1 GCA_029262535.1 Deltaproteobacteria bacterium
AAGGGGCCCTTTTGCCTGTTTTCTTAGCTCCAGGGCAACTAGAACCCTTTATTTCCAAGCATTTAACCACCGGGGCCCTTGAGCATATCGAGTATAATGACGACGGAAACATAGTTTTTGGATATAAAGCCGAAATTCTTCCTATTATTTGTGATATTTGGCTAGAGGCCCGGGAAGCGGGCGTATTGCTAAAAACGCAACTTCCCAAGGCTCAAAAGGCAGAAGTGTTAACTCGTAGCCTTTCAAAGGTTGGTATCATCGCATTGGTGGATGAGGCAACGGGCTATCAGTTTGATAGAAAACATGATGCGCTTAGGATTTTACTTAAGGCATATGTCGAAGAAGAGCTTCGACCGTGGGTTAAGACTTTTCCGGATAGTTTTTTCACGGCTATGGATAATCTTTATGAGAATGAAAAGACAACATCTAGAAACAGGCCAAGATACTATGGAAAATTTATCAACAAATATATCTACAAACCCATAGAGCGTGGCTTTGTTAAAGAAGAACTCGATAGAAAAAATATAGCGGACGATGGTAAAAGAAAAGCACGTTTCCATAGTTGGCTTACTGATACCGGAAGGAATCAATTAATACTAAGGATAGGTAAAATAGAAGGACTTATGGAAGCAAGCCCTAACAAGAGGCGGTTCGAGGAAAGCGTAAAGAGATTAACTCAAATGAGCATCTTTGATTTCATAGAAGATACCGATGACTAGCTTGACTGGTATTACTACCTTAAAATGGGACATTCCGTTAAAATATAACAGGTGCGGAGTTGAAGGATTTAGCGAATAGCGCTTACATTCACGGCGAGACGGTCTTTGAGGCAGAGGGGCTCACCAAGGTCTACGACATGGGCGAGGTACAAATTCACGCGCTCCGCGGCGTGGATATGGAGCTATATGCAGGCGAACTCGTTGCCTTCTTAGGCCCATCGGGGAGTGGAAAGTCAACACTCTTAAATATCCTCGGAGGGCTGGACGCCGCATCGTCAGGTAGGGTCACCTACCACGGAAAAGAGCTTGTCGGAGCAACCGATAAGGAGCTTACCGAGTACCGCCGTAGCCACGTGGGCTTCGTCTTCCAGTTCTATAACCTCATACCGAGCCTTACGGCGCGGGAGAATGTCGCGGTCGTTACCGAGATCGCCACCGACCCGATGGAGCCGGAAGCGGCGCTTGAACTTGTGGGGCTTGGCGACCGCCTCGATCATTTCCCCTCTCAGCTATCCGGCGGGCAGCAACAGCGCGTCGCCATCGCCCGCGCCATTGCGAAGAACCCGGCTGTCCTGCTCTGCGACGAACCCACCGGCGCCCTCGACTCCGAGACGGGCATAGTCGTCTTGGAAGCGCTAGCGCGCGTAAATACCGAGCTTGGCACGACGACCGCCCTTATAACACATAACGCCGGTATCGCCGATATGGCCGACAGGATAGTACGCATGAGCGACGGACGGATTTCAGAGATCTTAATAAACGAATTCAAGAAGGCCCCGCATGAGATTCACTGGTAGGATACTAAGATCGCTCGACAAGAAGCTCCTTAGAGACATTTGGAAGATGAAGGGGCAGTCGCTTGCGATTGCGCTCGTTATCGCGAGCGGTGTCGCTACATATATAATGAGCCTCAGCACCCTTAATTCCCTCCAGCAGACGCAGGCCGCCTACTACGACAACTACAGGCTCGGCGACGTATTCGCCTCTCTAAAGCGCGCCCCCGAGAGCCTTAAGTCGCGTATAAGCAAAATACCCGGTGTGGAGAATGTATCGACGAGGGTCGCCTCCGAGATACGCCTGGAGCTTACGGACTATCCCGATCCGATAACCGGCAGGCTCACTTCCATCCCCGACTCCCCGGGCTCAAAAGGCCCGCTCCTTAACAGGCTCTATCTAAAGGAAGGAAGGCTAGTTAAAGAGGGGAGTACAGGAGAGGTCGTTATAAGCAGGGCCTTCTCCGAGGCGCATAACCTAAAGCCCGGTGATGAGCTTAGAGCTACGATAAACGGCAGGCAAAAGACGCTTAATATAGTAGGCGTTGCACTTTCGCCGGAGTATATCTATCAGATAAAACCCGGTAGCCTCATACCCGACTTCGAACGCTATGCGATTATATGGATGGGTGTAACCCCGATGAGGGCTGCCTTTGATATGGAAGGGGCTTTTAACGACGTCGTGCTCTCCACGGCCCCCGGCGCCGATACCGCCGAGATAATAGACCGCCTGGACGATATCCTTGACACCTACGGAGGGCTCGGGGCCTACGGCAGGAAGGACCAGCTCTCCAACCGTTATCTAAGCGAGGAATTCAAGATGCTCTCGCAGATGGCGACTATCTTTCCGGTGATATTTTTGGGAGTAGCAGCCTTTCTGCTTAATGTCGTAATGACACGGCTCGTAAGCACGCAGCGCGAGCAGATCGGCCTCTTAAAGGCCTTCGGCTACAGGAACGTCGATATAGGGCTTCACTTCCTTAAATTCGTTATTATGGTAATGGCCGTTGGCCTTACAGGAGGTATCATAGCGGGCATATGGCTCGGGAGGAACCTTAGCGAGATGTATATGATCTTCTACCGCTTTCCGTTCATCACGTATGAGCTTAGGCCATCGGTAATAGTGAGCGCGGCGCTCATAACCTTCATAGCGGTCCTTACGGGTACGCTCGTAGCCATCCGGAGGGCTTCGGCCATGCCGCCGGCCGAGGCGATGCTCCCGGAGCCTCCGGTGAGCTACCGCGAGACAATAGTAGAGCGCCTTGGGCTTAAGAAACTCTTCTCTCAGCCAGGGCGCATGATCTTAAGGCACATAGAAAGGCGGCCCATAAAGAGCGCGTTATCTGTAATAGGCATTGGCTTCGCTTGCGCCATTATGATGATGGGCACCTACTTCGACGATTCGGTCGATATGATGGTAGAGAACTTCGCGCTTTCAAACAGAGAGGATATAACCGTCACCTTTACCGAGCCCGCATCGACTAAGGCCATATACGAACTTAGGGCCTTACCCGGAGTAGAG
>JAJCZF010000065.1 GCA_029262535.1 Deltaproteobacteria bacterium
TGGGCGCAATGCCATGGTTCCCGCAGTGGAACAAATCCAGTCTTCAGGTCTGTGCCGACGCTCAGAAGGCCGGCGCTACCACCGACGACCAGATAGTTGATTACACCGTAAAGCAGCTCAAGAGCGGTGAACTCAAGTACGCGGTCGAAGATCCGGACGCTCCTGAGAACTGGCCGAGAGTCATCATGTACTGGCGTGCAAACGCTCTCGGATCGAGTGCCAGAGGCCAGGAATACTTCTTCAAGTTCCTCCTCGGTACCCATAACAACGTTGGCGCTGAAGAGGTCGCAAAGCCGCACATCAACGAGATGAACTATCGTGAGTCTCCGCTGGGCAAGCTTGACCTCTGTGTTGACCTTAACATGCGTATGAATACGACGCCGACGTACTGTGATATCGTACTTCCGGCTGCGCATTGGTACGAAAAAGAGGACATTAACACGACCGACCTTCACTCTTACATTCACCCGATGGGCGCAGCAGTTGCGCCGAACTGGGAAGCCAAGAGTGACTGGGACGCGTTCAAGTTCCTCGCCAAGAAGTTCTCGGAGACGGCCAAGACCCATCTGCCCAAGCAGAAGGATATCGTCTCCAATGCGCTTCAGCATGACAGCCCGGGCGAGATATCCCAGCCTGCGCTGAACGGGATAGAAGACTGGAAGAAGGGCGATTGCGAGCTTATTCCCGGCGTAACCGCTCCGACCCTTAATGTTGTTGAAAGGGACTTCCCGAATGTCCACAACCGTTGGAGATCGTTTGGCCCGCTGATGCGCGGCACGTACGGTTTCCATGGCATCCTTGTTAACGGTGGACCTCATTACGAGGAGTACATCAACAGGAAGCATGTCGACACTGTAAGCTTCGACGGCGACACGTACATAGCTATGAACGACGCCCGCGAAGCTATCAATGTTGAGATGCGTTTCTCGGCCGTTACCAACGGTGAAGTGCAGTACGAAGCCTGGAAGATCGAAGAGCATCACACCGGTCTTGAAGGCGAACTGTACGAAGAGTGTAAGGCAGAGTCCGTAAGGATACTCGGCGCCGAGCACCTACCGAAGGATGACCACTGGCACGGACTTGCCGACGAGATCGGTGGACCGACCAGGGCAACACGCATGACCTACGAAGATATCGTAGCTCAGCCAAGGCGTGTTCTTGCGGCTCCGATCTGGACCGGTGACACACGCGGCGGACGCGCCTACTCTGCATATTCCATGCAGATAGACTATCGCCTCCCGTGGAGAACCCTGACAGGTCGTCAGCATTACTACCTTGATCATCCGTTCTTCCTTGATTACGGTGAAGGGCTTATGACTCATAAGTATAAGCTTGATCCTAACAAGATGAACGAGATTGAAAAGAGTGAGAAGAGCGGCGCGATTGTATGTAACTACATCACACCGCACGGTAAGTGGGCTATCCACTCCACTCACTATGACAATCTCAGGATGCTCACCCTTTCGAGAGGCGGTAACTCAATCTGGCTCAACGACGGCGACTCTGAAAGTGTCGGCATCCGCGATAACGATTGGGTTGAAGCTTACAACGATAACGGCATATTCGTATGTCGCGCCGTAGTAAGTGCCAGAATCCCGACAGGTGTTGCCTTCGCGTATCACTCTCAGGAGAGAACGGTCAACATTCCGAAGGCTGAGCAGAGGAACAAGATCA
This sequence comes from Deltaproteobacteria bacterium, assembly GCA_029262535.1. Lineage (GTDB taxonomy): Bacteria > Desulfobacterota > GWC2-55-46 > GWC2-55-46 > JAJCZF01 > JAJCZF01. The sequence goes on from JAJCZF010000065.1 coordinate 1,675, forward strand.
GGGGCGGATTCCATAACAGTCTTACAAGGCAGAGACTCAAGCCTACACTCCTCGCGGGTGGTTACGGCCAGTGTTCTTATTCCTTTAACGGCTGGGGACCGATACCTATCATCAGAGATACTACCGTTCTCGTTAGAAAGATGAAGAACCAGGAGGTGAAGTGGTAATGGACGTAAGAGCGCAACTTTCAATGCAGTTCAACCTTGACAAGTGCATAGGTTGTCATACGTGCAGCGTCTCCTGCAAAAACGTATGGACCACACGTCAAGGTGCGGAATACATGTGGTGGAATAACGTTGAGACCAAACCAGGCTGTGGATATCCGCTGACCTGGGAGGATCAAGAGCGTTATCGTGGAGGCTGGGAACTATCGGGCTCAACTCTGAGGCTTAAACTGCTCAAGGGCCCTGGCAAGCTAAGAACGCTGGCCAATATCTTCTTCCAGCCGAATCTGCCGACGATAGACGACTATTATGAGCCGTTTACCTTCGACTATGATAACCTTTTCAACGCACCGGCGGGAGACGACCAGCCGGTGGCACGTCCGAAGTCGCTTATTACTGGCGAGTTCATGGACAAGATTGTTTTAGGGCCCAACTGGGACGATGATATGGGTGGATCCCCTCTCTATGCGACAAACGACCCGAACCTTAAAGGTCTTTCCGCATCGCAGAAGGAGCTACTCACCAAGTTCCACAAGCTCTTTTATTTCTACTTCCCAAGGATATGCAACCACTGCCTGAATCCGGGCTGTGTAGCATCGTGTCCTTCGGGAGCCCTTTATAAGAGGGGTGAGGACGGCATCGTGCTCATCGACCAGGATACCTGCCGCGCGTGGAGATTCTGTGTCAGTGCATGCCCGTTCAAGAAGCCTTACTATAACTGGGACACTGGTAAATCAGAAAAGTGTATCTTCTGTTACCCGAGACTCGAGACCGGCCAGGCCAACGCTTGCGCGCATGCCTGTACCGGAAGGATCAGAACGGTTGGCGTCCTTCTTTATGACGCCGACAGGATTGAGCAGACCGCAAAGAGCAGCGACGACCGTATAGTCGAGGCAATGCGCGACATCATACTCGATCCGAACGATCCGAAGGTCATTGAGGGTGCAATAAAGAATGGTGTTGAGGAGAACTGGATAAACGCAGCTCAGAACTCCCCGGCATACAACCTCTTTGTAAAGTGGAGACTCGCTTTGCCGAATCATCCGGAATTCAGAACCGTACCGATGAACTTCTACATTCCGCCGCTATCGCCGATTCTTCATCAGGCGAAGTCGGATTCAGGCGGCTGTTTTGATCCGGAGACCTCAGACTTCTGGAATGACATCGATAAGATGAGGATTCCTCTTAAGTTCCTCGCTAACATGCTTAGCGCGGGTAACGAGAGCCTCGTCCTCGAGTCACTCAAGAAGCAGATGGCCGTCAGGATCTACATGCGCCAGCAGCGTGTTGGTGATGTAGGCGACGCCAAGGTACAGAGTGTTCTCTCAGACGCCGGGCTAACCCCCACCGACTGTGAGGATATCTATAAAGTCGTAACCCTGGGAACCTTCGAGGAGCGTTTCGTAATACCGGAGACGCATCGTGAGATCAAGTCCACTGTTGATCCGCGTACCATGTACGAGAAGAGGGGCACAGTAGGTTTCGGCAATAAGAAGAAGGAGCTCTTAGGTAGGTCATGGTAGACGAGATCACGGGCGCAACCCCGATATACAGCGATTTAGCCGTCCTGCTCTCCTTCCCGACCGAAGGGTATTTCGAGAATGTCCGGGAGTGTCTCAAGACACTCTCGGGCGACTCGGCCTATTCCAAGAAGGCGGCAAAGGAGATGGATGCCTTTATCAAGGATATATCTGAGCTTACGCTCGACGATCTGCAAGGTATCTACTCATATACGTTTGAGTTGACCGCCGACTATACGCTTGACCTTGGTTACTTTCTCTTCGAAGGCTTTAAGAGGACCAACTTTCTCGTCTCTTTAAAGCAGATGTATAAGGCCAATAACTTTCCCTACAGGGCTGTTTCCAAGGGTGAGTTGCCTGACAACATGGTCGTCCTGCTCAAGTTCCTCGCCGATCTTGAGGACGGCAAGCTTAAAAAAGAGTTCAGGGAGACAATCCTTATTAAGGCTGTCGAAAAGTTAGCCAAGAACCTTGGCGGTAAAAAGGACAAGTATAACCAGTACGGACATCTGATAAGGTCCATACTGGCGGTGATCGACGCAGACGTTAAAAAGGCTGCATAAGAGTTAATTAGAAATTCGGCAATAGCGATAGAGTTATTTCAGACTTCCAAGGAGGTTATTTAAAATGGATCAATTACTGTTCGGTGCAGTGCCGTACATCGCGATAACGATAGCTATCGTTGGAACGATATGGCGCTTTACGAGTCACCGTTTTACCTGGTCGAGCCAGTCTTCTCAGTTTCTTGAGAATAAGACTCTCTTCTGGGGATCGTTTCCGTGGCATTATGGGATAATCATTATCCTCTTAATGCACATAATCGTAGCAATCATCCCGGGTGTGCTTCTTTCTTTGAACGGGTCGATTGGCTTTCTTTACTTCTTCGAGTGTTCAGGTCTTGCTCTCGGCTTCCTGGCTCTTTTCGGCCTCGTAGCCCTGATATACAGGCGTCTCTCGAACAATAGGGTACGCGCCGTTACCAGCACATGGGACGTAATCGTACTAATAATACTTATCGTACAGGTTGTTACCGGTCTCGGCAACGCCCTCCTCTACAAGTGGGGCTCGAACTGGTACGCCGCTTCGGCAGTGCCGTGGATCTGGTCGGTCATACTTCTTAAGGCCGATCCGAACTTCATCGGAACACTACCGATAATCACGAAGATTCATATCTTCAACGCGATGGTCTTTATCGCCTTTATACCGTTCACACGTTTTGTTCACTTCCTTGCCTTCCTGAACCCGCTTAAGTACCTCGGCAGGTCTCACCAGTTGGTAAGGTGGTATAGCAGGAGCGAGAGGACCGAGAACATAAGGCAGATGAAGTAGCACTTGTTACATAGTCGGGGGGGCGTTTAGGCGCCTCCCCGATTAATTTTGATAATCGTTAACCTTTTAACGCAACGTAACTACACAAACCTAAACGAGGATACTACTATGTCAGATATCACAGATTGGCGCGTGGAAGACGAAGCCTTTTGGGAATCTACAGGTAAGAAGATTGCGAATCGCAACCTGTGGATATCCATTCCGAGTCTTCTCTGCGGATTCGCCGTTTGGCTGATGTGGGGAATCATCGCCGTTCAGATGATCAACCTTGATTTCCCCTTTACCAAACCTCAGATGTTTACCCTTGCGGCCATAGCCGGTCTCACGGGAGCTACACTCAGGGTACCAAGTACCTTTATGATTAGAATTGCTGGCGGTCGTAATACTATATTCTTTACTACGGCACTTCTAATGGTTCCGGCACTTATTGCCGCTTTCGCTCTACAGAGTAAAAGCACACCGCTCGTCGTATTCCAGCTCTGCGCCTTCCTTTCAGGCTTCGGCGGCGGAAACTTTGCATCTTCGATGAGTAATATCAGCTTCTTCTTCCCGAAGAGGGTACAGGGTACATCGCTTGGCCTTAACGCCGGCCTCGGTAACTTCGGCGTTACGACCATGCAGATACTCGTACCTCTCGTCATGACCTTTGCTCTCTTAGGTCCGCTTTCTGGCGACGCAATGATACTGGTAAAAACCTCCGGTACCCTTATCGGTAAGATCCCGGCAGGTTCTGAAACCTGGCTCGGAAACGCCGGTTGGGTATGGATGTTATTTCTTATACCGCTCGCTTTCGCAGGGTGGTTCGGCATGAACAACCTGAAGGTCGAAGCGGTAAGCCCCGACATCACCAACCCGGTCGCGGCCTTTGCCAAGATCGTATATCTCCTGGTTCTCGGCTTCATATGCGCCGGTATCGCTCTCTACCTCTTGTTACCGCCGCCGGTTGGCATCGGTCTCATCAATAAGTGGATAGCGGTCTTTATAGCCATCGTAGGTACGATGATCCTAATGAGGTTCATAACTCCTCCGGCCATCAAGAACAGCCTGAAGAGACAGTTCAAGATCTTTAACAACTATCATACCTGGGTCATGACGATCATATACACCATGACATTTGGTAGCTTCATCGGATACGCGGCTTCTTTCCCGCTTACCATTAAGGTTATCTTCGGTTTCCAGCATGTTCTGGATCCGGCAACAGGCGTGTGGAACCACAGCATATCCAACCCGGGAGGACCTTCCGCGCTGCAGTACGCATGGATGGGGCCTTTCATCGGCGCACTCATCAGGCCGGTCGGTGGATTTATCTCTGATAAGCTTGGTGGCGCTCTCGTAACACAGATATGCGCCGCCCTGATGATCGTCTGTGCCCTTGGCGCATCGATCTACATGCAGAAGGCTTACCTGCTGACCAATCCGGAAATACATTTCGTGCCGTTCTTCATCCTCTACCTGATTCTCTTTGCAGGTACAGGTATCGGTAACGGTTCTACTTTCCGTACGATCGCCATGACATTTAACGAAGAGCAGGCAGGTCCTGTGCTTGGTTGGACGTCTGCTGTTGCGGCTTTCGGAGCCTTTATCATGCCTAAGGTTATCGGTGAGCAGATCAAGGCCGGTACCCCGCAGATTGCCCTTTACGGCTTTGCGGCATACTACGCTGTCTGCTTCGTCCTCAACTACGTTGTCTACTTGAGGCCTGGCGCTGATCCGAAAAATCCGTAAAAGAAATACCCTGCGGGGCCTGATATTAAAACCCCGTGATTATATCAGAGGGGGGAGGAAGCGTAAGCTTCCTCCCCCCTCTTTTTTTATATTTTTAAAAATTACTCATTCGTATAATCTTACTCTATATGATATCGATCTGTTTTGAGGCTTTACTTCTTTCTCCCACCTGTGGCAAGATAAGTCTTATTCTCTTTATATAGATAGTACCAGTTTGCATCAGATATGTTCTTTAGTCTATCTGCCTATATTTATCTATAATATTTTTTAAAATATGACGACTTTGACAAAAAATATTTTCCAAAGACTGCCGCTTCTGCTCCTATTGCTTGTTTACGGATATTCGCCTTCTCAGGCCGCTCTTATAGAGGTTAGTCCGGGGCAGGGTACGATATCGGCTGCCGTGAAGAATGCCATCGATGGTGACACTCTCTTGCTTGAGGACGGTACTTATATTGATAATGTACTTATAGAGAAATTTATCTCAATCGCCGGTAAGAACGGCCGAGAGAAGGTCTTTATAAACGCTCTAGACCCAACCAGGCCTATTATTGAAGTTACGGGCCTGAAAGGGAGTCTGGTTGATAAGGCAAAGCGCGCCACCTTTACTGGCCTTACGCTCTCAGGCGGAGAGATCAAGGGTATCTCATTTATGGTACTCTCCTCAAGCGGCCTTAGTATCTCATTGAACAAAATGATAGATAATGAAACGGCCCTCCAGGTAGAGCGCTCAGAGGGGCTTTTGATAGGGGATAATATCATAACAGGCAATATCAAGGGCATATACCTCAACCTCTCCAACGCGAATATGCTCGAAAGAAATCAAGCCGACTCTAATTTTAATAATGGAATATTACTGCTCTCTTCTGATTATAATGAACTTAGGGAAAATACGGCTATCGACAACTACTGGAACGGCATCACCGTTGGCGCATCCGATCACAATCTCATCGTTAAGAATAAGGCCCTTAAAAATACCTACTCTATAGTGGTGACCGAGGGTGTTGGCAATATCCTCATAGATAACAGCACAATGAGGCGCATCTACTTCCTGCTCCCGATAGTGCTCATATACCTTGCGATCATGCTCTATCTGATAGAGAGGAAGGCCTTTATCCTCTACTATTACTATAAATACAAGGAGAGGGGGCGCGTACAGGGCACAAGGTGACCTCCTGGTGCCTGGTCTTATTTTGGCCCACGCAGAGCTTTATATGACACTTAAACTTATCATAACCATAGTGGCCTCCCTGGGCTTCATGATTGCAATAATGTCTTTTATCGCCGGCTTCAGGATGGTAAAGGGGACCGGTCATTTTGCCGAGGCCAGGATGCACCGCATAAACGGCTATATCACCATAGTCGCCTACCTAACTGTGGCAGTGCTTTCGATAGCCTCCGGTACCCGTTTTCTCTTTATACTGGGTTGGGTTTTAGGTTTTCTTATACATATGTTAAAACTTCTTCTGGTTAAGAAGAAGTTAGCTGCAAGATACGGCGGTTACGTCGGGGCCATGCTGATTATTACCTGGCTTATTATTATCTTTACCCATTTGCCGAAGTAACCTCTTCTTTTCGGATTTCCAGGTCCTTTTTGCCCTCTTTCTTCCGTTTCCTTCTTATCCTTTCTCTCTTTAAAGCTGTTGATTAATTTATTTTAATTTTTTCATTGAAGAGGGTTCTCTCTTTTTTGATCAAGTTTTAGAAAAGCTTCATAATACGGATAGTTAACTCCACTCCAGGATATCCTCTCGATGGCTCTTTCAAGCTAGTAATTTCTTGACATAACCCTCTAAAGAAAGTATAATCATTCACAATATAAAGCGTCAATAAGGCTAAAAGAGGGCACTTTTCAGGTCTATTGCCATTAGCGGATTTACTACCCAATGGCGGGTTCTGCCATTACCTGATTGCTAGAGAACGCTTCTCTTTAACGCTTTTGATAAGTTTTATAAAAAATCCATAGGGAGGTGAATCCGGCTTATAGGCGCTCTTAGCGCCTGAACTGTCAAAGCGATTGGAGGTAGTGGCATAGTGAAAATAATGGTATGTTACGACGGATCAGATCGATCCAGAAACGCTCTTGATAAGGCTCTAGAACTCTTTGCCCCTCAAAAACCGGACATTATGATTCTCATGGTTGTTGAGAACCCTGGTGACGCTAGCATGGAGAATGAGGGGATCGTATCAGAGTGGTTAAGAGAGCACCAGGATAAGCTCAGGGAGGCGGCCGAGAGGGTCACTGACCAAGGCTATGAGACTGACGCGATACTTGCCACGGGGGATCCGAGAAATATGATTATCGAGGCTATTGAGAAGAAGAGCCCCGATCTGGTTGTTCTCGCAAAACGCGGTCATAGCCGTGTGGACAGGATGCTTCTTGGCAGCGTAAGTACTTTTGTAGTACGACATTCAAGTGTTCCAGTACTCGTAATACGTAAACAGGACTAATAACTTACTTTCTTAAAACTTTTTTACTGGAATTCTTAACTACGACGGAGGGTAGAAATATATGAAATTATCGGATCTATTCAAGGTTCGCAATCCTGAGATCAGGGCACTCCACCTGACCTGGATTGCCTTCTTTCTTACTTTTTATGTATGGTTCAATATGGCGCCTCTTGCCACGACCATGCTAAAGGAAATAGCCTGGCTCGATAAGAGTCAGCTAAAAGTTCTCGCAATATGTAACGTTGCGCTAACGATTCCTGCGCGTGTTATCGTAGGTATGATGCAGGATAAGTACGGACCGCGAAGGGTCTTTGCGATCCTGATGGTTACGATGGCGATTCCGTGTCTGGCATTCGCCTTTGGTAATACCTTTGTACAGTTCCTCGTTTCTCGTCTCGTCCTTTCTTCCGTCGGCGCAAGCTTCGTCGTCGGTATCCACATGACGGCTCTCTGGTTCAAGCCGAAGGATATCGGTTTTGCGGAAGGTTTTTACGCGGGATGGGGTAACTTCGGATCGGCTGCCGCGGCCATTACGCTTCCGGCTATCGCTTTAAACATTTTTGGCGGTTCAAACGGATGGCGTTACGCCATAGCCTTTAGCGCCGTGATAATGTTCATCTACGGTATCTTCTACTGGTTTGCCATAACGGACGGCCCGAAGGGTTCTGTACATCACAAACCGAGGAAGGTCTCGGCCATGGAGGTGAGCACATATGCGGATATGATAAAGCTCATTATCTTCACCATTCCGCTTGTGGGAATCTTGTCGATTCTCGTATGGAAGCTCGGCAAGCTAGGTAAGCTTGGTCCAAACGGACAGCTTATCTTTTATGCACTAATCGCTATCGTCGTCATCTACCAGATCGTCATGATCCTGAAGGTGAATCTGCCTGTTCTCAAAAAAGGCGTTCCGGAAGACGATAAATATAGCTTTAACCAGGTTATGGCGCTCGACACCACCTACTTCTGTAACTTCGGTGCCGAGCTTGCGGTTGTCTCCATGCTTCCGGCATTCTTCGAGAGTACATTTACTCTGACACCGACGCACGCCGGTTTTATAGCATCGAGCTTTGCATTTGTCAATCTGGTAGCGAGGCCGCTTGGCGGAGTTCTCTCTGACCGCCTGGCATCTCGAAAGATGATCATGCTCATCTATATGGGCGGTATTGTTGCCGGTTTCTTCGGCTTGGGGCTCATAACCTCAACCTGGAATATTTACCTCGCCGTATTACTGACCATCGCATGTTCGATGTTTGTTCAGGGAGCGGAGGGTGCGACATTCGCCATCATCCCGAATATCAAACGTCGTATTACGGGGCAGATCTCGGGTATGGCCGGAGCCTACGGTAATGTCGGAGCCGTCTTCTACCTGACGATTCTTACGATGGTTTCCCCAAGCAACTTCTTCATGATCATTGCTGGAGGCGCGCTCTTTAGCTTCGTATTCTGCGCAATCTTCCTGAAGGAGCCAAAGGGAGGTTTCTCGGAAGAGTATCACCTCTCTTCGGTAGACAAGGAGCTTATGGGTCAGTAGCAATACCTGTCCGTACGCTTGGAAAAATCAACAGAGGGCCCCGCCCACACAGGGCGGGGCCCTTTTTTATTTTTAAAAAGCAAGGCCTTTATTGATCTCTCAAACCATTACCGCGCTGGTTTTTTTCGATAGTTGAGTACTTCTAAAAAGAGCAGGTATCGCTTGTAGCTTGAATTTTTTCTTCTGATAGCGTATTATTATAAGAGTAAGCCAATTCATCCAATATTTTAAGAACAATACGAGGAGCATCTGAGCCCTTTTGTTATTACATAGGGGTTTTTTGCATCATACTATAATGAAAAGAGGTAAGAAATGAGCGAGAAAATACTTGAGATAAAGTACCACTGCCAGCACCCGTCTTGTCAGGTCTTTTGCAAACGCGGTGAGCTGGTGATGCCTGAGGCCGAGTTTAACGAACTTAAGGCTGCTATTGATGGCGAAGATATATTTAAGAGCCCCCGCGTTATATGCCGTATGGGTTTTTCACAGCCCTTCAAGGCCCTCTCCGTGACCGAGCTTACAGAAGACGCGCAAGAGCAAGATAGTGAAGCTAACCTGCTCGACCTTGCCAAGACCAATCCGCTTGCCGCCCTGGTGATCGAACACCGTGAGGTCACAAGGCTTCTTGACAGGTTTGAAAACGACGTTAGGAAACGCGACATAGACGCTATGTGGATAACCTCGCGCCTTCTTGAGAACGAGATCATGCTTCACTCCATACATAAGGAAGAAGAGATCCTCTTCCCGCTCATCGCTAAGCAGGCCCCGCAGAGTTCCGCCGCAATGAATGTCATACTTGAAGACCACAAGGAGTTTCTTTCGCTCCTGCATTCTTGCCGCTGCGCCTTGCAGCACGGCGATATACTCGACGGCATCATAAGCTCTATCATAACGAATCTCAGAAGCCACATAATCAAAGAAGATGAAGAGTTCTTCCCGATGATAGATCAGGAGCTCTCCGAAGAGAATAAGGCCTCTGTACTGGCCGCAATGAAGGCAAAGGCCGCATCCTTCGAGCCGCAGGGTCCTGGAGATATCAAGGAGTTCTTCGAATCTCCCTTCCTCAATAACCGTAAGGAGTTCGAGTTCGAGTCACTCTCGATCAAACGCGCGGGAACCGACGACTGCTGGTCTTGCCACTAAGAGATCTGTAAAGCAATACGCGGGGGAAACTTTTTGTAAAAAGGCACTACCGTGCGGTTAATTTGAGAGAGTTTAGTGGTATTAATTTAGTTTATGATTGGAGGCCACCAGTCTACCATTGAACCACCTCAGGTGGGCCACACCCCTTTCAAAAACTTTTAATATCAAAAAGTCCGCTGGACCCGCAAAGGGTCCAGCGGGCTTTTTTGTTGCCAGGACTTGTTGAACTGGAATATGAGAAAACCGTTAAGCAGTAAATTACTCACGAATAGATCAGAGCTTCCTTAGTTAGATTTTAAAACCATCTAATCATGTAGCTTGGGTAGAGTGCGGCGAAGGCGCGCGAAATCCAACAATACAGTTGCTTAATATTCTTAATGTTGAGGAGAACTTCCGGCGCGGACGAAGAGCCCTCAGGCATCCCGAAACTTCCCCGCGATATAAGACACACTTGTGTGACTGTATGCAAAAAAAGCCCAGAGAACTTTCGTTCTCCGGGCTTTTCGATACTCTATGAATCTGCGGCTTACTGGAGAGGGGTCGCCTCGTCGGTGCCCGTGGTGGGCATGTCCGGTATGCCGAACTTGTCGTTCAGTACTGTGATGATGTAGAGAAGGGTCTTGTGATTCAGACGAAGCCCCTTGAAGAGCTGGGTCTTGGTGAGCGAATCGTTGTAGAACTCGTAGGAGAGCTGTACGTGCTGTATGATGCCCTTTTCGTCGGCGTTCATGTCAAAGTTGTTATCGAGGAAGATAAGCTCTTTCCTGATGGAGTTGTAAAAATCTTCTCTCTCTTCTTCTTCCATGAGGGCAAGCTTCTCTTTGTGGGACTCGGCTATCGCCACGCCGTTAAGGAGAAGTATGAGCCCCGGATAATCCATCGGCTGTATTACTCTGTGGGTCTTCCAGAAACCTAGCGGGTAGTCGATCTCCATGTGAAAGTTGGAGCCTTCGTCTTCGATCGGTTTGATTTCATGGCCGTTTTCGGTGAGCCAGCCGGTGATAATTTCTTTGGCTTCGTCGTTAGTCATAGACATTCTTGATGTCCTCCTTTTAAGATATTTACCGGCGGTTTCGTCCGTGCGTGCGACCTGGCTCTTGTTGCCCTGGCCCCTTTCGCGAACCGCCGACTTCCATTGCCCATAAACCTTCCGTTCCGAGTTGCTCTTAATGAACGGGCGGTATAATTAAGAATCTATTATAATACATGAAGAAGGGGGTGATGTCAATATTTTTAGGGTATGAAAGTAATCTTCATAAAGGCCATTTATGACTTCACTTTCAGGGGGGTTGGAGTGATCTCCATAAAGAAGCGAAAGGTTAATTTTTTTAAGGGTTTATGCCGGTCTCAGTCGCCCTGCCAGATACCCATAGTTATTGACAAAATGACTTTTTTCCTGTTAATCTTTAGATATGCCAATCTTTCGGCGTCAGGCCCTCTCGATAGAGAGGGCCGGGAGCGCTGTTTTTGCTATAATGTCGGAGTCGCCGTTCTACCTGGCTCTCTTAAAAAAGGTTTCTTATGACCGATTCAACCCCGGACCTTTTGCGTCCGCTCACAGACAGCTTTGGCCGCGAGATGAAGTATCTGAGGGTATCTCTTACCGACCGCTGTAATTTTCGCTGCACCTATTGCAGGCCGGAGAACAAAGAGGTCAAGACCCACGATGAGATGCTCTCCTTCGAGGAGGTGGCGCGCGTGGTCTCTATCGTTGCCTCACTTGGCGTGAATAAGGTCCGTCTCACCGGCGGAGAGCCCCTTGTGAGAAAAGGTGTTGTGGATTGCGTGCAGCTCTTATCCGGTATAGAGGGCATCACCGATCTTGCCATGACGACCAACGCCGTCTTGCTTGATATGTATGCGGCGCGCCTTAAGGCCGCAGGCCTTTCGAGGCTAAATGTAAGCTTTGATACGCTCGACCATGAACGTTTCTCGCGCCTTACGGCCGGAGGCAAGCTCTCGGAGGTTATAAAGGGGCTCAATGTTGCAGTGGAAGAGGGGCTGGTGCCGATAAAGCTTAATACCGTGCTTATGCGCGGCTTTAATGACGAAGAGGTTCCGGCTATTATCGATTTCGCCGCCGACCACGGCTTTACTCCGCGCTTTATTGAGTTTATGCCGATGAGCGACGGCCTTGACTGGAAGAAGAGTTATATCTCCGTGGACGAGCTTCTTGAACGCGATGAGGTGCGCGCTCGAATCGATCTCACCGCCATGGAGTCGAGAGACCATACGGCTTCTCTGTACCTGCCTTTGAAGGACGGACGCGGGGAGGTCGGTTTTATAACGCCGATATCTAAACGCTTTTGCGATCATTGCAACAGGCTGCGCCTGACGGCTGACGGCAGGCTCCGTGTCTGCCTTCCTTCGGATGAGGACGCCGACCTGAAGAAGGCTATGCGTGCCGGGGCGACAGACGAAGATCTGATAAATATCATAAGAAACGTTGTGCTTAGAAAGCCCGAAAGCGGGGAATATACATATGAAACACTGGGCCGTAAGAGGTCTATGGTAGAGATTGGGGGCTAAGATCCATGCGGCTATCGGGCAGAAATCAACTTCCGGGTGAGATAGTAGAGATAAAAAAGGGCGATGTCGTTTCGGAGGTTGTCGTGCAGGTCGGAGAGAACCAGATAGCCGGGGTAATCACCACGACGAGTGTCGATAATCTTAACCTGAAGATTGGCGACACCATAACAGCGCTTATAAAGGCAACCGAGGTTTCGTTCATAAAGCAATGAGGCGGTTACTTCTTACTTTACTTTTATTATTCTTATTTTTTACGTTTTCTGGTACGATATTTATTTCCGCCAGGCCCGTAATGGCCCGGCCTTTAACCGTTGCCGTGGCGAGTAACGCGCTTAAGCCTGTAAGCGAGATAGCGCGGCTTTTCGAGCAAGAGAGCGGACTTAAGATTCGTATCGTTCACGGCTCGACCGGCAAGCTCTATACGCAGATAGCCCAGGGCGCGCCTTTTGATATATTTCTCGCGGCGGATAGAGAGAGGCCCGAACTCCTGGCCTCTAATGGTTTTGCCAGGGGCGAGCCATTTACATACGCGCGCGGCTCGCTCGCGCTCTGGACCGCGAGGACGGACCTGAACCTAACCGGGCGAGCCAAAGCGGCTCTCTCCGGCGACGAGGTCCTAAGGGTCGCAATAGCCAACCCGGATACCGCGCCATACGGCAGGGCCGCGGTGGAGGCGCTTAAGGCTTTAGGCATTCTTACTGATATCAATAAGAAACTGGTTTATGGCGAAAATGTAGCGCAAGCCTTCGCCTTTGCCGCTACGGGCAACGCAGATGTGGCGATAATCGCGCTCTCCGTACTTGGCGGTAAAGAGAAGAAAAGAGGCGGGGAGTTATATATAATCGACCGGGCGCTCTACGGACCGGTCGTTCAGGACGGCTTGATAATCAAAGACTCTCTCGACGAGGCCTCGTCTTTTGTAAGCTTCCTTCAAGGCGAGACCGCGCGTACCGTCTTTGAGAGTTATGGATATCTTTTAGAGTAGCTTTTTTTGCTATTGGACTATTGGGGATTTTTTAATGGACGGTTCACTTTATATAGACTGGGTTCCGATACTTATTTCGGCCAAGCTCGCCTTCGTTACGACGATAGCGCTTATTATACTGGCGACTCCGGTGGCCTATATATTGGCCTTTAGGAAGTTCAGGGGCAAGGCCCTGGTCGAGGCGGTCTTTGCGCTGCCTATCGTGCTTCCTCCGACCGTATTGGGTTTTTTTGTTCTAATCTCAATAGGAAGCTTTTCTCCTGTCGGACAGTGGTATCGTGATATCTTTGGCAGTACGCTGGCCTTCTCATTTGTTGGTATTGTGATCGCGTCGATCTTATATAGCTTTCCGTTTGCGGTTCAGCCTATACAGAACGCTTTTTCGGCGATGGACCCAAAGCTTATCGACGCGGCCCGCACCCTCGGCTGTAGCCGCTGGCAGACCTTTTGCCGTGTAATAGTCCCGGCCTCTCGTGTGGGTATCGTTACCGGAGCCATGTTGAGCTTTGCCCACACCGTAGGCGAGTTCGGCGTGGTGCTTATGGTCGGCGGCTCTATACCGGGCTCGACCAAGGTCGCTTCGATCGCCATATATGAGAATGTCGAGACCCTGAACTACGCTCAGGCCGCGACCATGTCGGCCGTCATGCTGGCATTTTCCTTTATGATCCTGAGCGCTGTATATTATTATAACCGTACCAATAACCAACTGGCTATAAGATGATTATCGTAAGAGTTAAAAAACATTTTCCGGGCGGTTTCGATCTGGATATGAGCCTGCGCTTCGGTCCCGAGTTTGTCGCGGTGACGGGCCATAACGGCTCCGGAAAGACGAGCCTGCTTCGCATGGTTGCCGGGCTCGACCGTCCAGACGACGGCGCGATAGTCTCCATGGGCACTACCTTTTACGATAAAAAAATATGGCTCGCTCCGGACAAGAGAAATGTCGGTTACGTCTTTCAAGACGCGGCGCTCTTTCCGTGGCTTACCGTTGAGAAGAATATCGAGTTCGGCCTAAAACATTCCAACAGGAATGCGCGCCATGAAAATACCGCGCTCTGGCTCGAAGAACTATATGACGCGCTAAATGTAAAACATCTTCTGGGCCGTTACCCTGAAAAACTTTCGGGTGGCGAAGCGCAGCGCGTGGCAATCGTACGCGCCCTTGCTCCGTGCCCCGATATGTTACTTCTCGATGAGCCCTTTTCGGCAATCGACATGGAACAACGCCCGGCGGTCAGGGCCTTTATACAAAAGATGCAGAGGCGTTGGGAGATCCCGGTGCTGCTCGTAACGCACGATAACGCCGAAATACATACACTCGCCGACCGCATCTTCAGGCTGGAGAACGGCAGGGTTAAGTCTACTTCCCGCCGCTCCGAGTTCGCCTCCATGCCCGGCATATCATATTAGTCAGCATAGAATATTAAGAAGAGGAACTTATGGGAGAGCTTACACACTTTGACGACCGGGGACGCGCCCGCATGGTCGACGTAACCGCCAAGGACGAAACGGCGCGAGTGGCGATTGCGCGCGGCACTATCACGATGCTGCCGGAAACCTACGAGCGCATTATATCGGGAAAGATCAAAAAAGGCGACGTGCTGGCCGTGGCCGACGTAGCCGCGGTAATGGCCGCCAAGCGTACGCCCGATCTCATTCCGATGTGCCACCCCATACAACTCACCGGCGTAAAGGTCGAGTTCGAAGAGATGGGCATAACAGACGGACTCGCCTCAATCACCGTCACCGTTACGGCGCGTTGCGCCGGGCAGACAGGCGTTGAGATGGAGGCTCTTACAGCCGTATCGGGCGCGCTATTGACGATCTACGATATGTGCAAGGCCATAGATAGAGGCATGCGCATTACCGACATAGAACTGCTCGAAAAGGATGGCGGCAAGAGCGGCCATTGGCAGCGGAAAGCGGGCGAATGATAAAGGTACTGCTCTTCGGAACGCTCGCGCAAAAGGCCGGTAGACGCGTGGTAGAACTCGAATATGAAGCGGGCGCGACCGTTGCCGCTGTCGTCGATATAGTAAAACGCGAATATCTCGGCGACGAGGCTGGCATCTATATGACCGCCGTGAATGAAGTTCAGGCCAAACCGGAAGAGATAATAAACGACAACGACGAGATAGCGATTATGCCTCCATTTTCAGGTGGTTGATTGTAGGGTGGGCACTGCCCACCGCTTTTAATATAAGAGGAATCACTTGCCGGATAATATAATGAACAACGTAAGAATACAGGAAGAAGATTTTTCAATAGAGGAAGAGACCAAGGCCCTTTTGGCCTCCTCGCTTCGTATCGGCGGGGTTGTGAACTTTCTCGGCACTGCGCGCGATTTTTCCGAAGGACGAGACGTAAGCACGATAGAGTTCGAGCAGTACGCCGGCATGGCGACGACTGCGCTCGAAGCGCTTCGCACTAATGCAATGGAATCTTTTGATATAATCGAAGTGCGTATAGTTCACCGCATTGCAAAGGTCGGACCGGGCGAACAGATCGTGCTCATAACGGTCGGCGCGGAGCACAGGGCCGAGGCCTTCGACGCATGCCGCTGGATAATCGACGAACTTAAAAAGACCGTTCCGATTTGGAAGAGAGAGACTACCCCCACCGGTGAAGAGTGGGTTACGGAGCATCCATAACAATGACAGCTGATGTATCGATAGACGGGCTTTCGGGTTCCGGCAATACTACAGTGATTGTAATGGTTATCAGAGAGGTGTTGTGGAGCTGCGTGACGGGAGGAAGTAGAATCAC
>JAJCZF010000066.1 GCA_029262535.1 Deltaproteobacteria bacterium
CCTTATCCATTCACCGGCGGGACCGTCGGCTACTTCTCCTACGATCTAAAAGATATAACGCTTCCATTAAAAAAGGGCTCAGAGGCCGTGAAGACCGGCGGCCTCCCAACGGCCGTCCTCGCCCTCTACGACCCTGTAATCGTCGTGGACCACAGCGAAGATACCGTCTCCATAGTCTCTTCCGGGGATAACGGGAGCATAAAGCGTCATGAGGCCGTTAAGGCCGCCATTGAAGCCATAATGGATACGCAAGATAAAGCCTCTCCTGAAGAAACAGCAAAAGAGGCCGCAGCGGTTACGGAGCCGACATTCCGGATATCCGCCCCCGTGGCAAACCTCACGAGGGAGGAGTATATAGAGAGGGTCAGGCGCGCCAAGGAATTTATCGCCGCTGGCGACATATACCAGATCAACATATCGCAGAACTACAAGGCCGATTTCGTGGGAGACCCTTTTGCACTCTATTCGGCAATCCTACGGGAGAGGCCCGCGCCATTTAGCTCATACATGGACCTCGGTTGCCTCCGTATAATATCCAATACCCCGGAGAGGCTCCTAAGAGTCGAGGAGGGTTACGCATGGACAGAGCCCATCAAGGGCACGAGGCCCAGGGGAAGGGACGGGATAGAAGACCGGCACTTCGTAAACGAGCTTCGCGAGAGCGCAAAGGAGCGCGCCGAACATGTCATGATAGTCGATCTCGAGCGTAACGACCTCGGCAGATTCTCCGAGACGGGCTCCGTAGAGGTACTGAGCTTCGAGCGCATCGAGACCCTTCCGGGGTTACACCACATGGTCTCCACTATCCGCGGACGCATTAAAGCCGGGCTCGACGCCGCCGGGTGTCTTAAGAGCTTCTTCCCGGGAGGCTCCATAACCGGCGCTCCGAAGGTGAGGGCCGCTCAGATAATCGATGAGCTTGAAGCCGGTAAGCGAGGCATCTATACCGGCGCCATAGGCTGGGTGGACCTCTCCGGTGAGGCCGATCTATCGATGGCGATACGCACCGCCGTACACACGGAGGGGGAACTTAGCCTTAGCGTAGGGAGCGGCATAGTCGCCGACTCTATTCCGGAGGAAGAGTACGACGAAACGGTTCTTAAAGCCGGGGATTTCTTTAACTTCATCAATAAAGAAACGGAAAAGAACTTTGACGGGTAAGGTCTATATAAACGGCAATTTCGTAGAGAGCAAAGAGGCGGTAGTATCCGTATTCGACCGGGGACTGAACTACGGGGACGGCCTGTTCGAGACGATCAAGGCCAGGGAAGGCCGCCCGCTCTTCTTTAGAGAACACATGGAGAGGCTCCAGAGCTCGGCCAGGGCCCTCTCCATCCGCTCGTCCCTTCTAAGCGCGGCGGGAGAGCCCGGCGGGCCGGTCGAAGAGCTGCTTCGCCTAAACGGGCTCGGTAAGGACAGCGCGCGCGTTAAGATGGTGCTGACGAGGGGCGTCTCCTATACCGGGCACAGGCCCGGCACGGCGACGGATGGTACGCTTGTCATCACATGCTCTGCGCTAGACGAAGAGTATCTCGACGGGCTTGCTCATAAGGGCGTTACGGCGATAAATGTTAAAACTTCTGCAAGTACTTTTGCAACTCACAAGACGCTTAACTACCTCCCTAACGTCATGGCCGCCGGGGAGGCAGAAGCCGCCGGGGCCTATGAGGCCATCCTTACCGGCGAGGACTCCATCGTACGGGAAGGTACAGCGTCAAACCTCTTTATCGTAAAGGACGGCCTCCTGAGGACGCCTCCCGCCGACGGTCCCATACTACCCGGTATCATGCGTAACTCCCTGATATTACTTGCCAATAAGCTCTCAATTGGAGCAACTGAGGCCCCTATAAGCCTTGAATATCTATACACCGCGGATGAGGCTTTTATTTCAAATTCAATCATAGGCCCTCTCCCGCTCATATCCGTATCTGATAATAAAATAGGTAAAGGTTCTCCCGGGCCTGTAACCGCTAAGCTCAGGCGCGCGTTAAAGGATTTCGAGGCCGCCACTAAAAGTTAATATAAGAGGAGGATGCAGTCCGCTATAGCTTGATTTTTAATATATTATGGGTTATTATTTTTGAATGAAAGATAATAGGCGAAGATCTACTGATAAGAAGCCAGCTTCCCCGGTTAGAGCCGTTAAATCGGTCGCAGGCGCTGATAAATTAGCCGCAGAGGCCGTTGGTCACGAGCAGCAGCTTGATACATTCAGCGATATCGGTAAGGCACTTATCTCGTCTCTGGACCTCAAGGAGGTCCTTGCTATAGTCCTTGAGAAGGTGAGCGAACTCTTCAACCCGAAGGACTGGTCCCTCCTCCTGATCGACGAGCTCAACGGGGACCTTAAGTATGAGATAGTCGTCGGAGAAGATTCCGAGAAGATACGGGATTTCAGGCCCAAACTCGGAGAGGGCATAGCCGGTTACGTCGCCAACCACGGCGTGCCGCTCATAGTGCCGGATGTAAAAGAGGACCCGCGTTTCGCCGGGGAGATAGAGACGCTCTACAGCTTCGTAACCGGTCCGGTCGTCTGCGTACCGCTAAAGACCAAGGGCAGGACCCTCGGAGTAATAGAACTCTACAACGTCGAGGACGGACACCTCCAGAATAGTGAAGATATGCACCTTCTCACGACTATAGCCGACTACACGGCCATAGCCATTGAGAATGCGATGCTCTTTAAAAAGGTCCAGAACCTTACCATTACCGACGACCTGACGCTTCTCCATAACGCCAGATTCTTTCACAGTACACTTGAATACGAACTCAAGAAGGCCAAACGCTACGCCAATAACCTCTCCATGATCTTCATGGACCTCGACTTCTTCAAGGAGATAAACGACCGTTACGGGCACGTATACGGAAGCACCCTCCTAAAGGAGGTTGGCGAGCTCTTGAAGAACTCCCTCAGGACCGTCGACATCGCCTGCAGGTACGGTGGCGACGAGTTCGTAATACTCATGCCCGAGACCTCCAAGAAGAGCGCCATCTTCGTTGCCGAGCGGCTAAGAGTACTTATAAAGAAGACCAGGTTCTTAAGAAATAGCGGCCTTGACTGCCGCATCACGGCGAGCTTC
This sequence comes from Deltaproteobacteria bacterium, assembly GCA_029262535.1. Taxonomy (GTDB): domain Bacteria; phylum Desulfobacterota; class GWC2-55-46; order GWC2-55-46; family JAJCZF01; genus JAJCZF01. Next base: position 3,081 of record JAJCZF010000066.1, read on the forward strand.
GGCGTCGGCACTTTCCCTGAGGACGCTACAAGCAAGCTTATGCTCCTTCACGTAACCGACAAGGCTATGTACAGCATAAAGAACCAGTCCCGAAACGGCGTAGCCGCCCACAACTCCAGCGACGAAAACAGCAAGATATTCCTATAAGGAGGATACGGTTGAGGAAACTTCTTTTTATCCTGATTGCGGCCGTCTTCCTATCGGGCTGCGCACCCATGCATGAAGTCACCCGCGAAGGGCGCCAGATAGACGAAGAGCTCATGGGTTCCATAAAGACCGGCATTACGACGAAGCAGGAGATCTTAAGCACTTTCGGAGAGCCGAACGAGGTCGTAACGGTTGCTGCGAGCGAGGTGCTCGTCTACAGGTATACGGAGACGAGCGTGCCTATCTACGCATTCGGTCTCGTAGAAGCCAGAAGGAGCGCTGAGGTGACGGAGAAGATACTTGAAGTGACCATCCGCGAAGGGAAGGTCGTTAGCTACAGATTCAAAGAGGTTTCACCGGAATAAGATTTCACCGGTGCCGGAGGGCCACGGCGCAGTCGGCGTAATATGTATTCATCCCAACACAGTCCCCGTCCTAAGCGAGAGCCTCTCTCTAAGATCATACCGTTTTAGTGATTTCATACTAAAGAATATAGGGAACTACCGAGGCAAGGAGGGCTTGCTCTTCACTGCGGG
>JAJCZF010000067.1 GCA_029262535.1 Deltaproteobacteria bacterium
TATCCTCAAGGCGGCAGGCTTACCCTTGACGAGCGCCGAATCGTTCCTTGCGGTATCTATCTCCACATCGCGGTACATGCTCGTCGCCTCCCTGATCTCGGCGAGGACTTCTTTTGAGGTGGAGGGGCCGAATTCGTAGTCGAGTTCCCTTCCTATTGCTGCTATGACATCGAGGGCTGTCTTTGCCTCGCCCGGAGGCGGGAGGAGCGAGTCTATCTTCTGCGCCCTCCCCTCCTGGTTGGTAAATGAGCCTTCCTTCTCTGCGAATGCCGCACCGGGAAGGACTATATGCGCGAGCTTTGCCGTCTCGGACATGAATACGTCCTGTACGACCAGGAATTTAAGTTTTGAGAGAGCTGATACGGCGTACTTTGCGTCGGGGTAAAGTCCGGCGACGTTCTCGCATATTACGTAAAGCATATCTAACTGGCGGTCGTCTGCGGCCTGAATCATGCCGTCGCAGCCAAGCCCCTCCTTCTCAAGCGCCTCGTAACCCGGCGTAAAGGCGGGGTGTATGCCCATATCCCAGGCCCCGCGCTGGTTACACCTGTCGAGGAGCGGGAGAATCTTCAGGTCCTTCTTAAGAGCCCTGAGCGCATCCCTGAGGAATACCAGCCCCTCCAGGGACTCCGGGAAGCGCAGGTACTCTGTCCCTGCGAGTATGCTTACCTGGTTGGATTTGAGGAGCTTCCCGGTAGTCGTCTTTATATCGTCGAGCGCTACGCCGCACTCTTTCGAAAGCGTGGCACTATTAAGCGTCTTTATTTTATCCAGGCCGGTCACGTCCATAAAGGCCTCCGGCTTTTCCTTATAGAGCTCTGCGACCACGGCCTTAAGGAGCGTTCCGTCGCTCGCCGGAATGTTTCTAAGCGTCATCTGCGCGGAGCTATCGAGCTTCATCGCCCTCGGGGAGGCTATGATGACCCCTATCCTCCTGGTATCGAAGGCCCGCCTAAGGAGGTAATCCGTCACGGGGTTCTCATCAGAGATATGCGAGCCGGTAATCAGTACAGTATCGACGTCAATCGAGTCGGCTATTGAGGTGCCCCCCTCGTTAATGCCGCAGGCCATAACGTAGGCGCTTACTGCATCAGAGGACCAGCGAGGCGATGAGTCTATATTATTCGACTTTAAGACCTTCCTCATGAGCTTTTGAAGTAGGTAGAACTCCTCGTTCGTATTCCTCGCCGCTATGATCGCTCCGATGCGTTCGGGGCTTGAGAGCTTAAAGTTGGCCTTTATCGTCTCAAGGGCCTCTGCCCAGGTGATCTCCTCGAATGTGCCGTCGTCTTTCTTTCTAAGAGGAGTCGTTAGCCTCTCTTCATTATTCAAGAAATCGAAGCCGAAACGCCCGCGAGCGCACATGAGTTCGCTATTTACACCCTTGCCGAACTTGGATATGGCCCGGACGTACTCGCCGCCGCGCTCTTGAATATCCATCCTGCATCCGGTTGCGCAGTAGGGACATATTGTCGAAGCGCTATTTAAGTCCCAGGGCCGCGCCTTGTACCTGTACGGGAGCCTCATGAAGCAGCCGACCGGGCAGACCTCTATACAGTTTCCGCACTGATCGCAGTCCATGTAGCTCTTTAGGAAGCTCGTCTCTTCCTGATGAGCCCCGCGCCCCATCGGGCCGAGCATCGTGCGCCCTACGGCCTCGTCGCATACACGCACGCAACGTAAGCACTGAACGCAGCGGTTCGAGTTCTTGACGATAACCGGGCTTAATATATAGTCTTTTTCGTGGAAGCGTTCCTTCTTCTCGGTGAAGTCGCCCTTCCTCGGTCCGTACTTGTGGACCATATTCTGGAGCTCGCACTCACCGCCCTTATCGCATACGGGACAGTCGAGGGCGTGATTAGATAGGAAAAATTCGAGGACTCCGATACGCGCTTCCTTTACGTCCTGGCTTTCGGTCTGGACCTTCATCCCCGGCATGACCGGTGTAACGCACGATGGCTGGAGCTTACGCTGACCCTCGATCTCCACAAGGCAAATCCTGCATGAGGCAAGCCTCGAAAGTATAGGCTGATAGCAGAAGGTCGGTATATGGAAACCCGCCTGCTTCGCCGCCTCGAGGATCAGAGTGCCGTCCTCTACGGTAACTTCCTTGTCATTTATAGTAAGTGTAATCATAGCTAAATAACTTCCGTCAGCATACCTTGCAGCGCTTGTGCTCCGCATGGTAAATGAATTCGTCCTTGAAATGCTTCATGCACCCGCGAAGCGCCATCACCGCGCCATCACCGAGAGGGCAGAAGGTGCGCCCGAATATATTGCCGCAGATACGCTCAAGGAGCGCGATGTCTTCGGCCTTCCCATCGCCGTGTTCTAAACGGTATAGGACCATTGTCATCCATGTCGTCCCTTCCCTGCACGGGGTGCACTTTCCGCAGGACTCATGGCTAAAGAACTTGTTTATTATCCACGAGACCCTGACCATACAGGTCGTCTCGTCCATTACTATCATGCCGCCGGAACCGAGCATGCTCTGAAGGGCAGCGAGAGAGTCGAAGTCCATCCCGGTATCGAGCTCTTCCTCTACGAGCATCGGCGCCGTAACGCCGCCCGGGATAAGGGCCTTGAATTTCTTTCCACCAAGCATACCGCCTGCGTGTTCGAAGATAATTTCCCTCGCGGAAGTTCCCATCGGGAGCTCGTAGAGCCCCGGTTTCTCCACATGCCCGCTTACTCCGAATATCTTCGGCCCCGGGCTCTTCTCCGGCCCGATGGCGGCAAACCACTTGGCCCCCTTCTCTACTATCGCCGGTATGCAGGAGAGTGTTTCAACGTTATTAATGACAGTCGGCTTGCCGTAAAGACCGGCTATGGCCGGGAAGGGCGGTTTGATCCTCGGCTGGCCGCGGCACCCCTCCAGTGAATCCAGAAGCGCCGTCTCCTCGCCGCATATGTAGGCCCCGGCGCCCCTGTGGACGGCCATATCGAGGCTAAAACCGGAGCCCAGGATATTCTCGCCGAGATAGCCCTTTTCGTAGGCCTCGGCTATCGCCTCTTCGAGCCTAACGGCGCCGAACTCGAACTCCCCTCGTATATAGATATAGGAGCTTGATGCGCCAATGGCGAAGCTCGTTATGATCATCCC
>JAJCZF010000068.1 GCA_029262535.1 Deltaproteobacteria bacterium
CTGGCAGGCCGGTTACGCGCACCGTGTCGGGCAGGGTGAAGTGCACTATCACATCGACCTTGCGGGCCGAGAGCCCGTCGTAGTAGCTTGCGGCGATCTGGCTCATTATTATAACCCTATATCAAAGTCGAAGAAGTCCACCGCCTCTTCGCCGAGCGCGCTGGAGTCCTGGCGTTCTCCGGCCATGAACTCTTCAAAGTCTTCGCCGGTATGCAGGTGAAGGTGCTCGACCTTGTACTTTTTCATACGAATCTTCGCCCACGGAGTCATGAGGCCGAGGGTGAAGATGATTGCGAATATGTTGGTAAAATGTATCAAGAAGATCTCGCCAAATTCCATGTTGCTTTCAAGCCTGCTCTTGCCTATGGAGCTATTTGAGAGCGAGAGGTTCTCAACACTGATCTTTATATATGAGTAGATGATGAGATAGGCGGCGAGTATTGGGAGCGAGCCGAGTAACGGACCCAGTAAAGTGGCTCCCGGGATCTGTGATATTCCAGCTCCTAAAAAAGCCCCGAAAGAGAAGAAGATGAAAATAATTGGAATTGCAATAGCAACTCCCAATAGGTATATCTTATAAAAGCCCCAGCTTGTGGCCGAAAACTTAAAATGCGTGTTGCCGTAGCGGCTGTGCTTTATGGCGAACTCTTTTCTTTTGTAGACAAAGTGCGGGTAGGCTATACCGAGGGTTACTAAGGCCAGTAAACCGTATCCGACATAGGTCATGAGAGCCTCTCCATAGTCGGACTTGAAGTTGAAGCGTATATTTCTGTAGGAGGAGTTTCGGGCGCGAAACTGCATCGACTTTATAGCGAGCCAAGGTATGACGAGCGCGAATACTATTGTTAATACCATAGAGGCAATGGGCAGGTAGCTCGCTGCGAAATTATGCGCAACGAATAGGCCAAATACTATAAGCCTGCCGATAAGTATCCGACCCGGTTCGGCGTGATAATCGAAGGCCGAACCCATGAGCCGTGTATTGCCGTAGAAGTAGCGGTTATTCCTGACCTTTGCCCATGCCGAGTATATTCCGAGCGTCAGTATGGTGAGCGCGATATTTACGATCCATATCTTAAAGTACTCCGAAGCCGTGCCGGTGAACTTAAAGGACTCGCGCGTGGTCGATTGAGAAGGGGCTTCTTCTACGGTAGCCGCAAACCCTGCTGGCGGCCCGCCGATTGTGGATACGGGCGGGGGGATTGGTGGCGGTTTAGGACTGTCGGAGTTGTAGGTGCTTGCATCTATAGGGATATAGAGCGTAAAGTCGCACTTGGCGCATTCAAGGATAGAGCCGTCCGCCGGCGCACCGGGCCCGTCGTAGACCAGTGTCTGACACCTGGGACATAAGATATTTTGGTCGGTCATTCGGGTAAAACCTTTTTAGTGACTATAAAGGGACGCGGCTCTAAAGAGGGCGCGTGTTGGTCGGCTGAAGAGGTCAAAGGGTTGTGCGTCTGGTGAAAATTATACCGGCTCGGCGGTGATATGACAAGTAAAGACTTTTTAGGAAGCCCTGATTTATTCTGAACGAAGCAGATTACGAACGAAAATCTTCAGATTCAAGGCGTGAATCGTACGGAATAGTGAGCTATTTCGAAGATTCAGGGCGCGGAAGCTGGATATTTTAGACGCAAGATACGAGTTCACGAATAGATCAGAGCTTCCTTTGTTGAAATATATTGATTTTGTCTCTTTAATTTCATCTTCGGGTCTGGTATAATTTCTTATTAACGCGCCAGTAGCTCAGCTGGACAGAGCAATTGCCTTCTAAGCAATCGGTCAGAGGTTCGAATCCTCTCTGGCGCACCACTTTTATTCGCGTTTTGCGCATTTTTTACTTTATAAAACATACGTAAGCGTGTATTATCATTTTTAGTCTTTCTTATGGTGGGCGTAGCTCAATGGTAGAGCACCTGACTGTGACTCAGGATGCTGGGGGTTCAATTCCCCTCGCCCACCCCAACAATTCGGACCTATTAAAAGACGGGCGCTTATAGAGGCCTCTTATCAAGCTATTTTCTCAGAACTTTTCTCTTAATATCGTAAAACTTTCCGGTTGAATAATCAAGATTAGTAATATTATCTCTATTAGTCTGTGCTGGTTCGCAGTCCGGGGTTTTTTTTACAGGATCGTAATGACCTTACACCTGCAACCGAGGTGCATGGGGGTGCGTGGGTAGCTCTTCTTGTCGTACTTCTTTGCGGCCTGCTCCTTGCAATACTGGCAGCAGTCTTTCTCCGGCACTAGCTCCCAACCCTTAATGAGGGCGTAGGACGATTTCTTATATCCGTCGTGGTCGGCAAGGGCGCTACCGCCTCTAAGGTAGGAGCCTGTGATTAGCTTTGCTACCTCCTGTACGTATTTGGCCTTCATCTTGACATTGGACGGTCCATCCGGAGAAAGGTCGTCTGAGAGCGGCAGCACCTCGTAGATTGTGCGATAGTCGATGACGTGATTGAGGCGTATCTTCAGGTCTGGCAGCTGTGAGATCGTCTTGTAGGCCTCTTTTCTATCCTTGAAGTCGGGGTAGTTCAGGTCTTCGACCAGTTTAGACATGTCTTTAAGAGATAGTGTCTGCAGGATCTTCTTCGAGTTGGTGCGCGAGCCGGAGTGAGCGAGCTTTAGTGAGACGAGCTTTTCAAAGGCACTTCTTTGAGGGTGGTTTTGCGGCACAGTGTGAATGCCCTTCTTCTTGGATGAGTAGAAGTCGGCGGCCTGGCTTCCGAACTTCTTCTTGACGGCCTCGGTATCGGGCGCGTCTGAATGATGGCCCTCAAAGAGTGTTATGAGATTACAGTGGGGCTGGATCTTGAGATCTTTTAAAACCCTCTTGCCAGCTTCATCAAGGGTTTTGTTAAGGTTGCCCGCGCCGCCGGCAAAAGAAGCCGAGTCCAGCTTTATATTATTTATACGCGACATATATACAGGTTTATATACCCTTAAATATTCTTCGACCTCTTTGCAGGTTATGGAGTGCGTCTTTATAATGGTATGCACACTTCTGGCCGCTTCCGAAAAACTCTGGAAGTAACCCCTGTCTAGCGTCTCCTTTAATTCTTTGGCGACCTTTTCGTCAGCAATCCTGACATTGAGGGGGAAGTAGGACTTCGGGTTGAGTAGCCATGTGCCGTCGCCATTATTGGTAAGCTCTCCCGTATCCGGGAACTCCGCCTCTTTAGCGATTCTTTTTTCTTCCTTCTTTCTCTTCGCCTCTGCCATGTTAAGGGCGATCACATCTTCGACCTCTTCGCGTTCTTGTCCCTTGACAGTGACGGAATCTGTGTCGGGGCGCGCTTTTACGAATATGGCGAGCGCTCCGACCACGACGATTAAGAGGATTATGATAATTGCAATGGCCACTTATAAAAGACTCCGATAAGATATCTTACGCACAATTCTACCATTCTAATCTTACTATGGAAGCTCTGATTTATTCTGAACGAAGTAGATTGCCCTAAAATCTTCAGATTCGCAAGACAGAAGCCGGATATTTTAGGCACAAGATACGAGTTCACGAATAGATCAGCGCTTCCTTAGGTTAACTTATAAAAAATATCTGAATTACGCGTATTTGTAAAGGGTATTATGAACCGGCAATCAGCTTTGCCGGTTCGCACGGAGAAAACCATTGATGTGAGAGGCGCTTCTTTCGGTGAGACGACAGGCGGCTATGAGACAAAGAGGTCTTGAGCCTCCTTGCATAGACTTACTCAATATGTCTGTTCTTACTTGAAATATTTTGAAAGTATAAGGTCCTGCAGGAGTCTTTGTATAACCATTCGGGGCTAAGTTGATTGTCCAGAATGTCGATCAATTCATCCACCTGAAAGCTATATTCGTGCCTGTATGAGAAGCTGTTGTTGATACTCTGGTCGATATCCGAAATAATCTTCATTATCGGTGCGGTTTCAATATTCTTTTTCATTCGGAAGTAGACATGCTCGTTCATGTAGAGCACTATGACGCGGTCGAGATTATCGTTTAACACCTCCCTTCTCGTTATATTTGTAGCCATGTCTTTTAATAAAGCTAATGAACAGAGCTTTCCCTCGTCTTGATAACGTATGGAGTATATAATCATAAAGTAACTCGGAGGCACTATGAGTTCTTTAATGCCGCTCCTTTGATATGACTCAAGAAATGCGCGTAGTTTTGCAAAATTGTACGATACTCGAATCTTTACATTAGATTCCATGAAGGGGTTTTCCATGGCGCGAGCCCTCTCATTGACAAGTACTGGTTTTTGCTCCAGTACTATTTTCATAAAATTGGTATTTAATATGAAAAACAGTAAGGTTACGGCGGCAAAGAGAGTTGTTATGGTGCGACCATATAGAATGTTTTTTGCTTGGACGGCGGCAAGTGTCCATTGTAAAAGCATGAATTGAAGAAAAATTAAGAGAAGTATATAGGGAAGAAAGGCCCTGGCTACGATTACCAGGCCAAGGTAGGCGTGTATAAGGGCCGAGCCGATTGTGATGATGGCAATAAATACGATCATTCTCTCCAGCGGGTTAAAGAGGGCTTTCAAGTCCAGTTTTTTTCTTTTGATAGAAAGGTAAATATCCTGTACTTTAGAGATCAGGAATATTACCGGCAGGATTAGATACCATAAGAGGTGAACATTTGGATATAAGGTCTGCATTAGCTCAAGGGTGTAACTTGGATGGAATGGAAGACGCTGGACAGCGGCGGCGGTGCCGGAATGGAGCAGAGCCCCGAATATATAATTATTAGGCTTTTTCAGGTAGGCGGCAAGCTCAATATATTCTTGTGTGGAGAGAAGGGTCAGGGGGTGAGCCCAGTGGGCCAGGTCTCGTGCGAAGTAAACTAAAAATGGAAAGGCGAAGGCGAGCAAATACTTTAGGGGTTTGCCAATAGCGCGTTCCATATATATGATATATACGAAGCGGGCTGAAAAAGCCGCGAAGGCCAGTATCGTAAAATGGTGTGATGCGAAAAATGAGAGGCCAAGCAGCAACCCCTCGGTTCCGAGCCTGCCGCCCTTTTCTCTTATAAGCAGAAGCGCTATGGAAAAGGAAATATGCCGAGTATTGTATGTTGTCCGTGGGCGCTGAAGAATTCCACCGGAGGGCATGTCAGTATGAAAACTCCTACGGCGAGACCCAGAAGCGCCATCTTTCTCCGGACGAGGTAGAACCATGTTAAGAAGGTTAGCAAGGTTACCAGAATATGGTTGAATATGGCCGGCTCTTTCTCCACCACTCCGACAGCGTTAAGGGCCATCTTGAAATATCCGAGCAGGAAGATAAAGAAGGGTTTTTCCGGGTTATGTCCGGGCGCGAAGTGAAAGGCGAAATTATAAAGCCATTCCAGGAAGGGGCTCTCACCGGTTGAGCTATAAAAGTGACTTATATAATCGGAGGCCGTATAGTATAGCCCCCTCTCAATCGTGCCACTGTCGGTAAGGAATGCGCCATCTTTGCCGAAGAAGAGAAATATGATATAGGCAATGCACAGGAGCGCGAAACCGGGTCCGTATCTCTTTAGAACTTCTTTCTGTGAGGTCGTCATAGCTTATGGATATCTCTACCGGCAAATAGTTCTATCTTTCCGAACTCTCCGTCAAAGCCGGGGGTGAGCGATATATCTTCGGCGCGCACACGTTCTATCGCGCGGGCGATATCTTCGCCGCAGAGCCTTTGAAGCTCTCTTCCTTCAATGTCGAGCAGTAACTCGAACTCGGTCGTCGTCTCGACTATCGTATTATATCTTTCTCGCACGCCCTTGGTATTTACGCCCCTGTCCATTACGGCGGCTATTATCTCTTCGAGCGGCACGAGGGCGCGTCCGGGTATAGAGCCTTCGGGCCTGAAACCTTCGGCGCGGTCCGATAGCTCCATTACGCGGTTCAGGACGCCGACCGTAACGGGCCGTCCGCATACGGTGCAGAGACCGCCGTGTTTTCCCGTCTCTTGCGGGCTCCACATGACGCCGCATGTACGGTGGCCGTCGCTATGGTACTTGCCCTCTTCGGGGAAGAACTCTATCGTATAGAGAAATTTTTCAGTATCTCTTTCGCGTATTATACGAATAATCTCAAAATAGTCGGGCGTACACGACAGTACGTTGGCCTCGCGTCCGAGTTTTCTCGGTGAATGGGCGTCGGAGTTTGATATGAGCGTAATATTATCGAGCGCGGATAGCTGCCAGTTCATCTGCGGGTTGCTTGATAGCCCGGTCTCTATGGCATGGATATATTTTGTATATTGCCCGTAACATTCTTCTATAGTATCGAAGCCTGACTTGGAGCCGAATATGGAGAACCACGGCGTCCAGGCGTGGGCCGGGATGAGCATGGCGTCTGGGGATGCGTCGAGCACTATCTCTATGAGATCCTGGGATGAGAAGCCGAATATGGGCCGCCCGTCGGAGTGGATATTGCCGAGACTATCAAACTTTGCATTCATCTTTCGCACGGTATTAAGATCAGGCGCGAATATGAGGCTGTGTATCTTGCGTGTCTTCTTTACGCCGTCTGTGACGGTCGAATAGATGTTGCTTACCTCGCTGGTGAGCATAAAGTAGACGGGCCTTGCATTCTTAGAGCGGTTCTTTAGGAGAAAGAGCCCCGGCGCGTTTGGCGCGGGTTCGAGTTGCCGTTCTATGTCGGCAAAGTGTGCAGGGTGGGTGAAGTCGCCCGTGCCGATGATGTCGATGCCCTTCCTTCGCGCCCAGAGGTCGAGATTCGGAAGGTCCATCTCCTTGCTTGTAGCGCGAGAGTATTTTGTATGTACGTGCAGGTCGGCTATGAGGCGCATCTACATCCCCTTGATATTGAACCCCGCGTCCACGTAGATCGTTTCGCCCGTGACACCCCTTGAGAGGTCGCTGGCGAGGAAGGCGGCGGTGCCGGCTACGTCGTCTTGAGTTACGTTGCGGCGTAGCGGAGCGGACTCTTCAACCTTGTCGAGTATCGTCCTGAAACCGGATATGCCCATCGCGGCAAGTGTCTTTATCGGGCCGGCGCTTATGGCGTTTACCCTGATGTTGCTCCTGCCGAGGTCGTCGGCAAGGTACATGGTGGAGCATTCGAGAGCGGCCTTGGCGACACCCATGACGTTATAGTTTGCAATAACCTTTTCGGCCCCGTAGTAGGTCATCGTGATGATAGAGCCGCCTCCGGCGGCCTGCATAAGGGGTCTTGCGCCACGCGATAGGGCCACTAGCGAGTAGGCGCTTATGTCTAAGGCAAGGGCAAAACCCTCGCGCGAGGTATCGGCAAAACCGCCCTTGAGTTCTTCTTTATTGGCAAAGGCGAGAGAGTGGACAAGTATGTCGAGCGAGCCCCATGTGGCGTCGAGCATATTAAATACAGACTCTATCTCGGTGTCGCTGGTTACGTCGCAGGGGATGATGATTTCTGCGCCAAGGCTTTCGGCCAGCGGACGTACGCGCTTTTCCATGAGCTCTCCGAGGTATGTGAAGGCAAGCTCCGCTCCCTCTTCTTTAAGCTTCTTCGCAATGGCCCAGGCTATGGAACGCTCATTGGCTACGCCGAAAATAACCGCTTTTTTTCCAGTTAAAAGACCCATCGTAGATCCTCCTTAATAAGTTCTATATTGTTAAAAAATCTCTGGACGACCGCCGAATGAACGACGGAAATAATCGGATGTGGAATCTCTATTTTTATCATTATTCCCGCGCCTATTCAACCCATAAGATTGCCGGTCTCCTGTGAAGATATGGACATGTAATTTACGCTGTGCTAAAATTTTCTTATTAAAGTCACAAGACTAGCATTTTAAGTCTAAACTAAGGAGCGTGCTCTTGCCACCATTTTCAGGCACACAGAAAAATCCCTATCCGACCGTTGATATTATTATAGAGATCGAAGGTAAGGGAATAGTTATGGTTAAGCGCAAACATCCGCCCTATGGATGGGCGCTGCCCGGAGGTTTTGTCGATGTCGGGGAATCGCTCGAAGAGGCCGCCATCAGAGAGGCGAGGGAAGAGACCTCTCTAAAGGTAAAACTGGTGCGCCAGATGCACGCCTACTCAGACCCCAAGCGCGACGACCGGGGCCATAATATTACCGTGGTATTTCTAGCCACAGCCGAGGGCAAACCTCACGGAGGAAGCGACGCCGAAAAGGCATCGATAGTGACGCCCAAAGAGCTTGCGGCAATGACGATAGCCTTCGACCACCGCACCATACTCAATAACTACTTTGAATGGAAAGAGAAGGGTTTTAAGGTCTTCGATCTATAATAAGGCCTATTGGTAGAACCCGGATCTATACCTATCTTTCACTCTCTTACTTCCTGGCATCTATATCTTTAGATATTTATTTGATCAGTACTCTAGAATACCGGAGCGCCTAGGTCTGTTTTCTTGACATCATTTTCTGTCTCTGGTAAAACATTATTCAATAATAACGCTTCATTCTCATTGTTAGGGAAGTTCTGATTTATTCTGAACGAAGTAGATTGCGAACGAAAATGTTCAGGTTCAAGGCGTGAATCGTACGGAATAGCTAGCTATTTCGAAGATTCGCAACGCGGAAGCTGGATATTTTAGACGCAAGATACGAGTTCACGAATAGATCAGAGTTTCCTTAGATTAAATCATTCGGGAGGTCTTAATAATGTCAAAAAAAAATACGAAGTCAAGGCTTGATAGAGGACTTGCAGAATATTCAAAGAATGCAACCGCCTCGCTTGCCGTAACCGAAAAGACTGGCAAGGTCAACAAGGCCTTTTCGTATGCAGCCGCCGGTCTGCTCTCCGGACTTACTCTTGTCGGCGTATGCGCCACGCAGGCGGAGGCCGCTCCATATACCTTCACCCCTACCGCGCCTATTGTACTCTCTACCGGCTCATATATTAATATCGACGTAAATTCGGATGCCTCGGATGAAATCCTTGTTAGAAATTTTTCTGCTTCAGACTATATAAAGGGCGCTGGTGGTTTTGGGGGATTTGTGTCTTTAATGGTAGATACCGGTACGTTAGGCGCCAGTTACCTTAGAAACTTTTCTACAAGTTTCAACTCTATTACCCCTTCAATGCCTAAAGCTGGTGGTATCAAGTTTCTGAGCAAGTCCTCGGCCGGTAATTTTGTTGGCAACGTTACCGGAAATATCGGTTTTACATTCTTGGATACTACTCCGTCGGTTGCTTTCATTACCGCCTGGGTTAACATAACAAACTCGCCCACCACCCTGACCATAAATTCATGGGGATGGGACTCGGTTAGCGCTGCTTCAATCCACGCAGGGCCGGTAGGCGGAGCGCCAACGCCGGAACCGGCATCTCTTGCGCTGCTTGCCATGGGTGCTGCGGGGATTGTTACATGGAGGCGCAAACGCCAAAAGAAGGGCAAGGCCGAGTTAAACGACGCCTAGGCACACAGGTGTGCTTTTATTTCGCGCATCGTACCGCTGTAGAAGCGTTCACATTGGCCATTCACGCGAGCATTGCTTTATAAGCAGCCCTAGCCGTTTAACTTATCTCTAAGTAATTGATTTAGCACTTTCGGATTGCCCTGGCCTTTTGTCGCCTTCATCGCCTGTCCAACGAAAAAGCCCATAAGCTTTGTCTCGCCGCCACGGAAGCGTTCTACTTCGTCGCTGTTGGCGGCTAATATGCCGTCTATTATACCTTCAAGCTCGCCGGTATCCGATATCTGCGTGAGGCCGCGCGCCTTTACTATCTCGGCGGCTGCCTTGCCGCTCTTATACATCTCTTCAAAGACCTCTTTGCCGATCTTGTTGCTGATCTCGCCACCCTTTACCATCGTGACCAGCGCCGCGAGACTTTCGGGCGTAACGGGGCGGTCGGTGATCTTTCGGCCCTCTTCGTTCAAGAGCCTTAAGAGCTCGCCCATGACCCAGTTTGATACGGCCTTGGCGTCTTTTTCGAGTGCGACCGTCTCTTCGTAATAGTCGGCGAGGGCGCGCTCGGCGGTAAGTACCCCGGCGTCGTAGGGCGGCAGCGAATACTCTTCGATAAAGCGAGCCTTCTTTGCGGCCGGAAGCTCGGGCAGTTCGTCCTTGAGCCGCTCTATTGTCGCCTCTTCCAGAACGAGCGGCAGGAGGTCCGGCTCTGGGAAGTAGCGGTAGTCGTGGGCCTCTTCCTTGGTGCGCATCGATACCGTTACACCCTTGGCAGAGTCCCAGAGGCGAGTTTCCTGAACTATGGTGCCGCCGTCTTCTATCTCATCTATCTGGCGCTCTATCTCGTAGCGGACCGCGTCCTTTACGAACTTAAAGCTATTTATATTCTTTAACTCCGTGCGCGTGCCGAACTCTTTCTGTCCGACGGGGCGCACGGAGATATTAGCGTCGCAACGGAAGCTGCCCTCTTCCATGTTGCCGTCAGATATGCCTAGATATACAACAATATCGTGAACGGCCTTCATATAAGCGCTAGCTTCTTCTGGTGTCCGGATGTCCGGTTCGCTGACTATCTCTATAAGCGGCGTGCATGCCCTGTTGAGATCGACAAAGCTTGCGCTCGCATCTTCCATTCCCGCGCCGTGGATGAGCTTTCCCGCGTCCTCTTCCATATGGATGCGCGTTATGCCGATGCGTTTGGTTTCGCCGCCGACCTCTATCTCGATATGCCCGAGCCCTACTATCGGCTCTTCGTACTGCGTGATCTGATAACCCTTGGGCAGGTCGGGGTAGAAGAAGTTTTTACGCGCAAATATCGAGGTCTTATTTACCTCTGCGTCGATTGCGTGGCCCATCTGGATAGCAAGCTCGACGGCCTCTTTATTAAGGACCGGCAGCACGCCGGGCAGGCCTAGACATACCGGGCAGGTTTGCGTATTCGGCTCGGCGCCGAACTCTGTCGAACATCCGCAAAATAGTTTTGTATTCGTATTAAGCTGCGCGTGTATCTCAAGCCCCATAACCGGTTCGTATTGCATAATTAAAAAGACTCCCTTTTGCTTTTATAATGAAAAATAATTTAGGCTTCTTCTAACCCATTTGTTATCAAAAACGCTCCAAGTTTCTTATCGACCTGTCCTATGTGCTTTACAAACCAGTCGATCAGCTGGTCTTTTGTCTTTGCCTTCAGTTCAGGCGATACATCGTTTTTCGATAAGTCGCTCTTTAGCTCCACGAGCGAGGTTATAAATATAGTATGCTCAAGCAGGTGAAGGCCAAGCTCCGGATATCGGGCCTTTTCCATCGCTGTTTTCTCCTCGCCGAAGTGGTGTATCACATAGCTATCGAGAAAGTAGAATATCTCGACAAGCGCTTCACGGCTAGCCCCGGTCTCCATCGAGTTCAGGAGGAGATCCATCTCGTCGATAAGCTCTCTATGTTGCGCGTCCTGCCATTCAAGGCCGGTCTTTAAGGAGTTGCTCCAGGTTGTGGTCATGTCGGGCCTCCGTGCACACAGTCTGTGCGGGCAATTTTCGTGGCGCGGAATCCCGGATGCCTGATTGCCCCCGGTCCGCGCCGGATATTTTCTAAAAATGTAGGGTGGGCTGTGCCCACCGTTCCTTTTAAAGGGTGTTGCTTTCGTTTATTCTTTCTTGTATTTCCTCGTACTCTTCAGCCTGATTTTGTTGACGCTCTATTTCAGCTTGCTCCGTCATCTTTTCTACAACTCCGCAACTCTCGTATGCCACTCCGTCGCCTGTTCGTAGGTATGCGCGGTGCGTAGGACGGTGGCTTCGTCTAGGTGGTGTCCTATTATCTGGAGGCCTATGGGCAAGTTCTCTTTCGTAAATCCGCATGGGATCGATATCGCGGGGACTCCGGCCAGCGACGACGAGAGTGTGAAGATATCCGAGAGGTACATCGTCAGGGGTTCGGCGGTCTTTTCGCCTATCTTAAAGGCCGGGGTCGGGGCCGTGGGGGTTATTATTACGTCGCACACCTTGTAGGCTTCGGCGAAGTCGCGTTTTATCAGCGTTCTTACCTGTGAGGCCTTACGGTAATATGCGTCGTAGTAACCGGACGAAAGCACGTAGGTGCCGAGCATAATGCGGCGTTTTACCTCCGCGCCGAAACCGGCCTCGCGGGTGTCGCGGTACATATCCATCAGGCCGCCTCCGTTATCTACCCTGAGGCCGTACTTTACCCCGTCGTAACGCGCGAGGTTGCTTGAGGCCTCGGCTGTGGCGACTATGTAGTAGGTCGAGACCGAGTAGTGGGTGTGCGGAAGGCTGATATCCACGACTACCGCGCCCTTGCTCTTTAATAGGTCTATCGCCGCGCGCACCGCCGCCTCTACCTCCGGGTCGATGCCCTCTATGAAGAATTCTTTCGGTATGCCGATACGAAGCCCCTCTACGCCGTCGTTTAGCGTCGCTGTAAAGTCGGGCACCGGCTCGTCGAGCGAGGTGGAGTCTTTTTCGTCGTGGCCCGCAATCGCGCCTAAAACTATAGCAGCGTCCTCGACCGTCCTTGCAAACGGCCCGGCCTGGTCTAGCGACGAGGCAAAGGCCATCATGCCGAAACGCGATACGCGACCGTATGTGGGCTTTAATCCAACAATGCCGCAACATGCCGCTGGCTGGCGTATGGAGCCGCCCGTATCGGTTCCGATAGAGACGACGCACTCGCCAGCCGCGACCGCCGCCGCGGAACCGCCGCTCGACCCGCCCGGTACTCGTTCGAGGTCCCACGGGTTACGCGTATCTGCCAGCGCGCTGTTCTCAGACGAAGAGCCCATTGCGAACTCGTCCATATTGAGTTTTCCGACTATAACGGCTCCGGCCTCTTTTAGTTTCGTTACGACTGTAGAGTCGTAGGGCGGGATGAAATTTTCAAGTATCTTTGAGGCGCATGTCGTGCGAACGCCGTCGGTACAGAAGATATCTTTTACGCCGACAGGTATGCCTCCGAGCGGCCCCGGTTCGTCGTCCGGGCTATTTACATTTGCGTCGGCCACGAGAGCCGAGTTGATCGCCTCTTCGCCGGTCACGGTGATAAAGGCGCCGACGCGTTCTTCGACCTCTTTGATGCGGTCGAGATAGTTGCTCGTGAGTTCGACCGAAGTAAGAGCGCCGCTACTTAATTTATGCAAAAGTTCTTTTATCGTCTCAGTCAATTTATATACCCGCTTTCTTATTCTATTACCTTGGGAACCCTGAAGGCCCCGCGTTCGCCGATGGGCGCGTTTTTAATGGCGCTCTCTTGCGGCAGCGAATCCTTGATGACGTCATCTCTCGTCACGGCTCGAAGCGGCACGGTCGAGGTCGTCGGTTCCACGCCTTCGGTATCTACCTCCGATATCTTCTCCACATGGCCCATGATGCGCTGCAACTGACCCGTATAGAGGTCGATATCCTCATCTGTCGGTCGTAGTCTCGCAAGCACGGCGACATGTTTTACGTCTTCTCTTGTTATAGCCATTTTATATCCCTCTATTCGTTTATTTGATTAATCTAAAAAAGTACCACATGATCTACCATATTTCAACACAGGCGTTCGCCTGTTTTCTTTCGCGGATAAAAGTTGTAGTAGACCATAGTTTGTCGCCCGCGTTGGTAGGTTGTAGAGTGCTGAACATTAAGTGGTCGCAAGCTGTCGTCTCTTTTATTTCGCGGATGAGATTTGTCGTAGCCGCTAGTCTGTCGTCAGCGTTGCTTATTTGTAGATAGTGTTTATCTTTAAAGAGGTATCTTATATCAGGCGCTTGATATTCTTTTGTCTCTTCATGAACTGGGCGCGAGCCTTGGCGGTCTCTTTCCATATGCGGTCGAGTTCTTTTATTATCTCAGGATTCTTCGCGTGTACGCGCTTGCGGTCGGCCCGTATCTTTAATAGTTCTTTCTCTATATTATCCGCCTTCAGCCTGACGCCGAAGTCGTCCGGTACGCCTTTGCCGTCGCCGAGTATTCGTTTTAAGATCAAGTCGCCCACCTCGCGTTTGTAGTGGGTCGGTTCCCAGTACCATCTTAGTGAGCCTGAGGGACTGTTTCCGTTGGCGAAGTTCTCCGTTGTGATGGAATTATAACCGCTAAAGTCCCAGAGCGGGAAGGGGTCTTTATCGGGGTGGGGCGCACTCTCTTCTTCAAGCACTTCGACTATCTCACGTTTCCAATCTTCGAAGACCGGGTAGATGGACAAAAGTCTCATTAGTTCCATCTGGTATGAGTGGACGGGGGATATGGCGAAGGTGAGTTCGATATCCTTATCGCGAGCTTTTTTTATCAGCGAACGAAAGAGTGCCATAGACTCTTCGGTATATTCGCCACGCGCGTAGAGCCTGTTCTTGGTGAGGGCGCCCCTTAGCTGGCGGGTGAATATCTGCCGCTTGGAGCTTCGTAACCTATGGCCGGGGTCTTATCCCGCATAATATCGTGCAGGTTGGGTGCCCCCCATACGATTATAAGTATTAAGGTAAGCCATATCAGCGCGTCGTCGCCCTCGAACAACCTGAACTCGGTAAACTCTACGCCAAGGCCCTTAAGGGTCGGGGCGAGGTCGGGCCATTTTTCTTCGTAACGCTTGTGGAATGCGACGCCGCCCATGCCGCACATGCCCTTTAATATACTTACTGCCGATGAGAAGTTCTCAGCCCTGAAGATCACCCAGGAGACGACGACCGCCAGAAAGGTGAGGAGCGTCGAGATATAGCGGCCGATACGGGAACTCTTGTCGAGGTCGTGACCAAGGACTTTTCTTCTAAATGAGCGGAAGGCGTGGTTTATGGCGAGGTAGAGGCCGTGCAGCCCGCCCCAGAAGACGAAGGTCCAGCCCGCGCCGTGCCAGAGGCCGGCAAGCAGCATGGTGACAAAGAGGTTTGTAAGCGTCCTTGAACTGCTTGCGCGGCTGCCGCCGAGCGGGATATAGATATAATCTCTGAAAAAGCGGGAGAGCGTAATGTGCCATCTGCGCCAGAAGTCGATTATATTTACGGCCTTGTATGGCGAGTTGAAGTTAAGCGGCAGCCTGATGCCGAAGAGGTATCCTAGCCCTATGGCCATATCCGAGTAACCGGAAAAGTCAAAATAGAGCTGAAAGGTATAGGAGAGGGCGCCAGCCCAGGCCTCAAAGAGCGTGATCTCGGCCCCGCCGAGCGCGGCGCTAAAGACCGGAGTCGCAAACTGCGCGATATTATCGGCGATGACGACCTTCTTAAATAGTCCCATAAAAAATATGGTCAGGCCTATTGTTATATAAGCGGAGGTTTTATCTCGTTCCCTGGACCCTTCGCCTGTAGAGGTGAACTGCGACATCATCTCCTTATGGTGAACGATGGGCCCGGCTATGAGCTGCGGGAAGAATGTCACAAAGAGCGCGTAGTGCGAAAAACTGTGCTCTTCGGTAATACCACGTTAGGCGTCGGCAAGATATGCGATCTGCTGAAAGGTAAAGAAGGATATCGCAAGCGGAAGTATTATCGTATCGAGCGCAAGGCCCGCGCCGGAGACGGCGTTTATCGAATCGACAAAGAAGTTGGCGTACTTGAAGTAGGCTATAAGGGCGAGATTTACTAAGACGCCGAATATGAATAAGCCCTTGCTCGTGCCTGCGCTCCCTCGAAGCTTTAAGCCGACGGTGTAGTTGAAGACCATGGAAAAGATTATTAAGATAAGATAGTTAGGGTTCCACCAGCCGTAGAAGAATAGAGAGGCGAGTGTTACCCATACGGCTGCGGCTGATCTTCTTCGTCCACCTAGCAGGTAGTAGACGATAAGTGTTATGGGCAGGAATATGAATATAAAGAAGTGAGAGTTGAATAACATGGTATTATCTTCGGTAAGGGCCCTTTCAATGCAGTTTTTAACATATTAGCTGGCCTGCGTAAAGGTCGCGCTCTTCCGGCGCGGTTTACAAAAGGGATTTTTGGATATATACTCCAGAGTCATAAAGTTATTTCTAATAAGGAGTTTTCATTATGAAGATAGGTTTCTTGCAGACAAGGCCGGTATTCGGCGAGACCGGGAAGAATGTCGAGGGGGCCATTAAGGGGCTGTCGCGCCTTGAGGCCGACCTTATGGTTCTTCCCGAACTATTTAATAGCGGTTATCAGTTCAGGGATAAAGCCGAGGCGCGAGGACTTGCCGAAGAGATAGGCGAAGATATAGATAGAGGGCCTACGGTTAAGAGGCTTATAGAGGCCGCGGGCGACCTTAATATGTTTATAGCCGCGGGGCTGCCTGAAAGAGACGGTAAAAAGATCTACAATAGCGCCGTTCTGGTCGGCCCGAATGGGGTTAGCGGCCATTACCGCAAGGCGCACCTCTTCGCCGGTGAAAAAAAGATCTTTAATAAGGGGGACATGCCCTTTACCGTTCAAAAGATCGGCAAGGTACGCGTCGGCCTGATGATATGTTTTGACTGGCTCTTCCCAGAGGTTACAAGGACCCTTGCGCTCAAGGGGGCCGACATAATACTTCACCCCTCGAACCTTGTCCTTCCAAATTGTCCCGACAGCATGCCGGTGAGGTCTCTTGAAAACCGGGTCTTTGCCGTGACCGCCAACCGCGTAGGCACCGAAGAGCGAATAGCCGGAGAGTCTCTTACCTTTATAGGGAAAAGCCAGATAACCGGGCCGACAGGCCGGATATTACATAGAGCCCCCCGTGGGCGCGCCGCCTCGTGCGTGCTGGAGATCGACCCGCGCGCGGCGAGAGATAAACATATCACCCCGGCCAATCACGTCTTAAAGGATAGAAGGACGGACTTATACGAGAATTAAGACTATATCGGGTCTCTTTACAGGCCCGGTCAAAGTTCATTGGGCGCGACCTGTTTTCTGTATACTGTATACAGTTTTTTCTTGACAAACAGGGCGGGTTGTTTTATCTTTCATGAAGATAGATGGACCGTTTTGTGGGAGAGATGCGGCCTGTCTCCGTTCCGTACCTAAATAACAAATTGTTTTAGATAGTTAGAACTGGTCAGAGATATCCCTGGAGAAGGATTATGGTACCTTATTTTTCTATTCTGATAATGATGGGCTTTGTGGGCATCCTTGGCACCGCTGCGCTCGTCATGAATAAGATTATGGGTCCGAAGAACTTTTACAAGGACAAACTCTCACCCTGGGAGTGTGGAATGCCGCCCGTTGGCGACGCCGACAGGGGCCATTTCAAAGTACATTACTTTCTTATAGCTATACTCTTTATCGTCTTCGACGTCGAGACGCTCTTCCTCTTTCCTTGGGCGGTGCTCTTGGCCGATAAGACGATTTCATTATTTATATTCTTTGAGATGATCATATTCCTGGTAATCCTGGCCGTGGGCCTTGCCTATGCCTGGAAAAAGGGCGCACTGGACTGGGTTTAGTCTGATAAGGGGTTTTTTGAATGCAGTATGTGGAAGACGATAAGATAACCGAAGAATCACTGGAAGATTCCGTTATTCTCACTAATGTGAGCAGTGTCTTTGACTTTATCAGGAAAAATCCGGTCGTTAAGCTCGCAAAACATACCCCCCCGCTCCGTTTCTCCAAGAACTGGGCAAGGGCGTCGTCGCTCTGGCCCGTGACATTCGGTCTGGCCTGCTGCGCCATCGAGATGATAAGCACGGCCTGTTCGCGTTACGACCTTGACAGGTACGGCACCATATTTCGCGCCTCTCCGAGACAGTCAGACGTTATGGTGATCGCCGGAACGATGACAAAGAAGATCGCCCCGGCCGTAAAGATGCTCTACGATCAGATGGCCGAGCCACGCTGGGTCATAGCTCAGGGCGGTTGCGCAAGCTCCGGCGGCCCGTTTAATACCTATTCGGTCGTGCAGGGCACCGACCTTGTTATACCGGTAGATATATATGTGCCGGGTTGTCCGCCGCGCCCCGAGGCGCTGCTCTACGCATTTCTGCAATTGCAGGAAAAGATAAAAGAGGACTACCCCGAGGTCTTAAAGCAGATCAGCGTGGATATGAATATTAATCTGTAAGGCTGTAAGGCCGTAAGGCTGAATAAGATAGGTTTTTTATAAAAAATGTACGATATAAGCGAAGATTCACATATAGTCCAGTTACTCAAAAAGGTCGTCGGCACTGCCGCGCTCTCGCATACCATACACAGGGGTGAGCTGACCTTTGAGATAGGTAAGGACGACCTTCTGGACGTATGTAACGCCGTAAAGAGCGACGAGTCCATAAAGCTCGACTTTCTGCACGACGTCGTTGGCATGGACTACCTTGACCTCGACGACGGGCCGAGGATGGGTGTCATATACCATCTCTATTCGATACAGAACGCCTTTAACCTGAGGCTAAAGGTCAGGCTCGACGACGGAGAGCATATACCGTCTGTAACAGGCATCTGGCGCGCCGCCGACTGGGCCGAGAGGGAGGCATACGACCTCTACGGCATAGTATTCGACGGCCACCCTGACCTTAGGCGTATTTACCTCGCGCCCGACTGGGTCGGATATCCGCTTAGGAAAGACTATCCATTAAAGGGTTATAAAGACGAGTACAACCCATTTGGCGAAGAAAAAGAAGACGAATAGTATATGAGCGAAAACGAAAATATAGAAGATAGAGAAGAGCTACTCTCTACAAAGAAGGTCACCATCAGCATGGGTCCGCAGCATCCAAGCGCCCACGGTGTCCTGCATCTTATTTTAGAGATGCAGGGTGAGAAGATCCTTCGCGCCGAGCCTGATATCGGTTATCTCCATCGCGGCACGGAGAAGATAGCCGAGAACCTGCTCTATCACCAGTTTACGCCATATACCGACAGGCTCGACTATATGAGCGCAATGAGTAACAACATGGCCTACGTCATGGCCGTTGAAAAAGCGCTCGGTATAGAGGGCGATATCCCGGACAGGGCCGAGTATCTTCGCGTTATCGTCGCCGAGCTTGCCCGTTGCGCGAGCCACCTTCTCGGTATCGGCGCGTGGGCGGTCGATATGGGCGCTCTAACGGCCTTTCTCTATTGCATCAGGGAGAGAGAGATGTGTCTCGATCTCTTCGAGATGATAAGCGGCGCGCGTATGACCTGCTCTTATATGAGGGTCGGCGGCGTCAGGTACGACGCTGACCAGAAATTTTTCGATAAGGTTCGTGACTTTGTCCGCATTCTGCCGGAGAAGCTCGACGAATATAATAAACTGCTTACGGGCAACCGTATCTGGATACAGAGAAACAGGGATATCGGGGCCATTAGCGCTGAAGACGCGATTAACTTCGGCTTTACCGGCCCTAACCTGAGGGCAAGCGGTGTGCCGTGGGATATCAGGAAGGATACGCCGTATTCCGTATACGACCGCTTTGATTTCGACGTGCCGGTGGGAGAGAAGGGCGATTGCTTCGACCGTTATCTCTTAAGGATGGCGGAGATGAGGCAGTCGCTCCGTATCATCGAGCAGGCCCTTGATTCGATGCCGGACGGCCCCATAGCCGTGGATATCCCGGATGTCGTGCCGCCCGCCAAGGACGCGATATACGACAATATGGAAAATCTGATACACCACTTCAAGTACGTCTCAAGCGGCTTTACCGTGCCCGAGGGCGAGGTATATTCGGCTATCGAGGGACCGAAGGGAATACTTGGCGTATATATCCTGAGTGACGGCACGGAGAAGCCCTACAGGTTAAAGCTCCGCGTTCCGAGTTTTGTGAATCTGCAGGTTATGGACTTTCTCAGTAAAGAGACCTACATGGCCGATGTAGTAGCGATACTTTCGAGCCTCGACCCGGTATTTGGCGAGTGCGATAAATAATTTTTCAGGCGGATAAGAGATGCTTACGGAAGAAGCAAAAAAGGCGATAAAAGAGGTAATGAAGCGGTACAAGACCAAGCGTGCCGCCGTCATGCCCGCGCTCACAATAGCGCAGGACGACGTCAGGGAGGTCACGGCCGAGGATATGCTCGAAATAGCCGAGATGCTTGAGATACAACCTGTAATCGTTAACGAAGTCGCCAAGTTTTATACGATGTATAATGTGCAGAGGAAGGTTGGCAAGTACCATATCGAGGTCTGCCATAATATCTCCTGTAACCTGCTTCAGGCCGAGCGCATAATTGCGCACATTGAAAACAGGTTAAATATAAAGGTCGGTGGTACGACCACCGACGGCAAGTTCACACTATCGACGGCTGAGTGCCTCGGCTCTTGCGGCACCGCTCCGATGATGCAGATAAATGATACTTACTACGAGGACCTTACGGAGACGAAGGTCAACGATATCCTTGCTACACTGAAGAGCCGGGACTAGTTATTGGGATAATGAAACCTATACTCTTAAAAAATCAATTTAACCCCGAGGCCTACAAGGTTGAGAGCTATGTGGCCGGAGGCGGTTATGAGTCGCTCAAGAAGGCCTTTACGATGAAGCCGGACGATATCATCCAGCTCGTCAAGGATTCGGGGCTTCGCGGCAGGGGTGGTGCGGGATTCCCGACCGGCCTCAAGTGGTCTTTTATACCCAAAGACCCGACCATGCAAAAATACCTCGCCTGTAACGCCGACGAGGGAGAGCCGGGTACCTTTAAAGATCGCGGCATAATAAATAACGACCCGCACCTCTTGATAGAGGGAATGACCATAGCGAGCTTCGCCTTTGGCGCCTCCGTCTCTTACATATATATAAGGGGCGAGTTTGTCTTCGGCGCAAGGAGGCTTGAGGCCGCCATAGCCGAGGCCTACGAAAAGGGCTTTTTGGGCGAAAATATTATGGGTTCCGGTTTTTCGCACGACATGTATGTGCACTGCGGCGCGGGCGCCTATATCTGCGGTGAGGAGACGGCGCTGATAGACTCTCTCGAAGGCAGACGCGGCACTCCGAGGATAAAGCCGCCATTCCCGGCCATCGAGGGTCTTAATAGCAAACCTACCGTTATTAATAATGTCGAAACACTCTCGACCGTACCGTCAATAATAAAGAACGGGGCCAAGTGGTTCGCAGGTATTGGCCCTGAGAAGTGTCCGGGGCCGAAGATCTACGGCGTGAGCGGACATGTTCAGAAGCCGGGCCTTTACGAGCTTCCGATGGGCACGCCGATACGCGAGATTATCTTTAATCACGCCGGCGGCATAAAGGGCGGTACCTTCAAGGCCGCTATTCCGGGCGGTATCACCGCTCCGATGCTCGTTGAGAAGGATCTCGATACAAGGATGGACTTTGATTCACTTGCCGCCAAGCAATCGATGCTCGGTTCCGGCGGCGTAATAGTAATGAACAATTCGACCTGCATGGTAAAGGTCGCATTAATAACGAACAGGTTCTTTAGCCATGAGTCGTGCGGCAAGTGTACGCCGTGCCGCGAGGGTACGACATGGATTACCCAGATACTTAAGCGTATGGAAGATGGCGAAGGCAGACCCGGCGACACGGCCGAGATCGAGAGGCTCTGCGGCATGATATTCGGACGCACCTTCTGCCCGCTCGGAGACGGAGCGACGATGGCGATACGCGGAAATCTCGCGCACTTCAGAGACGAGTTCATATATCACGAAGAACACGGAAGGTGCAAGGTCTAGGGCTCCTTGGGCCAATCTGGGCCAGTTTGAGGTAGAACGGACAGAGTGAAATATACTGGGAAGGGCCTTGTAAATGGGCTGACCAGATGGATTAATTGAATAAATATGGCAAAACTTACTATAAACGGAAAATTCATCGAGGTAAAGGACGGCACCCTGATCCTTGAGGCGGCAAAGCAGGCCGGTATTGAGATACCGACCTTCTGTTATCAGGCCGACCTCTCGCGTATCGGCGCGTGCAGGATATGCCTCGTAGAGATCGCGGGCCAGAGAAAGCTCATGACCTCTTGCACGACCCCTGTCATGGAGGGAATGGAGGTCAACTCAGAGTCCGCCGCCGTCCAGGAATCAAGGAAGGGCGTAATAGAGTTCTTCCTCTCGAACCACTCGCTCGACTGTCCGGTTTGCGACAAGGCCGGTGAGTGCGAGCTTCAGGATATGGTCTATAAACACGGGCCGAGGAAGGGTTCCTTTAAAGAGAAGAAGATACGCTTCCACGAAAAAGACTACCCGCTTAGCCCGGTAATTATAAAGAATTCGAACAGGTGCGTTAAGTGCACGCGTTGCATAAGGGTCTGCCGCGACACGGTCGGTGTCGGCGTGCTCGGCTCCATGGGGCGCGGCGCTCATCAGGAAGAGACCAGCTTCCTTCGTACCTACCTGGACTGCGACCACTGCGGAAACTGCATCGAGGTCTGTCCGGTCGGTTGTTTCATGAGGCGTCCCTATCGTTACAAGTCCCGCCCGTGGGACCTTAAGAGCGCCGATACGATATGTCCGTACTGCGCAACCGGTTGCACCTCCAAGATACAGGAACGCGACGGCGAAGTCGTGCGCTCTATATCGAAGATGGGCAAGGGCGTTAATAACGAACTCTTGTGCGCGCGCGGGCGTTTCGGTTTCGACTTTATAAGCAACGAAGACAGGTTGACGACCCCTCTCATGCGTAAGGACGGCGAGCTGGTGCCTGTATCATGGGACGAGGCGCTTGAGTCTCTGGCGGTCAATTTGGGAGCCTTCGCTCCGGAGCGCATCGGCGGCATAGCCTCGGCAAGGCTCACTAACGAAGATCTCTTTCTATTCCAGGATCTGATGCGTTCGGCCTTTAAGACCAATAATATTGATTCTTCCGCAAGATGGAATCGCGACTCCGTATCGGCATTTATCAAGGCCACCGGCATCAACGAGGGCGGTGTCTCTCTAAGGGGCGCGCTCGAAGGTGTGGATGCGATATTCATCGTAGGAACGCAGATATCAGAAGAAAACCCGGTTACCGACTACCTGCTTCGCCGGTCATTCGATTCGAGGTGGGTCTTTACCATGATAGCCTCGGCCCGCGCCATGAAGCTTGATAGCTGCGCACAGCTTACGATGAGGCACGATCCGGCTACGGAGAACGCCCTCTTAACGGCTATCGCCAAGGTTATATTCGACGATGCCGGTGAAAAGGCCGCCGGGCTGGACTGCGCGGAACTCTTTAAAGATCTTTCATTAAAAGACCTATCGGACGAGTCCGGTGTCGACCAGTCAGATATAGGGGCCGCCGCAAGGAAGCTTTTCGGTAGCGAGAGCGCGACATTCTTCGCAGGAACCGAGTTCCTTCGTTTCCCTGACGGGCTTCGCGGTTTCAGCCTTTTAAAAGAACTGCTTACGGCGCTCGGAAAGAAGATAACCGTTGTGCCGGTGCTCGATAGGTGTAACCAGAGGGGCGCATGGGACATGGGCGTACACCCGGCCTTTGGACCGGGTTACGAGCCGGTCGAGAACCCTGGGCTCGGCAACGCCGGAATGCTTGAGGCGGCAGACGCCAGACAGCTTGACGCCCTTTATATCGCGGGCGTCGATATATTAAATAACTACCCGGACTTTGAGACGGCTGAAAAGGCCCTTAGTAAACTACAATACCTTGTTGTAAATGAACTCTTCCTTACCGGCACGGCGGCCATGGCCGACCTGGTCCTTCCCGTCGCCTCTTTTGCTGAAAAGGCCGGAACGATGACCAACCAGGAGGGCAGGGTGCAGTCGATGTCGCCGCTGATGAAACCCCCCGGCGAGGCGCGTACCGCGCACGATATCTTCTCCGCTCTTCTTAAGGCCCACGACTTTGAGTTTAATGTCGCAAAGCCCAAGGGGACCTTTGAGAAAATACAGGCTAACGTTAAGAGTTATGCGGATGTCGAGCTATTGAACGAGAGATCTGATAAATCTCTTACCGGAGAGTCAGGCAATACGGTAAGTTCGTCAATCCTTGAAAAAGAGGCTGACGAAGAGGATCAAACACCGGCGTATACGGCTGAGGATCTGCCGCTTACGCTCATTACGGGTAACCATCTCTTTTACTCCGGTATGCTGTCGTCGAGATCTGCGACACTCGGCAGCCTCCTGAAAGAGGCCATTGTTGAGATAAACGATACCGACGCAAAGAAGTACGACCTTAAGAGCGGAGACCATGTCACGGTCACAGGACGTTACCACGAGGGCCGTTATGCCGTAAGGGTCAAAAACGGTTCCAGAAAGGGCGTCGCCTTCATCCCTGAGAATTTCAAGACCGGACCGGTCAACAGATTCTTCAGAAAGGGCGAGTGGAGTCAGAAGGTCAGGCTTAAGAAGGTTGATGCCTAACAGGTAATGAGCGGCCGGTCCGCCTGGTGCGGAGCGGTCATTAAAGATAGCAGTTTCATAAAGAGCAGTGCCGCAAAAATTGGGCACGGGAGAATCATTATGATAGAACCTGGCGACCTTAGAGGGTTAGAGTTTTTCGATGATCTTACCGACAACGAGCTTGAGGTAATTTCCGAAATAGTTAATAAGAAGGATTTTACGACCGGCGAGACGGTTTTTAAAGAAAATGTCGTTGGAAGCTCGCTCTATATAATTAAAAAGGGTGAAGTGAAGGTCTGTAAAGAGGGCCCAGGCGGCGAGCTTGTCACCATAACGCTCTTAAAAGACGAGGACATATTTGGAGAGATGAGCTTTCTCGACGAGCGCACGCACTCTTCGTCAATAGTCGCGGTCTCCGATGTTGAGACATATGTCATTGAGAAGGCCGACTTCGACAAGCTCGTAGACGCGCATCCGCGTGTGGTTTATAAGCTTATGAAGAATATAGTCTTTACCGTTCACGCAATCGTCAAGGGCATGAACTTGCGCTACATAGATATGATGAACTACATGTGGGGCCGCCAGCGCTAGCCTCCTGGGCTCCTGGGCATATTAGTAAAGCAGGCAGTTGGGCGTATTGGCCAAGCAGGCAGTTGGGTGTATTGGCCAAGCAGGCAGTTGGGTGTTTGATAGAGCAGGCCTCAATTAGCCTTATTAAGGGGTGTAGGCTCCTGCTATTAAGTTTTTAATTGATCTTACAGTTTTAAAAAAGGTTTTTTATTAAAGAATGACCGAATTAACAAACATACTTCCGTCCATGGCGACGGTGCTTCAGGTGATCATGATCGCGGTTAAGTGCGTCATTATCGCCGGTATCGTGATGAACCTGCCGATAATCCTCGTCTGGCTTGAGAGGAAGGTCGCGGGTCACATACAGCAGCGTCCCGGACCGATGAGGATCGGACCGCACGGACTCTTGCAGTCTGTCGCCGACGGTATTAAGCTCATCTTTAAGGAAGATATTATTCCGAGCAAGGCCGATAAGATAGTCTTTATCATCGCGCCTGTAATCGCTCTCATTCCGGCAATGACCGTCTTCGTTACGATTCCGTTTGGCGATTCGATTATGATCCCGTATATAAATCAAGAGGTTACCCTCTATATAGCCGACTTTAACGTGGCGATACTCTTTATCCTCGCGGTCGGAGGTATCTCGGTCTACGGCTTCATGCTAGGTGGTTGGGCCTCTAACAGTAAGTACGCGCTACTCGGTTCCATAAGGGCCGCGGCGCAGATGATCAGCTACGAGGTCGCCTTCAGCTTCGCCGCTATCGGCGTCGTTATGATGACCAACTCCTTAAGCCTCGTTGATATAGTACATGCGCAGGACGGCTGGTTTACCAATTGGAATATCCTCTACCTGCCGGTCGGCCCGGTCTGGTTCTGCATATTCTTTGTCGCGGCGCTGGCAGAGCTTAACCGTATCCCGTTCGATATGTCCGAGGATGAAGGTTCTCTTGCCGCGGGTTACCAGGTCGAGTATAGCGGCATGAAGTTCTCGCTCTTCGCCCTTGCCGAGTATTCCGCGATGGTTAGCATATCGGTACTCTGCGTAATATTCTTCTTCGGCGGCTGGAACGCGCCGATACCGGGCATTCCGATAGTACCGCCGGTCCTATGGCTTATCGGAAAGACTTTCGTATTCATATATTTCTTTATGGTAATAAGATTTACTTTGCCGAGATACAGGTACGACCAGCTAATGACGATCGGTTGGAAGGTGCTTATACCGCTTTCGCTGGTAATGATCCTGATCACGGGACTTATGAGGATATTATTATAGATAATGAAGCCGCACGTTAAAAAACTAGACAGGCAGTGCGACCATACAGACGCGCCGTCGATCCTGAAGGATATCTTTAACCGCGCTATCTTTAAGGATATTATCAAGGGGTTATCGGTAACGCTCAAGTATAATGTGTCGCCGGTCATTACCCTGAACTATCCCGATAAGGAAAAATGGATACCGACCGCCAGGTATCGCGGGGTGCACACGCTAAACAGGGACGAAGAGGGCAGAGAGTTATGCGTCGCTTGCGAACTCTGCGTTAAGGCCTGCCCTACCGGTTGCATCACCGTCGTGCCGGAAGAGGATGACACCGGGCGAGGAATAGCAGACCGTGTGGCAAAGATCTGGACCGTAAATCTCGTAAGGTGCATGTTCTGCGGATATTGCGAGGACGCCTGCCCGACAACGGCCGTAAGGCTCGGACGAGATTACGAGCTTGCCTGCAGGGATATGAGCTGCGCCGTACTTAACCGCGACCAGCTCTTACAGAAACCGGAGATTCCGGAGGACTTCGAGGGCGGCACGCGCGTAAGCGCAAGGATGAAGAAGATGAGGGGTGGAATTAAGGTCATCCCTGATATAAATAAAAAGAGAGACAACTGGTGGTAGGGCCACGGACCGCTGTCTGTCGATAGGGCCACCTGGACGCTAAGATTGCTTTCTTTATAATAACGAAATTCGCGGCGGTAACCATATAGACCGTTGTAGCAATACTACTAACAAGATAAAACTATGCTGATAGAATACATATTATTTATAATATTCGCCGTCATTGCGATCATGAGTTCCTTATGCGTTGTTACGCTCAGGAATCCGGTCCACTGCGCGGGTTACCTGATAGTGACGCTCTTGCAGGTAGCGGCCTTGTTCCTACTGTGCCGCTCGCCCTTTCTCGCCGTGGTACAGGTCTTTATTTATGTCGGCGCGGTACTAGTGCTATTCCTCTTCGTCGTGCTTCTTATAGATGTTAAGAAGGCCTCGATGGAGATATTTAAACCGAAACACAGGCCTCTGGCGTATGGCGTCCTGGCGATTCTGCTTATAGAGACGCTGGTCGTGATATTTGTCGGCGGACTTGAGAAGATAAGGCTGGCCGCGCCGGGCGCGGAGGTAAAGGTAGAGACTATCGGGCGAGAGCTCTTTACATCGTATATCTTCCCGTTCGAGATAGTCTCGGTAGTGCTATTAGTGGCAATGGTCGGCGCCATCGTAATGGCGATAGACAGGCGAGGGTAGGGGGGTTATGGAATCGATACCCGTAACATGGTTTGTCGCGCTTAGCGCGATACTCTTTCTCATAGGCGCGTCCGGGGTTCTTCTTAGGAAGAATCTTGTAATCATGCTCATGAGCCTTGAGTTGATCTTTAATGCCGTTAATATCAACCTCGTTGCCTTTTCTTATTATTTACAGGATCTTACGGGCCAGCTTTTCGCCATATTTTCCATTACTATCGCGGCCTGCGAGGTCGCTGTGGCCCTTGGTATACTTATTGCTCTCGTTCGGAACAGGCGTACATTCAGCGCCGACGAGATAAAGACGTTGAACGGCTAGTTAGTTTAGTAACTGATTTTTTATAAAGAAAGTTTAGAATGGGCGAAATACCGAATCTATTAAGTATCGTAATCTTCTTACCGCTTGTCGGCGCGATCCTGCTTCTTTTCATTAAGAATGTGCGCGCGATACGGTGGGTTGCGTTAATCTTCACGGTGGTGGACTTCTTTATCTCCCTGCCGCTATTGATTAATTTCGATAAGACTACCGCCGCCTTCCAGTTTGTTGAGAAGTACGAGTGGATAGGTCCGCTCAATATCAACTACTATCTCGGCATCGACGGCATCAGCATACTATTCATATTTCTTACGACCTTTATAGGCTGGATGTGCGTTCTCGTATCCTGGAAGGCCATCACGTTCAAGGTCAAGGAGTTCATGATTGCGCTGCTGGTGATGCAGACGGCTATGCTCGGAGTATTTTGCGCCCTTGATTTTGTGCTCTTTTACCTCTTCTGGGAGGCGATGCTCATACCGATGTATCTGATCATCGGTGTATGGGGCGGCGCGAGACGTCTATATTCCGCGGTGAAATTCTTCCTCTATACGCTCGCGGGCAGTGTGCTCTTGCTCGTCGGCATGATCGCGCTCTACTACGCGGCAGAGGGGACATTTGAGATACCGCTGCTGATGATCCATAAGTATTCATTCACATTCCAGATCTGGTGCTTTATCGCATTCTTTATCGCCTTCGCCATCAAGGTGCCGATGTTCCCCTTCCATACATGGCTGCCGGACGCGCACGTAAACGCGCCGACCGCCGGTAGTGTCATACTTGCGGGAATCCTCTTGAAGATGGGTACATACGGCCTGATTCGCTTTTCGATACCTATGTTTCCGGACGCGGCCCAGTACTTTGCCTTCCCGATCATCGTGCTCTCGCTCATTGCGATTGTTTACGGCGGCCTCTTGGCGCTCGCCCAGACAGATATGAAGAAACTGGTCGCCTACTCATCTGTAAGCCATATGGGTTTTGTTACGATAGGTCTCTTCCTCTTTAATAAGAACGGCATTGAGGGCGGCATCCTCCAGATGTTCAACCACGGTATAACGACCAGCGCGCTCTTTGTCTTAATCGGTCTCATATACGAGCGCACACATACGCGCGAGATTAAAAACTACGGCTGGGTGCTGAAGATGATGCCCTGGTATGCGATGTTCTTCTTTATCTTTACGCTTGCCTCGCTCGGCTTTCCGAGTACGAACGGCTTTATCGGCGAGATACTGGTGCTTTTCGGCGCATATGCGGTGAACCAGTGGTTCCTGCTCTGGTTGCTCGTCGGTATCGTTATCGGCGCGGCCTATATGTTATATATGGCCGAGAGGATGTTGTTCGGCTCGAACCTCTCTGGCACATATGAGCAGTTCAAGGGCAAGATTACAGATATAAACCTGAGGGAAGCTCTCGTTCTGGTTTGTCTGGCCATAATGGTCTTTCTTGTAGGCCTTCAGCCAATGCCGTTCTTGGACTTTATGCACGAGTCGGTTCAGCACCTTATGAATCAGGTTAATGGAGTGGATGTAGTGGCGGCAACTAGTCTTATCGCCCACTAAAGGAAATTTATGAACTTTGCATTTTCCATACAGGACGTACTCGGAGTACTACCCGAGATAATCATAGCTCTCGGCGCGTGCGCGATGCTGATCCTCGACCTATTCCTCGAACGTGATAAGAAAGAGTGGGTCGCCTATCTCGGCATATTCGTCGTTATACTTGCCGCTATCGCTTCCTGGTGTCTTATTAATACTGCAGAGCCTTACGTCATGGGCCGTATGATGGTGATCGATAACTATTCGTTATTCTTTAAGTTTACCTTCTATCTGGCGACCATACTGACGCTGCTGCTCTCGATCAACTATGCAAAGTCCGCCGATCTCGATTACAGGGGCGAGTTTTATACCTTAATGATATTCTCGCTCTGCGGAATGCTTGTCATGGCCTCGGGTTCTAATCTTATTACGATATATCTGGGCATCGAGCTGATGGCCCTGCCGATATATGTGCTTGTCGGCTTCCTTAAGAACGACACCAGGTCGAACGAAGGCGCGATGAAGTATGTCATACTCGGCGGCTTCGCCTCGGGCCTCTTATTATATGGAATGTCCTTGATATACGGCCTGACCGGCACGACCGATCTTGCAGGAATAAACGCGGCGCTTTCGGCCGGTACTGTCAGCCCGGTTATCCTTACGCTCAGCATAGTGCTTATGGCCGCGGGATTCTGCTTTAAACTTGCGGGCTTCCCCTTCCACATGTGGGCGCCGGACGCTTATCAAGCCGCGCCGACGCCTGTCACGGCATTCATGGCCGTGGCGTCCAAGGGCGCGGCATTCGCCGCCATAGTGAGGGTCTTTTTGGAGGCCCTCTACCCGGCCTACGCCGAGTGGCAGATGATACTCGCGGTGATCGCGGTCCTCTCCATGTTCTACGGCAACACCGTTGCGATAATGCAGACCAATATCAAGAGGATGCTGGCCTATTCGAGTATCGGACATGCCGGTTACGCCCTTCTGGGTCTTGTCGCCGGTACGGGCGAGGGCTCTGCGGCGATTATGTTCTATATACTGGTATATACGCTCATGAATCTCGGCGCATTTGCCGTCATTATCATGATGAGGAAGACGGGCAAGGTCGCCGGAGACAGCATATACGACTACAAGGGGCTTGCCAAAAATAATAAGGTCGTCGCCCTTGTGATGCTCATATTCCTCTTCTCGCTTGCGGGTATTCCGCCGATGGCAGGATTTATGGGTAAACTCTATATATTCATGGCCCTTATTAATCAGGGTTATATAATACTGGCGGTCCTTGGAATATTGACGACGGCTATTGCGGCCTTCTTCTATATCAGGATCGTACTCTTCATGTATATGAAAGAGCCGGAGGGCGAGTTCGACCTCGTTAAGAGTTGCGCTCTCTATATTGTTATCGCAATATCGGTTATCGGCGTGATCCTTCTCGGCGTGGTTCCGGGATCTCTGATGGAACTCGCCAGCAAGGCGGCGCTCTTACTATAGTAATACCTCCGGTCCCGAACGGGGCGGATTTAAAGTTGGCCGATGGGTCACAGGGGCTCGTTTTTAGAGCTTTTAAAGGAATTAAAGGACAAGGCGTTCATGGAACCAGTAATATCATTATTGCCCGTATTTGCAATCGCGGTATCGGGTGTAGCAGCCTTCTTCATAATGTTCACGAAGAAGAATCCGAACTTACGTGAGTTCTGGTCCTTCGCCGCGGCATTTATAAAGTTAGGGCTCGTAATTGCGATAACGCCGACTATACTGGCCGGTAATACGATGGAGTATACGCTCTTTACCGTATTGCCCGGTATCGAGTTAAAGTTCAGGGTTGACGCGCTTGGGCTAATATTTGCAACGACCGCATCGTTCCTTTGGATTATTGCGACTGTCTATTCTATCGGTTATATGCGCTCCTTGAACGAGCACGCGCAGACCCGTTACTTTGCATGCTTTGCCGTGGCGCTCTTTTCCGCCATCGGCGTAGCCTTCTCGGCCAACTTATTTACGCTCTATCTCTTCTACGAGATCCTCTCCATCATGACCTACCCGCTTGTCGCTCATAACGAGGACAAGGCGGCATTCGACGGCGCGCGTAAGTACCTTGTATACCTCGTCGCGACGGCAAAGGTATTCCTGCTCGGCGCGGTAGTTATGACATATATGGTCTCCGGCACGCTCGACTTCGTACCGGGCGGTATCCTCAACGCCGAGATGGGTTCCGGGCTCGTCATACTGATCTATATCCTCTTTATACTCGGTCTGGCGAAGAACGGAATCATGCCACTTCATAACTGGCTGCCATCGGCCATGGTCGCTCCAACGCCTGTTAGTGGACTGCTCCATGCCGTTGCCGTTGTTAAGGTCGGCGTATTCTCAGTCGTCAGGGTGATGCTCGATACGGTCGGTATCGACACGATGGCCGCCCTCGGAGTTGGTCTTCCGACCGTCTATTTTGTCTCTGTCACGATTATTGCGGCCTCGATTATCGCCCTCACAAAGGACGATCTTAAGGCGAGGCTCGCCTATTCGACGGTCTCACAGCTATCGTATATCGTGCTCGGCATGGCGCTCCTGACACCAAAGGGGCTGACCGGCGCGATGATGCATATACCGAACCACGCCGTCAGTAAGATCACGCTCTTTTTCTGCGCGGGCTCTATCTACGTCTCGGCGCATCTAAAGAAGATTAGTCTCATCGGCGGTATAAGCAAGAAGATGCCGTGGACGGCCGCGGCCTTTACCATTGGTTCGTTCTCTATGATCGGTGTTCCGGCCTTTGCGGGCTTTACGAGTAAGTGGTATATGGCGGTCGGCGCGGTGGAACAGGGCTATGATGTCGCCCTTTATGTGCTGCTTGCGTCCACGGTCTTAAATGCCGCCTACTTCCTGCCGGTCGTATTTACCATGTACTTCGGCACTCCGCCGGAGGGTCAGAACTATGACGACGTCAAGGAGAGGCCGATGGTCGTCGCTCCGATTGTCGTCACGGCGATACTAACTGTCGTAATAGGCATATTCCCCGACTACTTTATCGGGCTCGCGGAAAGGATGGTCTGGCGATGAACCTAGAAAACTGGTTCGGCGATCCGAAGAAGATACGTATCTATAAATATATTTTCGTAATTGCCGTCATCTTCTTTATCGCGGTCGATATTATATTCGTAGATCCGCACCATGTATATTTTCCATGGGATAACTATCCGGGTTTTAACGCAATCTTCGGCCTTGTAGGAAGCTCTGTTGTAATTATAATTTCAAAGCTCGTCATCTCCAAGTTTGTCAGTAAGAAGGAGAACTACTATGACAGGTAGTTTCATACATCCCGGCCTTATAATGATCATAGGGGCGGTCCTTATCCCGGTCATACCGAAGGGTACGGCTAAGAAGGCCTACATCCTTCTTTTGCCCCTGCTCGCCTTCATAAGTATCCTTTCGATGACCGAAGGGACCTACTGGGCAACCGAGTTCCTCGGTGCAGAGATAGTCATGGGCAGGGTCGATAAGCTTTCTATCCTATTCGGTTATATCTTTACGCTAGCGGCATTTGCTTCTTTCCTCTTCGGTATTCACGTAAAAGAGGACGGGCACCATATAGCGGCAATGATCTATCCCGGCGCGGCTATCGGTTCGGTTTTTGCAGGGGACTATCTTACGCTGCTAGTATTTTGGGAGTTCATGGCATTTAGTTCCGTATTCCTGATACTTTACGGCAAGAATGCAAAGGCATCCGCCGCAGCCTACCGCTACGTTCTGGTTCATGCATTTAGCGGTATAGTTCTTATGGCCGGTATTATAATCCACGTCACCAATACGGGTAGCTTCGCCTTTAACCATGTCGGCGTGCTCGATCTGGCAAGTAGCCTTATATTGATAGGTTTTATCATCAATGCCGCCGTGCCCCCGCTCTCGGCGTGGCTGCCGGACGCATATCCGGAGGCGAGTGTCACAGGCGCGGTATTCCTGTCGGCATTTACCACAAAGACGGCTGTATATGTCCTCGCCAGAGGTTTTCCCGGCACCGAAATCCTGATATATCTCGGTGCGATAATGGCCGTTTACGGTGTTATATACGCCGTCTTGGAGAATAATATGCGGCGTCTCCTTGCCTATCATATCGTAAGCCAGGTCGGTTTCATGGTATGCGCCATAGGTATAGGCACGCAGATGGCGATCAACGGCGCAACTGCGCACGCCTTCGCCCATATCCTATATAAAGGGCTATTATTTATGGCCGCCGGTTCGATTATCTACATGACCGGTAAGCGTAAGCTATCGGAGATGGGCGGTCTCTATAAGACAATGCCGCTTACATTCATATTTTTTACAATCGGCGCATTTGCTATCGCGGCGGTCCCGCTAACAAGTGGATTTATCAGTAAATCGATATCGCTCTCGGCGGCAGGAGCCTCGCACAATACTTTTGCGTGGTTAATGCTGACGCTGGCCTCTACAGGTACATTCCTCTCCATAGCCCTGAAGATCGGCTACTACGCCTTCTTCGGCAAGGACAAGGGGCTTCCTGCCAAGGACCCGCCGCTCAATATGCTTTTGGGCATGGCGATACCGGCCTTTTTCTGCGTCTTTATGGGTTTCTATCCACAGTATCTATACAGGCTATTGCCCTTCGACGTGCCGTATTATCCGTATACGCTCGACCACGTCGTGTGGTCAGCGGAATTACTATTGCTTACGGCGCTCGGCTTCTGGGCCTTTATCACCATCGCCAAGCCGAAGCCGTATATATCGGTAGATACCGACTGGTTTTATCGCTTGGGCGGAAGGGTATTCCTCTGCTTTGCGCATCGCGTCGTCTTGGCTATCGACGAGGTAGTGACCAATCTCTGGAAGACCGTATTCCTCAAGCTCTTGAAGAATATCGCCAATGTCTCCTGGGGGCTTGACGTCAGCATCGTTGACGGTGCCGTCAACGGTGTCGCTAACTTTGTCATCGGGCTTGGCAAGAGGATGAGGCGTTTGCAGACGGGACATTTGCAGCACTATGCGATAGCCACCCTTGTCGGTATCGTGATACTTCTTAACCTAATCTACTTCTTAAGATAATACTGTCGGGATATGGAGACCGTACTTTCCTCCCCTGCAAAGGTCAACCTCACCCTGCGCGTCCTGGGTAAGCGTGATGACGGCTTTCACGAGATCAGTAGTCTCATGCAGCCCCTTTCGCTCGCCGATCGTATTATCGTAAATATATCTGACGGCGACGGCATCTCTATAAGTTGCGATAACCCGACCGTGCCTATTGACGAACGCAACCTTGTCCATATAGCGGCGAGCCTCTTTCTTGAGAAGGCTGAGCTTAAGCGGCAGGTTGATATCGATATAATCAAAAAGATTCCCGTTGGCGGCGGCATGGGAGGTGGTAGCTCAAATGCGGCGACCCTGCTTATGGGTCTCAATGAGCTTTGCGACAGACCTTTCGACGAGCAAGGGCTTCTGGAGCTTGCCGCCTCTATCGGCTCCGACGTGCCATTTTTCATACTGGAATCTCCCGCCGTGGCACGTGGTAGAGGAGAGCTGCTCGAAAGGGTAACGCTTCCGCCGCTATCGTACCTCCTTATAAACCCCGGCTTCGAGGTCTCGGCTGGATGGGCCTATACTAATTTAGGCTTGACAAAGTCTGGGAAAAATAATAATCTAATGTATTTAGAAAAGTATCCTGTCTCGCCCAAAGAGGCTGCGGGAATCCTATATAACGACCTTGAGAGACCAGTCCTTAAAGCGCATCCTGACCTTATACGGTATAAGTGTATGATTTCAGAGCATGGAGCGCTGGCGACGCTTATGAGCGGCAGCGGCCCGACGGTCTTTGGCATCTTTGACGGCCCGGCCGGAGCAAAGGCGGCTCTTAATGAGATCTCTGGCCACTTAGACGCCTCTGTGCTTATCTGCACCGCCGAGGGTCTTGCTGGTCTAACGCGCTAGAATGTTTGTATTTTTTCAATAGACGTCAGCACAGGAAGCTTGAGGTTTACTGGGGCGTCGCCAAGTGGCAAGGCACAGGGTTTTGA
>JAJCZF010000069.1 GCA_029262535.1 Deltaproteobacteria bacterium
CTTGTATTAGAGGAGTTATTACTCTAGCCGGTTCAGCTTTGTAACCTGAACCGGAACGTTAAAGCCCGGTAGCTACCACGGACTCCAGGCGCTGAAGAAAAGTTATCAGTAAGCAAGAACCAACTTTGCGAAAATAAGCCTCGACCCGGTGCGTGCGCTTTTTTCTCGGTTTTTTTCTTTTTTTGTATTAAAATACCCCCTATGATTCCAAGAGAGAAGATAGACGAGCTTCTCAACTGCGCATCCATCGTTCAGATCATCAGTGAACATACCACCCTTAGAAAGAGCGGCGCAAACCATTCGGGCCTATGCCCGTTTCACTCCGAGAAGACAGCTTCGTTCTCCGTTAGCGAGGATAAGAAGTTATTCTATTGCTTCGGCTGCCACGCCGGCGGAAACGTCATAGACTTTATCATGCAAAAAGAGGGCTTGTCCTTTCCCGACGCCGTGCGCTCGCTCGCGCAACGTTACGGCATAACGATTGAAGAGCAAGGTAGAGCAAGAAATACGCTTACCGACGCCATCTACGAGGCCAACGAACTGGCCTTTCAATACTTTAAAAATGAACTCTTCTCAGCCGTCGGCAGTGTCGCGAGGGACTATATCAAGGGGCGCGGTCTTTCCAAAGAGACGGTCGAGGCCTTTGGCCTTGGCTTTGCCCCGGAGGGCTGGCGCGGCCTTACCGAATTTTTAAAGAAAAAAGGCGTAAAACCCGAGGTCGCCATGAAGGCAGGGCTCGCTGCCCAGAAGAACGATAATATATACGACCGCTTTCGCGCGCGCGTGATCTTTCCGATACGCGACGCTTCCGGCAGATGTCTCGCCTTTGGCGGACGCGCAATGGGAGACGATAAGCCAAAATATCTGAATTCCGCCGAGTCGCCTATATTTAAAAAATCGGATGTATTATATGGCATTCACGAAGCGCGTTCGGCTATATCCAAGGCCGGTTCAGCGCTCGTTGCCGAGGGTTATATGGATACGATCGCC
This sequence comes from Deltaproteobacteria bacterium, assembly GCA_029262535.1. GTDB lineage: Bacteria > Desulfobacterota > GWC2-55-46 > GWC2-55-46 > JAJCZF01 > JAJCZF01. The sequence continues at coordinate 991 of JAJCZF010000069.1, forward strand.
CTTCACGCGGCAGGGTTTACCAATACCGTCGCAACGATGGGCACGGCCCTTACGCCGGGCCACGTTAAACGGCTCTCCGGTTATTCGCGTAATATTCTAACAATATTCGACGGCGACGACGCCGGGCGAAAGGCCGCTCTGCGTTCGGTCGGCCTCTTTTTGGACGAGGACCTGCCGGCGCTCGTTGTATTGCTGCCCAAGGGCATGGACCCGGACGACCTATTGAAAGAGGGCGGCCAGCGGGCCATGAAGGCGCTCATAGATAAGGCCGTTCCTGTTTTGGATTTTCTGATAGACGAGGCCGCCTTGACCTGCAACCTTGCAACTCCGGGAGGCAAGCGGGAGTTATTCGATAAGATACTGCCTTTTTTAAAGAGGATAAGAAATCCGGCTGAAGAGGCCCACTATGTAGAGGCCGTAGCCGGGAGGCTTTCGATGAGGCCCGATTCGGTTTACGAGGCCGTAAGGAGCAAGAGGGGAATTAAGCAGACGCCTTCAAGAGATGAGTCGCCTGACAGAGCGCAGCCTCGAAGCCCTATTGGAGTTGGCGGAGATATAAGGCGGCGCGGTATGCGCGGCGTCGAAGAGGTGCTTTTAAGGGTGCTTCTTCATCATCCGGAACTTTACGATCAGGACGTTAAGCAGACCGTGGCCTCTTTTAAGGACGAAACATTTAAGAAGGCGATGATACATCTCACCTCAAGGCTCGACGAGGGCATAAGGCCGGGCGAGAGCTCTTTCGATAGCGCCATAGAAGACGAGGGGGTAAGGGTGACACTCGCGGCCCTGCTTCTGGCGAGAGAGAACGGTTTTATAGAGTCGCCCGAGCAGATGCTTGACGATTGCGTTGAAAAGTTGCTCGCCGCGGGAAAGCTTAAGAGCGGAACGCTGGAGCAGATAAGGCTTTTGGAAGAGTCGGGCCGGATGGACGCGGCTGACGCGATAAGGGCGCGCGCCATGCAGGCCCTTGAGTTGAAAGGCCAAAACAGCCACAGGGACCGGGGCGACGGCTCGGACCGGGGAGACTGAGAACTTTATGAAGAAAAAAAGAGAAGGTAAAGAGCTTGGGCGGGCCGGGGAAAAGTCCCAGGCCGGCGAGAGTTTCGGAAGCCCACGCGAATCGGCCCATACGAATGCCTATCATATCCCCAGTGCGCTGCCAGAGGGCGCCGACTCTATTAAGATGTACCTTAAGGAGATGGGCTCTGTCTCTCTACTTAAACGCGAAGAGGAGGTCGAGCTCGGAAAGCGTATTGAGTCTACGAGAAAGGCCATTATCGGACTTCTGCTTCGCTCTCCGATGCTTATTGACGGACTTACGGCTGTAAGGGAGAATCTGAAGGGCCATAAGATGTGTACCGGTTTTCTGCTCTGCGAGAGCGAAGGCCGCCTGAACGACGGTCACAACAAAGAACGTTTCCTTGAGAGGATGGACGAGATACTCGCCCTTGACAAGAGCGGCTCAGGCGAGGCGCTTATCCACTTGATCTATGAGGTTGAGCGCGATACCGGCATACTGGAGCTGGCGATTAGAGAGCTTTCGGATCTCTTAAACGAGATATCCGTAAGCGAGGCTTTGCTTAAGAAGATAGAGAAACGTACCGGACTAACTCCTGGCAAGATCCTCTCCGTAGTAAGGGATATAAAGGCGGGACGAGGTAGCGGTCTGGATAAAGAGCGGGAGCGGGCCGCAAGCGACGCGCACCCCGAAGTGAAGACTCTCAACTCTGCAATTAAGGCGCTTGAGAAGAAGTCGGGACTTAAGGTTCCGGTCCTGCGCGAGATTCTGTCGGATATAAAACGTGAAGAGGCCCGTCTTGAGAGCGGAAAGAGCGAGCTGACCCGCGCCAACCTGCGCCTGGTCGTTTCGATAGCTAGGAAGTATAATTACCGCGGCCTGCACCTTCTCGACCTCATACAGGAGGGCAATATCGGCCTTATGCGCGCCGTTGAGAAGTTTGACTATACCAAGGGTTATAAGTTTTCGACCTATGCCACATGGTGGGTAAGACAGGCTATGAGCCGCGCCATCGCCGATCAGGGTCGTATGATACGTATCCCCGTGCATATGCTGGAAGTGACAAATAAACTGGTTCAGGTATGCCGCGTATATGTTCAAAAGAACGGCCACGAACCGGAGCCGGAAGAGATCTCCGATATAATGGACATTCCTCTTAAGAAGGTCAAGGACATCTTGAAGATCGTAAAAGAGCCCGTTTCGCTCGATACCCCCGTGGGCGACGACGAGACCGATTCGCTCTCCGATTTTATTGTGGATAAAGATACGAACGCCCCGCAGGACGAGGCGATAAACTATGACCTCGCGGGCCACATGAAGGATCTTCTTTCGACCCTCTCGCCCAAGGAGGAGCAAGTCCTTCGGATGCGCTTCGGCCTTGACGACGGCAACGAACTCACGCTCGAAGAGATTGGCGCGATCTTTAATGTTACGCGCGAGCGTATAAGGCAGATAGAGACCAAGGCCCTGAGAAAGCTGCGCCAGCCTAAACGTTGCAAAAATATCAGGACCTTTTCCAGTAAGTATTAGTTTTTCATAATAAAATCTTAGCATGATTGAAGGATATACCGGGTTATAAGTAAAAAACTGGAAAAGAAGGCCCGCCACCTGCTCTCCATGGAGCGAGGAGGCGTGGTCGTAAAGGACCGGGGCGGGCGCGTAAGCATTTTGCTCGTCTACCCGAATCTATATGGCCTTGGGATGTCCAATCTCGGTTTTCAGTCGGTCTACCGTCTCTTTAACGAGATCCCGGACTGCCTTGCCGAACGCGCCTTTCTGCCAGCTCCCGAAGATCTTGTCGAATATGAAAAGAGCGGGACGCGCCTATTCTCTCTTGAGACACAGAGCGAGGCGCATACATTCGACGCCATTGCCTTTTCCGTCTCATTCGAGGACGACTATTTAAATATTCTTCGAATCTTAAGGCTTTGCAAGATTCCTCTGCTTGCGGCAGAGCGCGACGAGTCGCACCCGTTATTGATCGCGGGAGGCGCGGCCCCGGCGCTTAACCCCGAACCGGTCGCCGATTTTTTAGATATATGCGCGCTCGGTGACGGCGAGGGCGGCCTGATAGACGACCTTGTCGGTATTGTAAAGGATTCAAAGGAAGGCGGCAGAGAGGCCGCGCTTGAGGCCGCGGCCTTAAAGACCGGGATATATGTGCTATCCCTTTATAATATAGAGTATGACGCGGATGTGATCAGCGCCGCCTTGCCGCTTAAGGGCGCGCCCGCTCGCGTGAAGGCCGCCAAATGCGCCGACCTCACGGCCCATTCTATCCCTGAATCTGTCATTACGACGCCCGAGGCAGGTTTCTCAGGGGCGACCCTGCTTGAGGTTGAACGCGGGTGCGGCAGGGGATGTCGTTTCTGCGCGGCGGGTTTTCTATATCTGCCAACGCGCCTTCAAAAAGAAGAGGATATTAAGGATGTAATGACACGCGCCGCCGCTGGCGAAGAGCGCGTGGGTCTTATAGGCGCGGCGGTCTCCGAGTACCCGGCCTTGAAGGAGATATTAAGGGATGCGACCGAAAAGGGGCTGGGCGCGACGCTTTCCTCTTTGCGCGTAGATTGCCTCGACGACGAGCTGGTGGGCTTATTAAAGGGCGCGGGCCTGCGCACCGTCACCGTGGCCCCGGAAGCCGCGACCGAACGGCTTAGGGATGTGATAAACAAGTGTACATCAGACGAAGAGATCTTTGACGGTATAAGGACTATCAAGGATGCCGGTTTTACACAGCTACGTCTCTACTTTATGGTAGGGTTGCCGACCGAGACCGATGCGGACGCGAAGGCGATAGTTGAAATGACCCGCGCCGTTAAGTTGATCTTCGGCAAAGGCCCGGTTACGGTCAGCATTAACCCGTTCGTGCCTAAACCATGCACGCCGTTTCAGTGGCATCCCTTTGAGCAGAGTGATTCGTTAAAGAGGCGTTACGCGATCATAAAGAAGGGCATTAACTCGATCAAGGGCGTTACCCTAAAGGCCCTTTCGATCAGAAAAGCCCTTGAACAGGCCATTATATCGAGGGGAGACCGAAGGCTCGGCCCTATCTTAGCGGCGGCCTCGGCCCCCGGCGCGACCTTTGCCAGCGCAGTAAGGCCCGTAAAAGCTGCGCTTCAGGCCTCGGCCCGCAGGCAGAGAGAAAGAGCGGAGATATTGCCCTGGGATATTATAGATCACGGCTTTAAACGAGACTACCTTTATGAAGAGTATCAAAGGGGTTTAAAGGGTGTGACCATGCCGCCATGCAATCTGGAGAGCTGTACCCGTTGCGGTATCTGTTAATAAATTCATGAAGTCCTTTTTTAGAGATTTATCCTTGAATAGCTCCTCTATTTATGTTAAATTTCCATAGTTGTACAAAATACGCACACGTTCGTCTATTGTTCGTGGTGCCTGTCGCATAGGGCGGCGGGTCGGGCAAGCTCACGACGGCGTGGAGGTAAAACCGTAAGAGGAGAACAAATGGCATATGTAACAATGAAGCAGCTTTTGGAGGCCGGAGTGCACTTTGGCCACCAGACCAAGAGATGGAATCCGAAGATGAAGCGTTATATCTTCGGCGCTAGGAACGGAATCTACATCATCGACCTGCAGCAGACGGTCAAGTTATTTAACGACGCGTACGACGTTATAAAGAATATTGCCGCCAATAACGGCACGGTCATATTCGTCGGCACCAAGCGTCAGGCGCAGAGCGCGATCAAAGAAGAATCGCTTCGCTGTAATATGAGTTACGTCAACCAGCGTTGGATCGGCGGCCTCCTGACCAACTTTGCAACCGTTAGAAAATCTATCAAAAAACTTATCGAACTCGACGAGATGAAGGCCGACGACTATTCGACCGTAATCAAGAAAGAGGGCGTAATGCTCGAAAAGAACCGCCTGAGACTTGAAAAGACACTAGGCGGACTTCGTGAGATGACAAAGCTGCCGGACGCGGTATTCGTCATCGACACCAAAAAAGAGACGATCGCCGTGCGCGAGGCCAGAAAGCTCGGCATCCCGGTCATCGGCATCGTTGACTCCAACTGCGACCCGGACGAGGTCGATATCGTAATACCGGGTAACGACGACGCCATTCGCGCCATCAAGCTCTTTTCCTCTTCAATGGCCAATGCCTGTCTCGAAGGCAAAGAGTCTTATGAAGAGGGTCTTCGCGCCGTTGACGAAGGAGCAGGTTCCGGTTCGGACGCGCCTGTGACCGTCGCCGATTTTGAAAAGGCCGCTGCCGCGCCAGTCAAGGAAGTAGAGGCGGCTCCGGCTGTCGAAGCGGCTTCGGCTGCGCCCGCTGAAGTAGCAGCCGCGCCTGCGCCTGCGCCTGAAGCCGAAGCTGCCACGGAAAAGCCCGCTGACGCCTAGTTTGTCTTGTGGCGTAAAGGCCGGTCTAATCTTTTGAATTTAAATCCCATTGGCCGCTCCTCTATTATCCGGAGGAGCGGCCTGTAAAATACAAATTGGAGTATATCTAAATGAGCGTATCAGCAGCGGATGTAAAAGAGCTTAGAGCAAAGAGCGGCGCAGGTTTCATGGATTGCAAAAAGGCGCTTGGCGAGACCGGCGGCGACATGGATGCCGCGGTAACCTTTTTACGTGAAAAGGGGCTGGCCAGCGCAAAGAAGAAGGTCGGGCGCATCGCGGCCGAAGGTATAGTTAACGCATATATCCACGGCGGCGGAAAGGTCGGCGTACTGCTTGAGGTCAACTGTGAAACAGACTTCGTGGCAAAGACAGACGAGTTCAAAAATTTTGTCGGAGATATCGCAATGCATATCGCCGCAATGAACCCCGCTTACGCAAGGCGCGACGAGGTTCCGGGCGATGTTGTCGAGGCCGAAAAGCTTATATTTAAGAATCAGGCCCTTGAGAGCGGCAAACCTGAAAAGATCATCGATAAGATAATCGACGGCAAGATAGATAAATATTTTAAAGAGAACTGCCTTCTTGAGCAGACCTATGTAAAAGACCCGGATAAGACGATCGAAGGTCTTGTGACAGAGATGATAGCCAAGCTTGGTGAGAATATCTCCATACGCCGCTTTGCCAGATTCATGGTCGGCGAGGGCATCGAAAAGAAGGTCGAAGACTTCGCGGCCGAGGTCGCCAAGGCGGGACAGGCCTGAGGCATCTAAAATCCTCCAGGGTCTCTGGCAGGGTTGTTCGGGCCGCGAGCTGGCTTCTTTGTAAAGTAGGCTAATAAGCTACTGTCGAAAACTATATCTCCATAGGCTATGTTAAGTCCGTTATCATAAAGTCCGTTTCATAAAGACCAGGGGCGACATGTCTGACGTTAAATACAAGAGAATACTCCTTAAGTTATCCGGCGAGGCCCTTTTGGGCGACCGCGCCTATGGTGTGGACCCTGCCGTGGTCACAAGGATCGCCTCTGAGATCAAGGAGGTGCGCGATCTTGGAGTAGAGATCGCTCTCGTCATCGGAGGCGGCAATATCTTTAGAGGGCTTGCCGCCAGCGCCCGCGGAATGGACCGCGTCACCGGCGACTACATGGGCATGCTCGCAACTATCATGAACTCCCTCGCCATGCAGGACGCCCTTGAAAAACTCGATGTTCAGACCCGCGTCCTGTCGGCTATAGAGATGAAGGAGCTTGCCGAGCCCTATATCAAACGGCGCGCGGTCAGACATCTCGAAAGAGGGCGTATCGTTATCTTCGCCGCCGGCACTGGCAACCCCTTCTTTACGACCGATACTGCGGCCTCTCTTCGCGCCATGGAGGTCAGCGCCGACGTCATCATGAAGGGCACCAAGGTCGACGGCGTTTACGACCGCGACCCGATGAAGGACGATAACGCTGTAAAGTACGAGAGCCTTACCTTTCTGGATGTCTTGAAGGACGGCCTTAAGGTCATGGACTCTACAGCCATCTCGCTCTGCATGGATAATAACCTTCCCATAATCGTCTTCAACATTAAGGACTACGGTAATGTCATCAAGGTCGTCAATGGCGACCCTGTAGGCACTCTCATCGTCGCTGAAGAGGGTTCCGGTAACGAATAACTCGAAGGCCGTTTAAATCAAGGCCCCGAATAGTGGAGAGCTAATATGATGAACGAAGTTATAGGTGAGAGTTCCGATAGGATGGACAAGTCGGTAGACTCTCTTGTCGCGGAGTACTCAAAGTTAAGAACCGGCAGGGCAACGGCCTCGATATTCGATTCGATAAAGGTAGACTACTACGGCTCCCCGACCCCGGTCAACCAGATGGCCAACCTCTCGGTGCCGGAACCGAGGCTCATAATCATACAGCCCTTTGACGCGACGCAGTTAGGGGCGATAGAGAAGGCCATAGTAGGCTCGGATCTCGGTCTAACGCCAAATAACGACGGCAAGATCATTCGCATCGCCATACCGCAGCTCACCGAAGAGAGGCGCAAGGAACTCGTAAAGGTCGCAAAAAAATATGCCGAAGAGTGCCGCATCTCAATCAGAAACGCGCGGCGCGACGCCAACGAGATGCTCAAGGAACTTGAAAAAGAAAAAGAGATAAGCCAGGACGAACATAAAAAAGGCAACCACGATATACAGGAAGTCACCGACAAACATGTAAAACGCGTCGAAGAGATACTGGAAGAAAAAGAAAAAGATATAATGGAAGTCTAGCACACAGGCACACAGGTGTGCTCTTATTTCGCGCCGTAAGTTTATGGGGGCCGATAATAAGTAGTACGCGAAAGCAAAAGCCCGCAGGATTTTGCATTAAAAGATAAGGCCTCACCCTGTGCTTTTATTTCGCGGATAAAGTTTTTTGATACCCGATGCTTTTTCGTCCGCGTTGAAAGTTTTTGATAGGTCGTTATTTAGTTTCACAGCTCTTTTTAGAGTTCCTTTATCCCAATCATGTAGGTTGGGTAGAGCGTAGCAAAACCTAACAACACCCTAGAGCAACCCATATGGACAGACTTATAAAAGAAAAACTCCCGTTCCATATAGCCATCATCATGGACGGTAACGGGCGTTGGGCCAAAAAGAGGCTCCTGAATCGCATCAACGGCCACCGAAAGGGCATCGAGTCGGTGAGGACCGTGGTGGAAAACTGCCGTGAGGCAGGCATAAAGTATCTTACGCTCTATACCTTTTCCAAAGAGAACTGGAACAGGCCGCGTAGCGAGGTTAAGGTCCTCATGAGCCTCCTGGAAAAAAATATCCGGCGCGAGGGCGAGGATATGATAGAAAATAATATCCGCTTTCGCGCTATAGGAAATATAACAGACCTCTCAGACGGCGTGAGGCAGGCCGTCGCAGATGTTACCGAGCTGACCAAAGATAACGACGGTATGCTCTTGCAGCTCGCCCTGAGTTACAGTGGCCGCGAAGAGATAACGCAGGCCGCCAAGCGGATCGCCGAACTTGCCGTTAATGGCGAACTCGACCCGGCCTCTCTTACGGAATCGTCCTTTGCGGGCTTCCTCTACACCGGCGACATCCCCGATCCCGACCTCCTCATACGGACGAGCGGCGAGAACAGGATCTCGAACTTTCTGCTCTGGCAGCTGGCCTATACGGAGATATATATTACCGACGTCTTATGGCCCGACTTCGGCAAAGAAGAACTCTTTGAAGCAATCCTTGATTATCAAGGCCGCGAACGCAGGTACGGCCTGACAGGTGAACAAAAATCTGCATCAACAAAGATTGAGATGGCCGGTTAGCCGCACAGTGTGCGGCGCCAATTTCGCGGATAAGGTTTGTTGGAGGCCTGTGGTTCCTCCTACGCGTCGAGGGTTTTGGTAGATAATTTTTTAAAGTTGCTTCTTTTGTGCCCTTGGCTTTTATCTTAATCGTGTAGGTTGGGTAGAACGTAGCGAAGCGAAGTGAAACCCAACGGCACCTTAAACGCACCATCAATATTCGACCAAATTAAACAGCGGGCGAGAAGTTACTACACAAAGAACTCTCTCCGCGAAATAGAGCCACACCTGTGTGGTGTAAGTATCAATCAAATCAAACCGCGGACGAGAAGTTAGCACACACAAAGAACTCTCTTCGCGAAATAAAACCACACTAGTGTGGTTGCATGGAGAACCGCTCTGAAGAGAGTAATTAGCGCTATAGTCCTCATCCCCGTCGTACTGATCGCAATCCTCTACATCCCCGCCTTCTGGTTTACGTTTGCTATTTTCCTGCTCTCTTTCGCGGCGATAAGGGAGTATAACCGCATGGTCTTGGGCGAGACCCGCTTATTGCCCGCCGGTATACTATCTCTGGCCGGGGCGTTCCTGGTCTTTGTTATCGCCTCTCCTGACAGCCGGTTCTTGCCGTTCTATCTATTCGGACTCACGGTCTTCTATTTCTTTGTCTCAATCTGCTCAAAGCGCGAGGTCGAAGCAGGGCTTAAAGCTGTCGGCATGAGGCTTGCCGGAGTGCTCTATGTTGGTTTATTATTATCTCACTTTGTTCTGCTTCGCACCGGCACGGGCGAGAACGGGCCGTGGTGGCTCTTGCTGGCCTGCGTCATCGTATGGCTAAACGATACGTCCGCCTATTACGGCGGACGCGCCTTTGGCAAGAATAAACTCGCCCCGCGTATCAGCCCCGGAAAGACTCTCGAGGGCGCCATTAGCGGTCTTGTAGGCGGCGCGGTGGCGGCGATTATATATGTAAAACTAGCGCCTGTCGAACTTGGCTTTATGGAGACGATAGGGCTCGCCATAGTCGTAGGTCTCTTTGGCATAGTCGGCGACCTTGCCGAGTCGGTCATAAAGCGCGGAGCTGGCGCAAAGGATTCGGGCACGATCATCCCCGGACACGGCGGCATTTTGGACAGGATCGACAGCCTCTTATTCGCCGTGCCGGTCGTTTATTACTTTGTGATCTATCGTGGCGGGATACTATAAATATGAAGTCTATTTCAATACTAGGTTCGACCGGCTCCATCGGTATTAATACGCTTAATGTAATTAGGCTGCACCCCGAACGCTTTAAGGTGACGGCCCTTGCCGCAGGTTCTAACCTTGATCTTTTTGCAGCGCAGATTAAGGAGTTTAAGCCGCGCCTTGTTTCTCTTGAGAGAGAAGAGGACGCGCTAAAGCTCTCTTCTATTGTCGGTCCTTCCGTAGAGGTGCTTTACGGCGCTGAAGGGGCCGAGAGCGTTGCCGTATATGATAACCCGGACGTAACGGTCTCGGCCATTACGGGCGCAGCCGGGCTCTTGCCTACACTCGCCGCCGCAAAGGCAGGCGGTGTCGTGGCGCTCGCCAATAAAGAGAGCCTGGTACTGGCCGGTTCCATTGTCATGGCCGAGGCCAAAAAGAGCGGCGCAACCATCGTCCCGGTCGACAGCGAACATAGCGCCATTATGCAGTCGCTCGTCGGTCACAGGCGAGAGGATATAAAGCGTATTATTCTAACGGCTTCTGGCGGCCCTTTCTTGGACAGGCCGCAAGAAGACTTTGTAAATATAACTCCGCAACAGGCCCTTAAACACCCTAACTGGGATATGGGCGCAAAGGTCACGATAGATTCCGCTACATTATTAAATAAAGGGCTTGAGGTCATTGAGGCCCGCTGGTTATTCGACCTGTCGCCAGATGAGATATCGGTGCTCGTACATCCGCAGTCCATTGTGCATTCGATGGTCGAGTATCTGGACGGCTCGATAATATCGCAGATGGGCGCGCCAGATATGAGGGGGCCGATAGCCTACGCGCTAGCCTATCCCGAGAGGATAGAGACCGGGGTTGAGCCTTGCGATCTTACGCGCGGGCCGCTGGAATTCAGGGAGCCGGATATGAAAAAGTTCCCGTGCCTTGGCCTTGCATACGACGCGTTAAGGGCAGGGGGCACGATGCCTGCCGCCCTTAATGCGGCTGACGAGGTGGCTGTCAGGGCCTTTCTTGAAGGACAGGTGGCTTTTACCGCAATATCTGGTATAATAGAGGATACACTTACACGTAATGCTCCAGGCAATGGAGCTACGATCGAAGAAATAACCAGCGCCGACCGCGTGGCAAGAGAGAATGCGCGTCGTGCCGTAAAGAAGGTAGAATTATAATATGTTAACGTCATTTTTAACATCCACTGTCGGGTTCGTCGTCGTTCTCGGCGTACTTATATTTATTCACGAGCTTGGACACTTTGCCGTGGCCAAGTGGTCCGGCGTAGGAGTGGAAAAGTTCTCTCTCGGCTTCGGCCCAAAGATATTCGGTGTTACAAAGGGCGAGACCGAATATCTCGTAAGCCTCTTGCCGCTCGGCGGATATGTGAAGATGACCGGTGAGTCGCTTGAGGACGCCAAGGATATAACGGACGAGGAGCGCGAACGCTCCTTTACCCACAAACCCTTGTCCAAGAGGGTCGCAATCGTTTCGGCCGGACCGATTATGAATCTCGTGCTCGCGGCCATACTCTTTCCAGTTATCTATATGATCGGCATACAGGTCCCGGCCTACCTCGACGGCCCTCCGCTCGTCGGCATGGTAGCCCCCGACGATACCGCCGAAGAGGCGGGCCTTAAAGAGGGCGACCTGATCGTTGAGATACGCGGCGAGCCGGTAAAGAACTTTGAACAACTATTTACGACCATCGCAATGAGCCCGGAGATTCCGCTGCCTTTGAAGGTGAACCGTTCGGGCGAGATGCTCGATATGACCCTTACTCCGGGTGTCTCCAAAGAGCATACGGGCACGGGCGGCTTTTATCCTCCGATGAGGCCGCGCGTCGGCTCTCTCGTTGCAGGAAAACCGGCTGAAAAGGCCGGTATGAAGCCGGGCGACCTGATCCTCGCCATAGACGGGAAGTCGATAAAACACTGGCGCGAGCTTCAAAACATTGTAGAGATAAATCCGGAAGAGATGGCCTTCAGGCTTCAAAGGGGCGAAGAGTACCTGACCGTAAGGATAAAACCCGAACATATCGAGTCCGACAATATATATCGCATAGGCATCAGCCCTGCCGAGGATACCGTCTTGAAGAGATACGGTTTCTTCAAGTCGATAGATCAGGGTGTGGGTCAGGGTATCAATATGACCGTTCAGCTCTTCGGTGTGCTTAAGGGCATGATAGTCGGCGACTACTCTTTCAAAACCCTCGGCGGTCCGATCACCATTGCCCGCGTAGCGGGACAGGCGGCGGAGGGCGGAGTTTCAAAGCTCTTGACCCTGATGGCCTTTCTGAGTTTACAGCTCGGCATCATAAATCTCTTCCCCATACCGGTGCTCGACGGCGGGCACCTCTTCTTTTATGGGATAGAGGCGATCAAGGGCAAGCCCATTAGCGAACGTATCATGGGTATATCTCAGCAGGTCGGTTTCGTCATGCTCATAATGCTGATGGTGCTCGTGACTTATAATGATATTATGCGTCTTTTCGGATGGGGCTAATACTCCTTTCCGTAGATACCTCGTCGCGCTCCGGCAGTGTCGCTATAACCGATGGCAATGCGCTTCTTGCCGAGTGGACAGACGCCAATGCCGAGCGCCACGCCCGCTGGCTTATGCCTGCGATTGACAGGCTACTCGGCAAGTCCGGTAAGACAATATCCGATATAGATCTATTCGCCTGCACAACGGGGCCGGGTTCCTTTACCGGCCTTCGCATAGGCGTGAGCGTTGTAAAGGGGCTCGCATGGTCTCTTGGCAAGGACGTTGTCCCTGTTTCGACACTTAAGGTTATGGCTATGGGCCATGAAAAGAAGGATGATCTCTTTGTCTGCCCTCTGCTTGACGCCAGAAAGAAAGAGATATATTCGTCCCTCTACTCTCTTAAAGAGGGCAGACTCGAAGAGAAGATCGAAGAGGGGCCGCATAATCCGGTCGGCTTCTTAGACTCTCTTTTGAAGATCTCCGGAGAAAGGCCGGTCTTATTTACCGGAGACGGCCTGGACGCTTACGCCGATCTCATAATAGAGGCGGTTCCGTCAGCTATATTGGCGCCGAAAGAGGAGTGGCCTGTAAAGGCAGCCAATATCGCCTCTCTCGCACTCGCTGCGACCGGGTCGGGGGTCAAACCCGTAAGCGCCTCTGCCCTTACACCGCGTTATCTAAGGAAATCAGAGGCCGAACTTAAAAAGAAGAAGGCCGCGCCCGTACAAGGGACTTCCTAGAGATTGGACCCGCACCCGGTGCGGTACGAAAGGAAACGCCCGGCCGTGTGCCGCGGATGAAAGGTTATCCGGCCTGTAAGGACTTACACCGCGAAATAAAAGCACACCTCTGTGCCGCCGCACCCGGTGCGGCGGCGGGTTGACAAGAGGGGTCCTATGCGTTAGAATTTGTAGTGTATTCTTAATAGAACTAATTTACAGGGTTGGTGCTGCTAACCCTTTAGAAATATTAAACAAACAACATGGAGGTATGCCTGTGGATGCAGAAAAAAGGGATTTAATAGAGAGACTAGGCAAGGACGACGATAAACTCAGAGAGGCCTTCGCGGCCCATAAGCAATACGAGTCGGTTCTCTGCAAGATGGAGAAGAAAAAGGTGCTTACGACCACCGATGAGATGGAAAAGAAAGAGCTAAAGATCAAGAAGCTCTCCAAAAAGGACGAGATAGAGAAGATTCTGGCCGGATACAGCCAGGCCGGAGCCAATTAGTAGCCGCTATCAACCTAGTTATAGGAAAACATCCAAGGAAAGACCGGCACTAACTATGAGAAGTGACAATATTAAGAAGGGCCTTGAGAGGACCCCTCACAGGGCGCTTATGTACGCCACGGGTATGCCCAAGGGCGAGATGAAAAAGCCCTTTATCGGCGTAGCCTCTTCATTCACAGATCTTATCCCCGGACATGTCGGCATGCGCGACCTCGAACGATTTATCGAGAAGGGCGTTCACGCCGGCGGCGGGTATCCCATGATGTTCGGCCTGCCGGGCATATGCGACGGTATAGCCATGGGCCATCAGGGCATGCATTACTCGCTGCCCTCGCGCGACCTCATCGCCGACATGGTCGAGAGTGTAGCCAACGGACACTCGCTCGACGGCCTAGTGCTGCTGACCAACTGCGACAAGATCACGCCCGGTATGATAATGGCTGCGGCGCGTCTCGATATCCCCGCGATACTCGTTACCGCCGGGCCGATGATGACCGGACGCAGAGGCACCGAGAAGCTCTCCTTTATCAGAAATACTTTTGAAGCGATGGGTCGTTTCAAGGCCGGTGAGATCGACGAGAAAGAGCTGACCGAGTGCGAGATGGGCGCATGTCCGGGAGCCGGAAGCTGCCAGGGGCTCTATACCGCCAATACGATGAATTGCCTTGCAGAGGCCATGGGCCTCTCTCTGCCGATGTGCGGAACCGCTCCGGCCCAGATGGCCGAAAAGCGCAGGATCGCCTTTGATAGCGGCGAGCGCATAGTCGGCATGGTCAAAGAAGATCTGACGCCGAGCAAGATACTTACGAAAGAGGCCTTTGATAATGCCATTCGCGTTGATCTGGCGCTTGGCGGGTCATCTAATACTGTTTTGCATCTGCTTGCCATAGCGAGAGAGGCCGGTATCGACCTGCCTTTGGAGCGTTTTGACGAGCTTTCGCGCACTACACCTCATATCGCCTCCTTTGAGCCGGTAGGACCGCACTATCTCGAAGACCTGCACTGGACAGGCGGTATACCCGCTGTATTAAAGCGCCTTGAAGATCTCGTGCTTGATAACCCGACATCTTCAGGTTATAGCGTTGCCGAGATAGTGAGCAAGGTTGGAGAGGTCGAGGACGACGTGCTTCGTCCGATGAAGTGGCCCCATCACCCGGAGGGCGGTATAGCGATACTTAAGGGCAACATAGCCCCGCAGGGCGCGGTCGTTAAGCAGTCGGGTGTATCCGATAATATGATGACCTTTTCCGGAAAGGCCGTCTGTTACGACTCGGAGGAGACGGCTATGGCTGCCATAATGGGCGGAGAGATAAAGGCCGGCGACGTAGTCGTTATACGCTATGAAGGACCGAGAGGTGGACCCGGTATGCGCGAGATGCTTGCGCCTACGGCTGCGATTATGGGTCTCGGTCTTGGCGAGAAGGTCGCGCTAATTACCGACGGCAGGTTCTCCGGCGGAACGCGCGGGCCGTGTATAGGACATATATCACCCGAAGCAATGGAGGGTGGACCGATAGCGCTTATAAACGACGGCGACACCATAGAGCTTGATATCCCGAATAGAAGCCTGACGCTCAAGGTTGACGAGGTAGAGCTTGAAAAGCGTCGCGCCACATGGACAGCCCCTGAGCCCAAGATCAAGAAGGGTTGGCTATCGCGGTACTCTAAATTAGTCGGCAATGCATCCGAAGGCGCCGTTTTAAAGTGATCTTTTTCCACCACACAGGTGTGGTCTTATTTTTGCCATGTTTTGACGCGGGCAAGAAAGTAACGGGTCCACAGGGATTAATTCCGCAAAGTTAAGGCCACACCTGTGTGGCTTCGTTGGAACGCAAAATATAAATGCTCACGTGAAGAACCACGCTCCGCATTTCTATTTTACGTCCCGCCTCGACCTATGAAAAAATCTCTAACTTTAAAAAGAGATCTTTTTCCCTATTTCTTGCATTACGACTAAAAATATAAACTCACGTGAAAAAACACGCTACGTTTTTCTATTTTCAGCCGCGCCTGAAACTATGAAAAAATCTCTAATTTTCAGCCAGCCTGCTTCTTACAGTCTCTAGGCTATGACGTGGATAGAATTCTATCCGTCCTTATATCACCTTTCTACGTAAAACTGCGAACCGCAATCTGCTGGCTACAGAGACGCTTTTCTTGACTGAAATGAGTGGACAAGTGCGATTTATAGCCATTTGGCTTATAAATATAGGTAAAATGTCGCCATTTGGCGAAAAATATATTGAAGTTGCCAATAATAAATAGGATAATAACAGATCAATTATTTTTGAGATATTTGGTTCTAAATAAAGGTTGGTTTTAAGATGAAAAAGAACGGCGCAGATATATTCGTGGCCTCTCTGCTTAAGGAGAAGGTCGATACCATCTTCGGGTTTCCGGGTGGGGCGGTTTTGGATATCTACGACTCGATATTCGAGTGCAAGATAAAACATATACTGGTTCGTCACGAGCAGGGCGCGGTCCATATGGCCGACGGTTACGCTCGCGCTACGGGCAAGCCCGGCGTGGTGCTCGTTACCTCCGGCCCCGGCGCGACCAATGCCGTTACCGGCCTTGCGACCGCATATATGGATTCTATCCCGATGGTATGTTTTACCGGACAGGTGCCGACGGCCCTTATCGGTAACGACGCCTTTCAGGAGGCGGATATCGTTGGCATAACGCGCCCGTGCACCAAGCATAACTATCTCGTTAAGGATGTAAAAGACCTGACGAAGATCATAAAAGAGGCCTTCCATATAGCCACCACCGGAAGGCCGGGGCCGGTCCTGATCGACCTGCCAAAGGATATCCTCAAGGCAGAGACCGAGTTTATCTACCCAGACGAGGCCGATATAAGCAGTTATCAGCCGACCTACAAAGGCCATCGTGGACAGGTAAAGAAGGCCGTTGATCTCATACTGTCTTCCAAAAAGCCGGTCGTTTACGCCGGCGGCGGCGTGCTTCTCTCCGGCGCGGCTACGGAGCTTACGAAGTTTTCCCGTAAGCTTGGGCTGCCGACGACAAACACGCTGATGGGGCTAGGCGGCTTTCCGGGTACCGACCCGCTATTTTTGGGTATGCTCGGAATGCACGGCACATATGCCGCTAATATGGCCGTTACCAATACCGATTGCCTTATCGCTATAGGTTCGCGTTTCGACGACCGTGTTACCGGTAAGATTGACGAGTTCGCTCCATATGCGAAGATCATACATATCGATATCGACCCGACTTCTATAAGCAAGAATGTCGATGTCGATATCCCGATTGTCGGTGATGTTAAACATGTCCTGAAGGAGATACTCGCAAAGCTTCCGGATGCAAAGGCAATAAAGACCTATAAGAAGCAGACCGCCGAGTGGCGTGATACCGTTAACGAATGGGCCGAGAAGCATAAGCTCGGTTACAGGGAACCGAAGAACGGAATGCTCAACCCGCAGTACGTAATAGAGCGTTTATATGAGCATACAAAGGGAGACGCCATCATAGCGACCGAGGTCGGGCAGAATCAGATGTGGGCCGCGCAGTTCTTCAAGTACGCGAAGCCGCGCACCTTCCTCTCTTCGGGCGGACTCGGTACGATGGGTTACGGCCTTCCGGCTGCCATAGGGGCGCAGGTTGCCTTTCCGAATAAGACCGTTATCAATATCGCCGGAGACGGCTCGATACAGATGAATATTCAAGAGATGGCGACGGCCGTGCAGTACGGCCTGCCGGTAAAGATAGCGATACTCAATAACCGCTTTCTCGGCATGGTCAGGCAGTGGCAGGAGCTCTTTTACGATAAGCGTTACTCCCATACTTGTATGGGCGCGCAACCCGACTTTGTAAAGCTCGCCGAGGCGTATGGCGCCGTAGGCTATCGCGCAAAGACAAAAGAAGAGGTTGAAGAGGTCATAACCGCCTCTTTGAAGATTAAGGACAGGCCGGTCATCATGGACTTTACCGTCAACCCGATGGAGGGTGTTTACCCGATGGTTCCGGCCGGTCAGCCCATTAACAAGATGTTATTGGTATAGGGAAGCGCTGATCTATTCGTGAACTCGTATCTTGTGCCTAAAATATCCAGCTTCAGCGTTGCCTCTTCGTAATAGCAAACTATTACGTTTGGAGCGCGCCTTGAGTCTGAAGATTTTAGGTCACAACCTACTTCGTTCAGAATAAATCAGAGCTTCCATAGGAGATTTTTGGTGAGACACACAATATCCATACTGGTTACGAACGAGTTCGGCGTACTGTCGCGCGTCTCCGGCCTATTTTCGGGCAGGGGTTTTAATATCGAGTCGCTCTGCGTAGCCGAGACGACAGACCCCGGCATCTCGTGCATGACGATCGTTTCGATTGGCGAAGAGCGCGTTCTGGAGCAGATCACAAAACAGCTCCACAAGCTCGTTAATGTCATCAAGGTCCACGAGTTTACAAAGGAAGAGCGCATTGAGCGAGAACTTGCGCTCATAAAGGTACAGGTGACGGCCGAAAACAGGGCGGAGCTCTTAAGTGTCGTGGAGATCTTTAAGGCCAAGGTCGTTGACGTCAGCCCGAAGAGCTACACCATAGAGATAACCGGAGATCACGATAAGATAATGGCGGTGCTCGAACTTCTGAGGCCGTTTGGAATAAAGGAATTGGTAAGAACGGGTTCCGTAGCAATGGCCCGTAGCCCAAAAACTAAATAAAACATCCAATCTGAAAGGGAATTTATAAATGAAAGTTTTTTACGACAAGGACGCGGATCTAAATATCATCAAATCAAAGAAGGTCGCAGTTATCGGTTTCGGAAGCCAGGGACACGCCCACACGCTCAACCTCAAAGACAGCGGAGTTGACGTTATAGTAGGGCTTCGCCGCGACGGCTCATCATGGAAAAAGGCAGAGGCCGCAGGCGTTACTGTAATGGAAGTGCCGGACGCGGTCAAGGCCGCCGACGTTGTCATGATACTCGTGCCCGACGAGCTTCAGTGCGAGATATACGAAGAGCAGATCGCTCCGAACCTGAAGGAAGGCGCCTACCTTGCCTTCGCACACGGTTTTAGCATACATTTCGGTTACATTAAACCTTCGCCGGAGACCAATATCTTCATGGTCGCCCCCAAGGGCCCCGGCCATCTCGTAAGGCACGAGTACCTGCACGGCGCGGGTGTACCGTCGCTCGTAGCGGTACATCAGGACGCCTCGGGCGACGCCCTTAATGTCGCGCTCTCATATGCCAGCGCAAACGGCGGTGGACGCGCCGGTATCATCGAGACGACCTTCAAGAACGAGACCGAGTCAGATCTCTTCGGTGAGCAGGCCGTGCTTTGCGGCGGCATCTCGGCGCTCATCAAGGCCGGGTTCGAGACACTGGTAGAGGCCGGATATCCTGAAGAGATGGCATACTTCGAGTGCCTGCACGAGACCAAGTTGATAGTCGATCTCATATACGAGGGCGGCATAGCCAATATGCGCTACTCGATATCCAATACCGCCGAGTACGGCGACCTTACACGCGGGCCGAGAGTAATCACCTCCGCCACCAAGGACGAGATGAAGAAGATCCTCGGTGAGATCCAGAGCGGCCAGTTCGCCAAAGAGTGGATGGAAGAGCACCGCGCGGGTAAGCCGAACTTCTCATCTCTTAGAAAAGAAGGCGAAGAGCACGGCATAGAAAAGGTCGGCGGAAAGCTCCGCGCTATGATGCCGTGGTTAAAAGACGGCAAGATAGTAGATCAGGAAAAGAACTAACCGCACAGTGTGCGGGGCCAATTTCGCGTCGCGGGTTTTTTGTAGTTGATAGTTCGTAGTCCGCGGATAAATAAGGCCATCGCAGGACGGTAGGCAAAGGCACAATAGTGTGCTGTTATCTAATAGTGTAGGTTGGGTTACGTCTTTCAACCCAACAGCACCTTAGACGCATTGGAGAACCTTACCCAACTAAGGGTAAAGAAATAAGGAATGATTATTGTTGGGTTAAAATGACGCAACCCAACCTACGAGGGTTATTTAGCAGGTTCTGGTTTGTAACCTGAACCGCAACTTTAAAAATATCGTCGCGGATGGAGGATCAGCGAGTCGCTGAAAACTCGTTCCGCGAAATAAAAGCACACCTGTGTGCCCGGTGTGGTGGAAGTTTTTATATATATGCGTATTCCTCTGGCAAGGGAGGGTTATCCCTTTATAATACCCCTGGCCGTCTTGACCGCTGTTGTTTGGTATCTCGACTCCAGGTTTGCTTTTTATCCGATTCATTTTTTCTTTCTGGCGCTTACCTGTTTTGTGCTCTGGTTCTTTAGAGACCCGGTAAGGATACCGCCCGACGGAGAGGATAATATAATAAGCCCGGCCGACGGCAAGGTCATAAAGGCCGAGCGGGTGATGGACGACAGGTTCTTAAAGACCGAGGCCATAAAGATTTCGATCTTCATGGATGTCTTTAACGTGCATGTAAATCGCGCGCCCTCGTCGGGCCGTGTTGTGGAGGTGCTCTATAATCCGGGCAAGTTCATTAACGCGAGCTTTGACAAGGCCTCTCTCTTAAACGAGCAGAACGCAATCGTTGTCGAGACCGCTTCGGGCAGGCGTTACGTCGCCAACCAGATAGCCGGCCTTATAGCGCGGCGTATCGTATGCGACGTTAAAGAGAACGACATGGTCAGACGCGGCGAACGTTTCGGTCTTATCAGGTTCGGTTCACGGCTCGATGTCTTTTTGCCGATTGATGTGGATTTGAGAGTCAAGATAGGCGATAAGGTAAGCGCGGGTACTTCGGTACTTGCGCGCTGGACAAGTTAAGGCTATACGACTCAGTTCGCGGATAAAGGATAATCAGTCTTAAAAGACTTGCTCAGCGAAATAAAGCCACACCTGTGTGGCGCGCCGGGTTTAGGGATAATTAAAAAATGCTGGATGATCAACTAAAAAGAAAATCAAAGAAGAATAGGATCAGGGGCATATACCTCCTGCCGAATATTCTTACCAGCGCCTCGCTCATGGGCGGTTTCTATTCGGTGCTTGCCAGTATCGATGGTAACTACTATGCGGCGGCGGTGGCTATATTTGTCAGTGGAGTCTTCGACTGCCTCGACGGGCGCGTAGCGCGACTCACAAAGTCCACCTCCAAGTTCGGCGTTGAATACGACTCGCTGGCCGACCTTGTGGCCTTTGGCGTCGCTCCGGCGATATTGATCTTTACATGGGCGCTAAAGCCTTTTGGCAGGTATGGCTGGCTTGCGGCATTTTTGTATGTCGCTTGCGCGGCCCTCAGGCTTGCGCGATTTAACGTGCAAGTATCGACCGTTGAGAGCAAGCGCTTTACCGGCCTTCCCGTACCGGCCGCGGCCTGTCTTATAGCCGGAACGGTTTTGATAATGCATTACTTTGAGAAGATGCATGTTGCCCAGCATATTTCGGTCCTCTTCTTTATATATATGCTGGCCTATCTTATGGTGAGCAATGTTCAGTTCTATAGCTTTAAAGAGCTGAACCTTTCGCAGCGCATGCCCTTCATGTTGCTTGTCGCCGCGGTATTCATGCTTATTGTTATTGCGGCGGAGCCGGAGGTAATGCTCTTTGCTCTATCCTTTGCCTACGTGATTTCCGGCCCGGTGCTCTATGTTGTTGAAAAGAGAAAATGGGTCCTTGGCAAGTTCGGCAACAAAAGGCCAACGAAGATAGTGGATGACGAGAAGCAAAAGTAACTGGATTCTATCCCGTTATTACGATTGAAGCGCATCGATCTCGTACCTTGAAAAAGAGCGGGGTTGCCTTGCCGCTCTGCTTCTCGGAGTAATTTTTTAATAAGATCAACAGGTAGAATAATGACAGATAATAATAGAGTATATATATTCGATACAACACTGCGTGACGGAGAGCAGTCGCCCGGAGCCTCGATGAATGTCGAGGAGAAGGTCGTCGTCGCTCGCCAGCTCGCAAAGCTCGGCGTCGATATCATAGAGGCCGGTTTCGCCATCAGTTCGCCCGGCGATTTCGAGGCGGTACACCGCATAGCCAACGAGGTCGAGGGACCTGTGGTATGCTCGCTCGCCCGCGCAAAGCCAGGCGATATAGATAGCGCAAGAGACGCCCTGAAGGGCGCTGTCAATCCGCGCATACATACATTTATATCGACCTCGGACATACATCTAAAACACCAGTTCCGCATGACGAGGGACGAGGCGAAAAAGTGCGCAGTCGATATGGTCGAACGCGCACGCGGTTATGTGAACGATGTGGAGTTCTCTCCAATGGACGCCTCTCGCTCAGAGCCCGACTATCTCTACGAGGTGATCGAAGCGACTATCGCCGTCGGCGCGACTACCGTGAATATACCCGATACGGTAGGTTATACTCTGCCGCACCTCTTTGGCGAACTCATAAAAGGCATCAAAGATAATGTCTCGAATATCGATAAGGCAATCATCTCGGTCCACTGTCATAACGACCTCGGCCTGGCCGTTGCCAATTCACTCTACGCCGTTTTAAACGGAGCGCGTCAGGTCGAATGCACCATAAACGGCATCGGTGAGAGGGCCGGAAACGCCTCGCTCGAAGAGCTGGTGATGATCTTGAAGACCAGGGCCGACGTGCTCGACCTGGTGACGGACATCACTACGGAGCAGATATATCCGACGAGCCGCCTCATCACCGGTATTACCGGCATGAGCGTGCAGCCCAACAAGGCCATCGTAGGCGACAACGCATTCGCGCACGAGTCAGGCATACATCAGGACGGCCTCTTAAAGGACAAGACGACATATGAGATCATGCGCCCGGAGTCGGTCGGCATAGCCGAAACGACGCTGGTGCTTGGAAAACATTCCGGCCGCCACGCCTTTCGTGAGCGTCTTGCCGAACTCGGTTACGAGCTGGACGATACTCAGATAAACCTGACCTTCGAGCGTTTCAAGCGTCTGGCCGACAAAAAGAAAGAGGTCTTTGACGAGGACCTTGAGGCACTTGTGCAAGACGAGGTTCTTCGTGTGGATGTGCCTGAGAAGTATAGCCTGACAAAACTTCATACCGAAGGAGGCACCTCGATCCATCCCAAGGCTATTGTTGAGATGGAGGTGGACGGCAAACTGATCCTGAAGGACGGCGAAGGGGCCGGCCCGGTTGACGCAGCCTTTAAGGTAATTGCCGCGATTACCGGCACAAAGAGCGAACTCTTAAAGTATACGGTAAATGCCATAACCGGCGGCACCGACGCACAGGGAGAGGTCGCCGTCCGCATAAAGCAGGACGATCACACGGTGATAGGGCAGGGCGCGCATACCGATATTATAATGGCGAGCGCCAGGGCCTATGTTAACGCCCTGAATAAACTAGAGCACAAACAGAGCCAGAACAAAGAAGGCCTGATCTAGCACACAGGTGTGCTCTTATTTCGCGCCACACAGGTGTGGTTTTATTTCGCGGAGGATTTTTTTGGAAATTGAGTATTTCTCGTCCGCGCTTGTCATTCTGAGCAAAGCGAAGAATCTTAAGGTGTGAGCAATAAATTTTAGAGGGCGATAGCTCTTATTATTAAGCAAAGAATAAAAGAAGGGAACCTTACAACATGGGAGCAATGACCATAACCGAAAAGATCCTTGCAAAAGGGGCGAAGTTAAAGTCGGTAAAACCCGGCGACCTCATAAATAGCAAGGTTGATATTGCGCTCGCAAACGACATCACCGCGCCGATTGCCATCAAAGAATTTTATGCTGTCGGGGCAAAGAAGGTCTTTAACCGCAAGCGAGTAGTTCTGGTGCCTGACCACTACACGCCGAACAAGGACGTAAAGAGCGCCGAGCAGTGTAAGATACTGCGTGACTTCGCGCATGAGCAGAAGATTACGCATTATTACGACGCGGGAGAGGTTGGCGTTGAGCACGCGCTGCTTCCCGAAAAGGGCGTAGTCGTCGCCGGTGATATCGTTATCGGGGCCGACTCGCACACATGTACATACGGCGCGCTCGGGGCCTTCTCCACAGGCGTCGGCTCTACCGATCTGGCCGCCGCTATGGTCACAGGAGAGGTCTGGTTCAAGGTGCCGGAGACGATGAAGTTCGTCTTTAACGGCAAGCTCGACAAGTGGGTGAGCGGCAAGGATCTGATACTTCGCATCATCGGTGACATAGGTGTTGACGGCGCGCTCTACCGCGCGATGGAGTTTACCGGTTCGGCGGTCTCAAGCCTTTCGATGGACAGCCGCATGTCCATGTGTAATATGGCGATCGAGGCAGGCGGCAAGAGCGGTATCATAACCCCTGACGCGAAGACGAAAAAATATGTTGAAGAGCGCGGCGAAAGAAAGGCCCGCTACTACGAAAGCGACGCGGCAGCAGAGTACTTTAGCGTGACCGAGTACGACGCGTCAAAGCTTGAGCCGCAGGTGGCATTCCCTCATCTTCCCGAAAATACACGCGGAGTATCCGAGGCCAAAAATATCAAGCTTGATCAGGTCGTTATAGGTTCCTGCACAAACGGCCGTTTGGAAGATATGGCGGTCGCGGCAAAGATACTAAAGGGCAGAAAGGCCAAGAAGGGCCTGCGCCTCATAATAATCCCCGCGACTCCGGCCATATATGAGGCCTCGATGAAGAAGGGATACTTTAAGACCTTTGTCGAAGCCGGAGCGATCATAAGTCCTCCGACATGCGGGCCGTGCCTTGGCGGACATATGGGCATCCTCGCCACCGGAGAGCGCGCCCTGGCGACGACCAACAGAAACTTTAAGGGGCGCATGGGCGCGCCAAATAGCGAACTATATCTCTCAAATCCGGCAGTGGCCGCAGCCTCCGCCGTACTTGGAAAGATAACGCACCCCGACGCCGTAAAGTAACCGCGCAGTGTGCGGGCAGACAGGTCTGTTTTTATTTTCGCGAATTCAGTTTGTAGAGGTCTGGTAGTTTTCAAACCGCGTTTGTCATTCTGAGTGAAACGAAGAATCTCAGCTTATCAGCAGCGACCAAGTTATATTTGTTTAATACTAAAGATAAAGACTTTTAAGAGGGAGGCACGATGAAGATTAAGGGAAAGGTCTGGAAGTTTGGACCGGACATCAATACTGACGATATAATACCTGCTCCGAGGCTCGTTTCCACCGACCCGAAGGAGCTTGCAAAGTACTGCTTTGAGTACGACAGGCCCGATTTTGCCAAAAATGTTAAGAAGGGCGATATCATTGTAGCAGAGAAGAACTTCGGTTGCGGTTCTTCCAGAGAGCACGCGCCTATCGCCATCAAGGGCGCTGAGGTTTCCTGCGTAATCGCAAAGAGCTTTGCGCGTATCTTTTACAGGAACTCTTTTAATATGGGTCTCCTGATACTCGAAAGCGAAGAAGCCGTAGACGGCACGAGCGAGGGCGACACTCTCTCCGTAGACGCCGCCACGGGAAAGATAAAGAACCTTACGACCAAGAAGGAATATATGGCAAGACCGATACCTGAGTTCATGCGCAACCTCGTCGCCGACGGCGGCCTCATGGCATCTATTAAAAAGAGAGGGGTTGTATGACTACCACAACAAGCACCATAAGAAACCGTAAGGACGGGGTTAAGAGCAGGGTCCTTATAAGTGAAAAGCTCCAGATAGAAAACAAGACGCTCTTTCTCGACCTGAAGGAGAATGACGGTGGCCGGTTTTTTCAGATAGCCGAGCTGTCGAACGACCGCAGGTCTACCGTAGTGATACCGGCCTCCGGCCTTACTGAATTCCTCGATTCCTTAAAGAGGGTTATCGCCGGCGAGCTTGGCTCCTGACCTAAAATTAGTATAAGTCAGGTAATATAAAAAAATAATAACGCGGCCAAAGCCCCTTCGTATACCCGGGGATTTGATCCGCGAAAATAAAACCACACTTGTGTGGGTGGGTGGAGATAATAGTTGAAGAATTATAATGTAACAGTACTGGCGGGCGACGGCATAGGTCCTGAGATAATGGCCGAGGCCGTTAAGGTCCTCTCCTATATAGGAGAAAAACACGATACGGGTTTTACTCTTACAGACGGTCTTTGCGGAGGTGTTTCAATAGACGAACATGGTAAGCCGCTTACGGACGAGGTGCTCGATCTCGCCCTTAATGCCGACGCCGTTCTGCTTGGCGCGGTAGGCGGCCCCAAGTGGGAGGCGATGGACTATTCCATCCGCCCCGAACGCGCCTTGCTTGCCCTTAGAAAAGAGCTTGCTCTATTCGCAAATCTCCGTCCGGCAAAGATATATAAACCCCTGATGAATGCCTCTTCCTTAAAGCCGGAGGTGCTCGAAGGTGTGGACGTGATGGTCGTGCGCGAGCTGACAGGCGGCATATATTTCGGCGGCCCGCGCGGTGTCGAGACACTTGCAGACGGTACTAAGAAGGGCACGAATACCTTAGTATATACTACGCCTGAGATAGACCGCATAGCTCGCGCGGCCTTTGAGATAGCCATGAAACGCGGCAGGAAGCTCATGTCGATAGACAAGGCCAACGTGCTGGAGTGTACCGAACTATGGCGCGAAGTGGTTATAGAGGTCTCAAATGACTATCCCGACGTGGAGCTATTGCATATGTATGTGGACAACTGCGCAATGCAGCTCATCCGCGACCCGCGCCAGTTCGATGTTATCGTTACCGGTAATATGTTCGGAGATATCCTTTCGGATGAAGCCGCCATGCTGACCGGTTCAATCGGTATGCTCGCGTCCGCTAGCCTCGGAGCAAAGGGAGCCATAGAGGGGCTTAACCACGAGAACGGGCGCGCCATGTACGAACCTATCCACGGCAGCGCACCGGACATAGCAGGCACTGGAAAGGCCAACCCTATAGCTACGATACTTTCGGTCGCCATGATGCTTCGTTATTCTTTCGACATGACCGAAGCTGCCGACGAGATAGAGGCAGCCATAGAGCGAGTGCTCGACAAAGGCCTGCGTACCGCCGACATAGCGGGCGAGGGCGAGACCGCTATCTCATGCACAGAGATGGGCGAGGCGGTGCTTGCCGAACTACGAGCCTAGATAGAAAAGTTTTGATTTATAAGGGCTGGGCTATCAACGCATAGCCCGGCCCTTTTTTTACTAAGGAAACTCAGATTTTCCCTTATCAAGTCATCTTGACTTAGGAGACCTAATTGATGAAAGAAAAATTCAATATAGCCGTAGTCGGCGCGACCGGTATGGTCGGGCAGGAGATCTTAAAGATACTCGAAGAACGTAAATTTCCGGTAGGGGAGGTAAAGGCGCTCGCAAGCGAACGCAGTGTCGGTAAGACAGTTGACTTTAAAGGCGCGGAGCTTACCGTTACCGACCTCGCTGAAGAGTCTTTTAAAGATATCGATATAGCTCTTTTTTCACCCGGCTCAAGTGTCTCGAAGATACATGCGCCGAGGGCCGCGGCCGCGGGTTGTATTGTCATTGACAATACGAGCGAATTTCGCATGGACCCGGACGTGCCACTCGTCGTCCCGGAGGTCAACCCCGATGCGATAGGCGACTATGAGATAAAAAATATTATAGCCAACCCAAACTGTTCGACCATACAGATGGTCGTTGCCCTAAAACCTATACATGATCGCTACGGAATTAAACGCGTAGTAGTCTCGACCTATCAGGCCGTATCGGGCGCGGGCAAGGGCGGCATCGATGAATTATCGGATCAGGTTCGCGCCCTCTTCAATATGAAGAGCTCTGAGTGTCGCGCATTCCCGCATACCATCGCATTTAACTGCCTTCCTCATATAGACCTATTCGGTGAGAACGGTTATACCAAGGAAGAGATGAAGATGGTCAACGAGACGCGTAAGATTCTCGGCGACGATACTATCCGTCTCACGGCGACCGCCGTGCGCGTGCCGGTATTTACCTCTCACTCGGAGTCTATTAATATCGAGACCGACGCGCCTATAGAGCCTGCCGACGTGCGTGAGCTTCTCGCTGCATCGCCCGGCATTACCGTGCTCGACGATCCGGCGGAGCTCGACTATCCTATGGCGATAGATTGCGCCGAAGAAGACGATGTATATATAGGCAGGATCAGGCGCGACGAAAGTGTCGATAACGGAATTAATATGTGGGTAGTCTCGGACAATCTTCGTAAGGGCGCGGCCCTTAACGCCGTTCAGATCGCCGAACTTCTTATAAGAGATTACCTCTAATATAGTCGATGAGGAAGATTAAGCTAGTAATTGAATATGACGGCACGGCCTATGCCGGATGGCAGATTCAGTCTGTCGCGCCGACTGTTCAGGGCGTGCTCAATGAGGCCCTTCGCAAGTTGACCGGCGAGGCAGAGCTAAAGGTGCGCGGCGCGTCTCGCACCGACGCCGGTGTTCACGCGCTAGGGCAGGTGGCCGATTTCCAGACCTCCTCGACCATACCGGGCAAAAGTTTTGCAATGGCCGTTAAGAGGCACCTGCCTGACGATATAGCGGTGATCAGCTCTGAAGAGGTTGATGCGGACTTTGGAGCGAGACACAACTCTGTCGGTAAGGAATACCGCTACCTGATAGTTAACAGGGGGCCGCGAAGCGCTCTTGAACGGGAGCGGGCCTGGCACGTACCTGTGCGGCTCGATATCGAAGCCATGCAGTCTGCGGCGAATATGCTGGTTGGTGAAAAGGACTTTACCTCCTTTTGCGCCGCCGAGAGCGACGCGGAACATTTTGTACGCGAGATAACCTCCGTGGATGTCGAGCGCCGTGGCGAAATCGTAGAGATCACGGTAAAGGGCACGGCATTCCTGAGGCATATGGTGCGTATTATGGTAGGGCTTTTAGAACGCGTTGGCACGGGCAAGGTATCGCCCTCCGAGGTTGAGGCGATAGTGGAGGCCAGAGAACGCGACCCCGCCCTGATGACCGCGCCGCCGCAGGGCCTTTACCTTGTAAAAGTCCTGTACAAGTGATCACAGACTGCTTGATTCATATCGCTTAAATACGTATAATATAAATTCGAACACGGGGGGTTAGCTCAGCTGGGAGAGCATCTGGTTCGCAATCAGAAGGTCGAGGGTTCGACCCCCTTACCCTCCACCAAATAAAATTAAGGCCCTCGGCTTAAAGCCGAGGGCTTTTTTTATTTCTTAAACGTTCTACTATTTCCACTAGGTTTTGCTAGCAAATTGTATCACGAAGCGACGATTCGGGCTATTTTTATATCAAGTTAATGGGAGAGCAATGATTTCGCGACTGAATTGTTGATAGAAAGTAGTCTTATACGTAAGTCGTCAAATTATCAAACCCGGTTTTTGCAAATAATTGAAATATTCATGCCAGCGTTCACTTATAATTAGAACTTTGTATTCCGTATTCAGAATGACTTGTGATATACTACTCATTGATCTTGTAATAGTTTTTCTTGAAAACTTCGCTAGTTTTCACCTATGAGCGTCCGCTATTTTGTAAGTACGACTCTAGTTATACCTTATTATCTTGTGAGGTCTCAGGGTGCACACGGAATGCTTAAAGAATACCGATTCGTCTCAGGAGAAACCGCTAAACAATAACTGGGTGGTTCTCGGCGCCTTATTATTGATTGCCGTTACGCTCATATCTTGGCAGGCCCTTGCCTGGATAAACGAGCAGACGAAGCGCGACCTTGAGGATTCTCTCCAGACCATACTCAATGCAACCCACACCTCCATAGACCTCTGGGCCAATGAGATGGAGCACGATGCCCGTGCCCTGGCGCAAAGGCCCGACATCATCCTCCATATCAAGACCCTCCTCTCCGTTGACCGCGAGAAGGATGCGCTCAGGGATAGTTCCGCGCAAAAGAGACTCAGAGGGCTGATCGGCCCTTACCTCGACATACATGGGCATAAAGGCTTCTTTGTCATCTCTCCGGATAAGTTCAACCTGGGTTCGATGCGCGATGAAAACCTTGGCTGGTCCAACCTCCTGGTGGAATACGGCGACCATCTTGATAATATACTCAAGGGGAAGCCCCGGCTGGTTCTGCCCCTGCGCTCGGACGTCCCGCTACCGGGTCGCTCTGGAGATCTTGAAGGCGGTGAGCCCACGATGTTTATCGGGGTTCCGGTCTATGACGACGGTAAGGTTATAGCCGCATTCACCATCAGGATGGATCCGACTCAAGAATTCACCCGTATTGCCCAGATAGCGTGGCCTGGTGAGAGCGGGGATACCTACGCATTCAACAGGAGCGGGAGGCTGATCAGCGAGAGCCGGTTCGACGCGCAACTCCGCGAGTTGGGCATTATTAAGGAGAGCGAACGGGGGATACTCTCCGTTACCCTGCGCGACCCCGGAGGCAATATGCTCAAGGGCTTCCGTCCGACCGCGGAGCGATGGGATTTGCCACTTACGAAGATGGCCGAAGATGCTATCTCGGGCAGAGACGGCATCAACGTGGACGGATACCGCGACTACCGGGGCGTGCCGGTGGTAGGCGCATGGCTCTGGAACGATAAGTACAACTTCGGCCTGGCCTACGAGATGGATGTCACTGAGGCATACCGGACCTACTTCGCCATACGCAATATCGTTATATCGGCCCTGTGCGTGATCATCGGCCTCTTTCTTGCCATCTATCTGCTTATCATTAGGAACAACCGGCGGCTCCATTCTGAGATAATCGAACGCAAGCAGGCGGAGGAGTGCCTTGCCAATGCGCTGGAAGACGTGAAAAAGATACAGCATGTGACCGAGGTACTGGAAGAGTCCAAGGCGGACCTGGAAGTTACGCTCACCGAAGAGACCCGTGTCAGGAGCGAGCTGGCCGCCGAGAGAGAGAGGCTCTTTTCCATACTGGATTCTTTCCCCGGGTTTGTATATCTACAGGAGCGGGATTATAAGATAAGGTTTGCAAACCGCCGCTTCATTGAAGAATACGGTGAGCCCGGGGACAGGCTCTGCCATAAGGTCATGTGGGACCGGGATGAGCCGTGTGAGGAGTGCCAAACCTTTCGTGTCTTCGATACAAAGGAACCTCTTGTTTGGGAATCGAATCATCTTTCGACCGGTCGCTTTTATGAGGTATACGACTACCCATTTGTAGACAGCGATGGAACTTTTCTCGTGCTGGAGATGAGTTTCGACATCACCGAGCGAAAGAGCGCCGAGGAAGCGCTTCGTACCAGTGAAGAGAGGCTTCGCTCTTTAACCAACGCGACATTCGAAGGTATAGCCTTCATAAGAGAAGGCTTGATTGTAGATTGCAACAGGCAGCTTGCCGAGATCCTGGGATACCAGCATTACGAACTGCTCGGAATCGAAGGTACGAAACTGGTGCACTCGGGTGACAGGGAACTCGTACGAGACAGGATGGTATCGCAAGATGAAGAGCCGTATGAGTTCAGGATGCTCTGTAAAGACGGCTCCATAAAGTTCGTTGAAGCGCATGCGCAGATGATGTCGATCAAGGATGAGAGGCTAAGGGTCACCGCGGTCAGGGACATCACCGACCGAAAGCAGGCGGAAGATACATTAAGGGAGAGCGAAGAGAGGTACCGTCACCTCTTTAACAGCGGCGAAGACTCCGTCTTCGTCCACTGCCTTACTGAAGATGGGCAGCCCGGTAAGTTTATCGAGGTGAATGACGTCGCATGCGAGAGGTACGGCTATACGAGAGAAGAGCTTCTCGATATGACGATCTTCGATATAAACGATTTCGATGATGCCGGCCTTGATATCCCTACATTCTTGCTGGAGTTTTTTATTAAAAGGCATGCCCTTGTCGAGTCGCTTCATGTGGCGAAGGACGGCAGGCGCATCCCGGTCGAGGTCAATGCGCACCTCTTTGATTTTAAGGGTAAACCTACCATCTTATCTATTATCCGCGACATCACCGACCGAAAGCGCGCCGAGGAAGAGATAGAGGCCTCGCAGAAGATGCTTTGGACGGTCCTTGACACCATTCCGGTATATGTCTACTGGAAAGACCTGAATCTGAGGTACCTCGGTTGCAACGCTCTCTTTGCAAAGGGGACGGGCTTCGACTCTCCGAATGAGGTCGTTGGAAAGGTCGACTACCAGATGTCGTGGAGCGACATGGCGGACGACTTCAGGAGAACCGATCTGGAGGTGATGGAGGCAGGCGAGGCACGGATCAACTTTGAGGAGACCTACTGCGACGCCGACGGGATCTCCAGCACTATTCGCAAGAGCAAGATACCGCTTCGCGACCGGAACGGCAAGATCTTCGGCGTGCTCGGTATCGATGAGGATATCACAGAGCGAAAGCGCGCCGAGGAGGCCTTAAAAGAGAGCGGGAAGAGGTATAAAGAGGCCCAGCGTATCGCAGGGCTGGGACACTGGAGCCTTGATCTGATCAAGAACGAATTGAAATGGTCGGAAGAGGTCTACCGCATCTTCGATGTGGACCCGGAAGAATTCCGCTTTACTTACGAGGCATTTATAAACCTGGTCCATCCCGACGACAGAAAAATCATAGACAAGGCATATACGGACTCGCTGAGAAAGAAGACGCCATATGACATCACTCACCGCCTGCTGATGAAAGACGGCACCATAAAATATGTTCATGAAAGGTGCGAAACCATCTTTGACGCGAACGGGAAGCCGTCGGCCTCGATAGGCACGGTTCAGAATATCACCGAACAGGTGCACGCCGAGGAGGCACTCCGGGAGAGCAGAGAGAGGCTCCTGACCGCTCAGCGCATAGCGCGGATGGGCTTTATTGACTGGAACATTAAGACGAACGAGGTCTACTGGTCGGACGAAACCTATGCCCTCTACGGCATAGATTCCGAAAAACAGAAGGCCGACCTGGATCTCATGATAGGGCTGGTGCACCCGGACGACCGTGACTATGTTAAAGAGAACATCTATATGGCTCTAAAAGGTAAAAAGGATTATGACATAGTCTATCGAAATATCCATCCTGACGGTAAGGTTATCTGGCTACACGCTCAGGCCGAACTGGTCAGGGATGATAAGGGGGAGCCGGAATCGTTCCTTGGTTCCGTGGTCGATATTACGGAGTTAAAAGAGGCGGAGGAGGAGCGTAAAAAGAGTGAGCTGGAGTATCATTCGCTCTTTGAAAATATGCTCGATGGTTTTTCATATTGTAAAATGATCTACGATGAAGACGGCAAAGCGGTGGATTTCGTCTATCTGGAGGTAAACGACTCCTTTGCGCACCTCACGGGGCTTGAGGTAGAGGAGGTGCTAGGTAAGAGGGTCACCGAGGTGATACCCACCATCAAGGAGGAGAATCCGGAGCTTTTTGATATATACGGCGGCGTTGCATCGACGGGGAAGGAGACCAGGTTCGTTATCCATGTCAAGCCACTGCATATATGGCTTGATATCTCGGTATACTGTCCGAGGAAGGGATACTTCGTTGCGGTCTTCGACAACATTACGGACCGTATGTACGCCGAGGAGGAGTTAAGAGAGAGCGAGGAGAGATATAGAAGTCTCTTTGAAAACGAGTCTGACGCCGTTTTGATATTCGATGCCGAGACACTCAGGTTTGAGGACGCCAACAGGGCGGCCCAGACCCTTTTCGGTTACAGTAAGGAAAAATTCCTCGGGTTTACACCGCTTGATATCTCCGCCGAGAAAGAAAAGACGGCCGATGCCGTAAACGGGGTTATTGCAGAAGAGTCCGGGAGCGACTATATTCCCCTACGTTATTTTCAGAAGAAGGACGGAACCGTCTTCCCTGGAGAGGTCTGCGCCGGCTCATTCATCTTCGGGGGACGCAAAAAGATAATCGGCGCG
This sequence comes from Deltaproteobacteria bacterium, assembly GCA_029262535.1. Lineage (GTDB taxonomy): Bacteria > Desulfobacterota > GWC2-55-46 > GWC2-55-46 > JAJCZF01 > JAJCZF01. Next base: position 34,208 of record JAJCZF010000069.1, read on the forward strand.
GTTCGCGACATTACCGAACGGAAGCACGCAGAGGAGGCTTTTGCATGGGATGCGTCGGTCAATGCCGTGCTGGCTGAAATCTCGGGAGCCATCCTCTCCGGCGAGACCATGTCGATACAAGGGATATCGGAACTTCTGCTCAAAAAGGCGCAAGAGCTTACCCACAGCAGATTCGGTTTCGTCGGCTATATAGACCAGAAGACGGGCCATATGTTCTGTCCCGCCATCTCCAGGGAGGCATGGGCGAAGTGTGAGATGGAAGACAAGACCAAGGGGTTTGACAGGTTCGGAGGTCTATTCGGCTGGGTCATAGATAACAGGAAGGCCCTGCTGGTGAACGAGCCGAAAGAAGACCCTCGTTCCGTCGGTGTCCCGAAGGGGCACGTCCCAATAGAGAAATTTCTCTCGGTGCCGGCCCTTGCCGGGGAGAGGCTGCTCGGCCAGATTGCTCTGGCCAACCCCGACCGCGACTATACGGAGCGCGATCTTGCCTTTGTCCAGCGGCTGGCTGATCTCTATGCGATGGCCGTCGAGCGTATGCTGGTAAGAGAAGGTCTTCAAGATCAGTTGAGGTTCCTCGAGACCCTCATGGATACCATACCCAGCCCTATATTTTATAAGGATATCGACGGAAAATATATAGGGTGTAACAGGGCCTTTGAGATCTCTTCGGGCTTCACAAAGGAAGAACTGGCCGCCAAGACCGTTTATGACGTGGCGCCGAAGGAACTCTCTGAAGAGTATTACGAGAAGGACGTCGCCCTCTTCAAAAATCCGGGGGTGCAGCTCTACGAGTCCAGTAATCGATACGCCGATGGTACGCTTCATGAAGTAATCGTAAACAAGGCCACATATACCCGCGCCGACGGCACTCTGGCCGGCCTCGTCGGTGTCCTGACCGATATCACGAAGAGGAAGAAGGCCGAAAATGACCTCGAAGACCTTAACAAGGCGCTCCGCAGGCTCGTCGCCGAGATGACCTCTCTTGAGGAGAGGGAGAGGAAGTCCTTTTCCGAGACGCTTCATGAGGGCATAGGCCAGCACCTGGTGGCTATAAAGCTCGCCATCGGCGGCTGCCTGCAGACATGCGACGACGAGACAAAGGAATTACTGGAAGAGATATCCACAATGGTTGACGATTCGATCAAGGTTACCCGTTCCATGACCGCGCAACTCTATCCGTCTTTCCTTGATGACAGGCATTTTAACGAAGCCCTGATGTGGTATGCGAAGAGGGTGATGGGGGCGACGGGAATAGAGTTGTTCTTTGATATAGACGCCGAGACGAATTGTCTGACCGATGAGGAGAAGAAGACTGCATTTCGGATCATTCGTGAATGCTTCCAGAACACGACAAAGTATGCGCGGGCTTCAAGGTTCGATGTGCGATGCAAGGTCGATGAGTCCTCATTAATATTGACGATAAAGGACGACGGCAGGGGTTTTAACTATGACAAGATCAGTGAAAATATCGAACGTGGCCTTGGGCTGGTGCTCATGGGCGAATGGGCCAGGTCTGTCGATGGCCACCTTAAAATAAGAAGTCAACCCGGCAACGGTACTGAGGTCATTTTTGAAATGCCCTTTAAAGGATCGGATATTGATACATCCATTACAGACTAACACTTAAATGCAAGAGAGGACGCCATGAAGAGTATCAAGATATTAATAGCCGACGACTTCCCCTTTGTAAGGAAAGGGATCAGGGTTTGCCTGTCTCAATCCTCTTCCTATTCCATAGTAGGCGAGGCGAGCGACGGTTTGGAGGCGGTAAAGGAAGTAGCAAGGCTTAGGCCCGATGTCGTTGTCATGGACGTCAACATGCCTAATCTCAGCGGCATCAAGGCCACCGAGCGCATCAAAGAAGAATTTCCCGATACATTAGTAGTAATAGTCTCTATGCACGACGAGGCGCGTTACGCAACTGACGCATTCAAGGCCGGGGCATCGGGCTATGTACTAAAGGGGTCAGAGTTCGAGGAACTTGAAGCCGCGATAGAGAAGGCCATGGTGGGAAAGCTCTATGCAAGCCCCACGATTGCCGAAGATCTCCTGGGCGGATTTGTCGAGAAGGTTCGGCAAGGCGTCGACCAGGATACAACTGGGCTTACGCAGCGGGAAAAGGAAGTGATTAACCTTATCTGTAAGGGCGCTTCATCCCGTGTTATTGCGGGAGAACTCTTTATATCGGAGTCCACCGTCAAGAGCCACAGGGGCAATATCATGAGGAAGCTCGACGTTCACGACAAGGCCAGCCTCGTGATGGAGGCCATAC
>JAJCZF010000070.1 GCA_029262535.1 Deltaproteobacteria bacterium
TCACATCCGACGCGACTGTGGTTAGGGTTTTGTTCATGATGATTATTAAGGAAAATGTTTTGTTGGTCTGGGTTTCACTACGTTCTATCCAGCCTACGAGGATTATTAGAAATTATTCAAATATTCTTCGTGATATATGCAATTCATTAGTGATTAAATATTCGGCAATGGCCCTAACAACCTTTAAGTCCTCAGATAACCGCCGCAAATCGTGAACATCATCCGGGTCAACAATTGGTTCCGAATATGCGTGTGCTACGGCACAACGACATGATTTATATAAATACTCTGGTACTTCATCATCATTGTCTATAGTTAATTCTTGAAGACGCTTCGTTACCAACTCATCCTTCAAAAGTAGTAAAATCTCTCGAATAGCTTCTATAATTGCGTTCTTATTATCAATATACCTATCCCGCCAGAAAATATTTAATATTTTAAAATAACTAATGAATGCAAACGGCACGCTATTAACTGTTTCCCCTTCTCTATATAAAGCCAAGGCCAATTCACTCTTTGGATTAGGTTCACGGTCTCTACAAAATGGGAATTCTCTAGATGACACAATGACAGGTTTCTGCCTTTGAATCGAATTTGGAACGACACTTCCTGAAAAGCCATACAAATTTTCCACTGCCGTACGATCACACCAAGAAAGAATGCTTAGGAATCGATTAATGAGAGTCGAAGCACCTACTCTACTAATGCCCTTAAGATTTATGTGTACAGACTTTTCTGAATCTTTAGTGGCAGGCCTAAGAATCAACTCATGCCCATCAAATCTTATATTTATTTCTTCCCGTGGCCAGATCGATTCACTCTTTACACCAACACTAAGATAGTTATTCATGCTCTTCCCTCATTACTGCATTTTATCTTTATATCCTTTGTGTATTACATCACCGTCTCTATATAAATCAAAAGCCTTTCACCTTGAGGCTGAGGAAGCTTTTCACGTCGCGTGCCATTCGCGTTTATGAAGGGCCGACCGCTTCATTAGGAGGCCCTGAATGCGAGTGGCGCGGGACGTGAGGGAGGAAGGCGGAGCAATGCATCGTGCTTTTTCTTCTATCTAATCGTGCCTTTTACCTTAAGTAATGAGACACCCGTGGGGGGATGAAGCGAACATAAGGAGGAGCGTCTTTATCCTTATGCGACGGAACAGAGAGCGTAACTCCCCCCACAAAGCGCCGGTAAACGGCATGACAGAATGTACGTGTCTGCACAACGTAAGTACGGGCGTAGCCCGGCCCATGCATTACAATGCTACATTAAGGAAGATATTTTAAATGATTCCATTACCAAGGCAGGTGGCAGTTATTACGCACGCACGTAGCGTCTTCTAAACAAACTCCCGAACCGCCGCCAAACCGCGTTCGAGCACGTCTTCGCCGTGGGGTTCTATGGTGTAGACGGGGATGCCGCTGTGGGTTTCTAATAGGTCGAAGAAGCGGGGAAACTCTATCTGGCCTTCGCCGATGGGGAGGTGGTCGTCTATCTGACCGTGATTGTCGTGCAGGTGGACCTCTTTTATGGATGAGCCCAGTTCGCTGAACCACTCTTCCATATCTACTTTTGAAAATAGATTTATATGACCCGCGTCGAGACATACGCCAAAGCACGGGGAGGCGAGAGAGGCTACGAGCTTTTTTATCGGGCCGGGTTCTTCTTCAAAGACATTTTCGGCGGCGATGACCAGGCCGCGCAGTTCGGCCTGTTCGACTATCGGCTCCCATGTCTTCATCGACTGAGAGAGCCATGTCGCAACGTCGCCGTCGAATATCTTTGCGTCGTAACCGGCGTGAAGCACTATCGAAACCGGGTCGAGCGGCACGATCGCGTCGAGCAGAAAGTTATAGCGTTCTTCGGTAACCTGCCTTACGCGTTCGTCTTCGGCGCCGGCGTTGAGGCTCATGAAGGGGCCGTGGATAGAGCTGCGAAGTCCGTTCGCCTTGAGCGTCTCAGCGACCGCCAAAACCTCGCCGGGATCTAAGGTATCAAGACACTCGGCATCGAAATATATCTCTGGATTTATAGAACCGGCGATAATATCGGCGAGCCGCTCTTTAAGCATATGGAAGGGGATATTTACCTGAACCCTTGCGTTGGACATTACGGCCCTCTCTTTCAGGTTGATAAATGGGGCAAGTACACGGGGAGAGTCTTTTTGTATGAAGATTTTTCCCTCAAACTCCCTACCAGGTACTCTTGGCACTTGGTTCGGTCAGTCCCCCACGTCCTTATGTGGGGGACTGACCGAACCAAATATTAAAAGTTTTTGAAAGGGGGGGTGGGGGAAAACTTTTTACAAAAAGGCACTACCGTGCGGTTAATATTTAAACCTACTCAGTGGCATTAAAGATAATTTATGCAACTGAGTAGGCAGTGTACCATTGCCCCACCGCAGGTGGCCCCCGCGTCCTTATTTTTTCTTCTTATCGACCTGCGAGACGAGCCAGTAGACTCCGCCGAGTACTCCCACCGCCACTATGAGCGATATCTGGGCTTCTACGGCTTCGGCCTTCAGGAATGTTATAAGTATCTTTCTTACAACGGCTACGAGTGCGACTCCTATAAAGACACTTATGGCGAACTTTCCGCCCTTAAGGTGCTCTATCTCCGTATCGACCAGCTCAATGACGACCCAGAGCATTAATAGGCTTCCGAGTGTCGAGAGGAGCCCTTTTTCGATATTGCCCTCGAAGATATGGGAGAGGTCGTAGACAAAGAGCCCCATGACCATCGCGCCCATTGCCACGAGACCGAGTACGAGTATGAGGTTAAGGCCGTAGGAAAAGCGCTCGGAGAAGCCTATTAGAAAACCTTCAAACTTTTGCGAGATCAGGTATTTCTTCTTTTCTTCTTCTATATAGGAGCTTGTGATTACGTCGAGATTGATATTGAGTATCTTCTCGATTGACTGCAGGAGATGGCGCCTCTTGTCTCGGTCCTCCACCTCTCTTTGGATTATGTCGATGGAGTAGCTTTTGACGAAGTGCATGGCGGCGTTGACGTAGTGCGGGTCAAGCTCTATATCGACATGCTTTTGCCCTATACGCTCAAGCTCGTCTATATAGGCGGCCCCGTAGTTGCCGCAAAAGAGTTTTTTGAACCACTCCTTCAGGGCGAACTGATGCCTCTTGATCGTCTCAGCGTCTTTGAGGTACTTTCCCGCCTTATCGAAGCGCTTAACGTGGTTAAAGAAGGCCGCCGGAAAGTCGTCCACGTACTTCTCCGTAATGATCTTGAGTTCGCAGAGGTTCTGAACGTCAAAATCGGTAAAGTCGTAATGGGCCTGTATTTTTAGCGCGTTTTCCACTATTAACCGTGAAGCTCCATGGCGTTAAAGTAGTAACCTATCTCGAATTCAGCAGTCTCCGGAGCATCCGAGCCGTGAACGATATTGGCCTCAATGGAGTCTGCGAGATCTTTTCTGATCGTGCCTTCGTCTGCTTCAGCCGGGTTGGTTGCTCCCATAAGACCGCGAACGCGTTTTATGGCGTTATCGCCTTCGAGCACCATTACGACTACGGGGCCGCCTGTCATAAACTCGGTAAGAGAGGCGAAAAACGGCCTCTCGCTGTGCACTGCATAAAATCCTTCTGCGCCTTTCTGAGTAAGATGCATCATCTTTAAGGCAACGACACGCAGGCCTTCGCTCTCAAATCTTCCAATTACGTTGCCAATGACATTCTTCTTTACTCCGTCAGGTTTTACTATCGATAATGTTCTTTGCATGTACCCTCCTTAAGGCATCTTTTTTATTAGATCGACCACGGCCAGCCTCGCCGCCTTTTCAAAAGCGATGGGCTTTGAGCTGTAGCGTTCACTTGCTATATTTATCTCGGATACCCCGATCCAGAGCAGACGTCCGCTCTCGGCGTTCCATATCTCGACAAAGACCTTCACTATAGTCTCGTGCGTATTAATGAGCGAGAGGCCAAGGGCCCCGAATCGCTTGCTTCTAAGCTGTTTGTATGCAACCAGCCTCGGTTGAATAAAGTTCTTTACGCCGATCGCCTTGCCAAGCGTCTGAAGGCCCGCCTTGCCAAGCACGCCGGTCTTGTTATAGTCGTCGAGCATGTCGGCATAGTCCTTTACAAGCCCTGCCTCGTTAATGATACTAAGGCTCTCCCAATAAGGAGTAACCGGGATGTCCTCTCGCTCACTGGAGAGTACGTCCTCAAGGATATCTCCCAAAAGCTTACGGTGCTCGACTCCAAGCTCGGAGCCGGTAGCCGTAAGTATCGCTACCGACTGGCCCTTAAGAAGAGCATCCGACACGCCGAAACGATAGTCCTCCCTCGCGCTGATGTGAACCTGCGTAAAGGGTTTTGAGCAAGACCAGGCGGATAAAAGCACTATTACGGCTAACGCCGCATGTGTAAAGAGTCTCTTTTTTTTAGAAAAATCTTTAATAATCAATAACCCTTCAAGTTTAAAAGGCGGGCTAGGAAGCGCCCGACATCCAAGAACGTCGTAAAGAAGATAAAACAGGCGACCGCCTGTGGTTATACCCCTCACGAGCCGCCAAAACCGATTGTGACCTTTCCCGGTTCGACAATGACGGGCACTTCACGCCTGCCGTCGGTATATTCGAGCATCCGAGCCATATCGGACGGACCGGACTTTACATTAATATAGTCGAAACCTATACCTCTTTTGGCGTAGTCCTCACG
>JAJCZF010000071.1 GCA_029262535.1 Deltaproteobacteria bacterium
GCTTTTTTTTGTTGCTACATAAATATCTGTCGCGGGCAAATAATTCTCCGGCACTTAGGGATTTCACCGCGAGGATAAAACCACACCTGTGTAGTCGTAGGCTGTGTTTTTTGTCTTCGCATTAGATCGGTGATACAATAAAGAGCAATATGTCATTCTGAGTGCAACGAAGAATCTCAGGCTACGCGCACCGCCATACAAACCCGCAAGCCTGAGACCCTTCGCTACGCTCAGGGTGACAAACGGTGGGCAATGCCCACCCTACGGAGCTTTTTAACATGAAGCGCATATTAAAATTATCGGAAATCTTTAACGTTCCGGTTCAGGATACAACCATGAATAGGCGGTATATTGACAAAATGCGCTAAAATAAGTACAATTTAATCAAGCCATTCTTGAGAGGTACCGATGGAATACATTACAAAAACAAAACTCAAATGCCCTGAGTGTAACTTTACTCAAGAGGCCGAGATGCCAACCGATGCATGCCGCTTCTTCTACCAGTGCGAGAACTGTTATGCCACACTAAGACCGAACGATGGCGATTGCTGTGTCTTTTGTTCATATGGCGACAAACCATGTCCACCAAAACAACTTGAACAGAAGGAATAGCCAGAGGATTAACATAGCAAGATCCACTCACTTGAAAGTTGGAATTGTAGGCAGTATCAACGCAGCCCTCTGTTGTTTCACTCCCGTATTGGTGCTATTTCTTGGCGCATTGGGGCTTGCCCGGTTTGTCATTTACCTAGATTATATTCTCTTTCCGATATTAGCTCCCTTTCTGGGTATCACCTTTTATGCCATCTGGATAGTCCGTCACGCTAAATCTTAAAACATATTTGCCATACTCTCGCCGGTTCAAGGTACAACCCTGAACCGGCATAAGACTTCATCTGCGAAATAAGAGCATACCTGTGTGCCTGCGGACTGCCTTCTCCCACTACAGAACTCTGGACGCGTTACACCCAACATCAAGCCTCTACAAATCTACCCGCGCGAGAATAAGAGCACACCTGTGTGCCCGGTTCGTCCACTACAGAACTCTGGACGCGTTACACCCAACATCGAGCCACTACAAACCTACCCGCGCGAAAATAAGAGCACACCTGTGTGCCCTGTGTGCCTTTTGCTTTACATTCGGGACCCTTGTGGTAAACTATGAGATATTACTTAAAGTATCTTAGCCGGTAAGGAGTTATCGTTTCGTTCGAGATATATCATATTTTCCATAGCCTTAAGCGTAGCCGCCGAGATAATACCCACAGAGCAGCGGTGGTATTTGAAGACTTTCTGCCATGACAAAATCGATCAAACAATCACGTTCAAAAGAGTTTCTTACCGAGGCCGAAGATGTTCTTGCGGCCCTTGGCAAGGGGCTCTTGGAGCTTGAACAGGCCTTTAAAGAAGGCAAGATCGACGCCGCGCTCGTAAATAGCATCTTCCGCTCGGCCCATACCCTTAAGGGTATCTCCAGTGTCTTTGATTTTAACGAGATGATCGAGGTGAGCCACGCCATCGAGGACAAGCTCGACGCTATACGTCACGGACGCATTACGCTCACGGACGAGATACTCGGCTCCATTATGTGGGGCCACGGCCTGTTGGTGCGCATGGCCTCGTCCGAGACCGAGGACGACGACTTCTCCATTGAGCTAAAGAGCCTCTTCGCATTTTTCGATAGCACCCTTCCGGACAAAAAAGATTCGCTCGACGAAGACTTTATAGATCGAGAGCTCGTCGAGCGTCTCACCGACTATGAGGAGTACCGGCTCGTTGAGAATATCAAGGGCGCAAGCGATATCTACCTCTTCGAGGCCAACTTTCCCATCGTATGTTTTGACAAAGACTACGAGGTTCTCTCCGCGCTCATCAACACGCTCGGCGAGCTTATAGCGACACTGCCCTCTACGGAAAAACACCCGGACGACGTCGTGCCTGTTGCAATGCTCTTCGGCACGAGCCTCTCAAAGAGCAGGCTTTATAAATCATTTAAGAAAAGCCTTCGCCCGCGCCTAAAGCTGCTCTTTGAGCAATCGTCTGATAAGGAGACCGCAGGCGCACCTAAAGCCCTCACAATGCAAAAGATGCTCAATGCCAGCCCGGGCGGCCCTCCAAGCGCCGGCCCGATAGAGTCTCTAAGGAGCGCTACCGACACGGTCAGGGTCAATATAAGCAAGCTCGATAGCGCGATGAATATTCTTGGCGAATTAGGGCTCGTCAGGGCCGGTATATCAAAGCTCGCCGCCGACTTAAAAAGGGAGCTACCCTACTCGGCCTACGGCATGGAGCTTGCCCGGATTGAAAAACACTTTGACAGAAAGTTCTCCGACCTGCGTGACGGCCTGCTAGATATACGCATGGTCCAGATAGGACAACTCTTCAGCCGCTACGAAACGCTCGTAAGCAGACTTTCCAGAAAGACCGGCAAGGAGGTTCGCGTTAGCACCTTCGGTATTGATACGGAGATAGACAAGCTGATGGTCGAAGAGTTATCCGACCCGATAATGCATATCATAAGAAATATCGTCGACCACGCCATCGAAGAGCCGGACGAGCGAGAAGGAGCCGGCAAGGATCGCGTCGGCACTATTACGCTTGGCGCGTACCAGAAGGGCAGCCAGGTTGTGCTTGAAATATCGGACGACGGCATAGGCATAGATCCCGAAAAGATAAAAACAATCGCAATAAAGAGGGGCTTTCTGACAACAGAGGCCGCCGCAAGCCTTACCCGTACCGAGCTTATCGACCTGATCTTCCTGCCCGGCTTTACCACTGCCGACTCGGTAAGCGAGGTCTCCGGGCGCGGCGTCGGCCTAGATGTGGTAAAGGAAAATATCGCGCGCCTGAGCGGTGTTATCGAGATAGATACCACAAAGGACCGCGGAACCAGGATCATACTGACCATACCCATTACGCTCGCCATAATCCAGGCCATCATAGTCGAAGACGCCGGAGAGCGCTACGCCCTTCCTCTTAATAACGTAACCGAGGTCGTAACGGTCAGGCCGGAAGATATCTTTTATGAAGAGGGTCACGAGGTCATCACCGCCGGAGACAGGACCGTTCCATTTATCCGCCTCGCGGCACTCATGAATAAGAAGTTTACGAGTAATACGAAGGTACTGCACGCCATAGTGGCGGGAAGCGCCGAGCACCGCATATGTATAGCTTCAGAGCGTATTGTAGAGCAGCTCGATGTCGTTATCAAACCCCTGTCAAAGGCCATCAAGGTGCCGTGGATCGCGGGCGCGGCCGACCTCGGACTCGGAGAGGACGGCACAACACTCGTACTCGACATAAGCGGTATCATGGAGCTTGCCACAATGGACAAAAAGGTCCGGCACACCGAACAGGCCGAAGCCGGATAATAGAGCCTATGCACAGTAGCCGCCAGTGAAGAACGCGACCGACAAAAAGACCGCCGCCCCACACCTTCGCCCTGCCCCGACCGAAGCCGATTATAACAAAAGCCTCGAAGAGAACAAGCGGGTAAGCGACACCCTGCATCTGCTTACCTTCTATCTCGACAATACCCTCTACGGCATTGATATAGATACGGTAGAGGAGGTCATAAAACCAAGACATATCACAGAGCTTCCGCGCATGGCCGACTACGTCAGGGGCATTATCTCGATTCGCGGCGATATGCTCTTAACCGTAGACCCAAAGAGACGGCTAAAGCTGGCCTCGTCGGAAACGCCCTTTGAAAGAATAGTCGTTGTCCTGGCAGAGGGCTTAAGAGCGGGGCTGACCGTGGACCGTCTGGCCGCGATTGTAGAGATCACCGAACCGCTTAGGCCCGTCACTGAGAGTAAGACCGCCTCTAAAGAGCTACTTGAGGGAAACGCCAGGGCCGGGACCAAGGATATTATAGTGCTTAACTTAAAAGCCCTGCTCGATACCGATTGCATGCAGGGGACGCAGTAGCATGACTGACGGACCGGTCCAGGATAATATCTCTGAAGGCAAGCTCTATGCGCTCTTTACACTTGGCC
>JAJCZF010000072.1 GCA_029262535.1 Deltaproteobacteria bacterium
GAGAGATGCTCGAGTTTCCGGGCGGCATATACGGCATGGTCCTGAACCTCGAAGAGGATCACGTCGGCGCCACCATATTCGGTGAAGACTATAAAATCAAGGAAGGCGACACCGTAAAGCGAACCGGCAGAATCGTCGAGAGCCCGGTGGGTGAAGCGATGATGGGCAGGGTAGTAGACGCCCTCGGCGCCCCTATAGACAATGCCGGCCCGATAGAGGCCGAGGGCATGAGAAGGGTCGAGATCAAGGCCCCGGGAATCGTCCTTCGCCAGCCGGTCGAAGAGCCTCTCCAGACGGGCATCAAGGCCGTAGACGCCATGATACCAATCGGCAGGGGACAAAGAGAGCTTATAATCGGCGACCGTCAGACAGGTAAGACAGCCGTCGCCATCGATACGATAATTAACCAGAAGGGGCAGGACGTTTACTGCATATACGTCGCAATCGGCCAAAAGCAGTCCACCGTAGCCCAGATAGTAGAAAAGCTCCGCGCGCACGGCGCCATGGAGTATACGGTCATCGTCGCAGCCACGGCTTCTACTTCCGCGCCTCTGCAGTTCCTCGCTCCGTACACGGGATGTACGATAGGCGAGCATTTCAGGGATAACGGCAAGCACGCCCTCGTAGTCTACGACGATCTTTCAAAGCACGCCGTCGCTTACAGGCAGCTCTCGCTCCTCTTAAGGAGACCGCCGGGCCGTGAGGCGTACCCCGGAGACGTATTCTATCTCCATTCAAGACTCCTTGAGAGGGCCGCCAAGCTCCATGATGATGTCGGCGGCGGATCTCTAACGGCGCTCCCGATAATCGAAACCCAGGCCGGAGACGTTTCTGCCTACGTTCCGACGAACGTCATATCCATTACAGACGGTCAGATTTATCTCGAAACCGACCTCTTCTATTCGGGTATAAGACCGGCTATTAGTGTTGGTCTCTCTGTTTCGCGTGTCGGTGGGGCCGCGCAGGTCAAGGCGATGAAGAGTGTCGCCGGAACCCTTAGGCTTGAGCTCGCGCAGTTCAGAGAGCTCGCCGCATTCGCGCAGTTCGGAAGCGACCTCGACCCTGCAACGCAAGCCCAGCTCGCCAGGGGTGAAAGGCTCGTCCAGATCCTTAAGCAGGGCCAGTACGCCCCGCTCCCGGTCGAGAAGCAGATCATCATAATCTACGCCGCAACGAACGGATACGTCGACGAATACCCGACGGATTCTCTAAAGAAGTACGAGGAAGAGCTCGATACCTTCATCGAATCGCGCCACCCTGAGATCTTCGAGGAGATAAGGACGAAGAAGAAGATGGACGACGATATCAAGTCGAAGCTCAATAAGGCCCTCGACGAATTCAAGGGTATCTTTAGCGCCGAGTAATCGGGCCGGGCAGTCCGGGCCGGGTTCATGGCGGGAGCCACAGCCGCCGTACGACTCAGACGGCGGAGCAAGTGAACCCTCTGAAAAGAAGTTTCTTAATAGTCAGATAAGGATTTAAGAGATATGGCAGCACTGAGCGACATTAAGCGCCGCATAAAGAGTGTAAAGAATACGCAGCAGATAACAAAGGCGATGAAGATGGTATCCGCCGCCAAACTCAGGCGCGCTCAAGAGGATATCGTCGCGGTCCGTCCGTATGCCGATAAGATGAGCGCTATGATAGCGAGCCTAGCGGGTAAGGTCTCCGGCGATAGCCACCCGCTCTTCTCGAAAGAGGCCACGGGAAAGGGCGAGTTAATAGTCATCGCCTCCGACAGGGGTCTCTGCGGCGGCTTCAACAGCGGGCTCTTCAGGGTCGCCGAGCGGTTTTTGGCCGAGAATAACGACTCAAACTACTCGTTAGATCTCCTCGGCAAGCGCTCCGTGGACTATTTCAAGAGAAGGGACGCAGGGGATATCTCCAAGGCGCTTCCGGTAGGCAACAAGAGGCCTGGTTACGACCTCGCCGCAGGAATTGCCGCTGGCATCATAGACAATTATTTGAAGGACGACGGCGTTGACGAGGTTCATATAGTCTTCAGCGCCTTCCAGAGCGCACTCGTTCAAACGCCGACGATCAAGAAGATACTTCCGATGGAGCCGCCGGAGGAAGAGGAAGCCGAGCAGAGCCAGCTCCTCTTCGAGCCCTCCCCCGAAGGAGTTCTCGATAGCCTTCTGCCGAAGTACGTGGAGGTTCAGATATTTAAGGCGCTTCTGGAGAGTGCCGCAAGCGAGCACGGCGCTCGTATGACGGCGATGGATTCGGCCTCAAAGAACGCTTCGAGCATGATTGACAGCCTCACGCTCCAGTACAACAGGGCCCGTCAGGCATCTATTACCAAGGAGCTTATGGAGATCATCGGCGGCGCTGAGGCCATACAGTAAGATATTTAAGTATTACGATATATTGATCAGCTTTTTATCACTAAGGAGGATTTAATAAGATGGAAAATACGCCAACAGGCAGGATAACGCAGGTAATCGGTCCTGTTTTGGATATCGAGTTTCCGCCCGGACAGCTTCCGGCGATATTTAACGCCGTCAAGGTTACCAACCCGGAGATAAGCGACGAACCCTGGAACCTCGTAGTCGAGGTCGCCCAGCATCTCGGTGAAAACACCGTTAGGTGTATAGCCATGGACTCTTCAGAGGGTCTGGTAAGGGGCGCGGAAGCCTTGGATACGGGTGAGGGTATTATGGTCCCGGTCGGAAAAGAGGTTCTCGGGCGCATCCTGAATGTTATCGGAGAGCCTGTCGATGAAGCGGGCCCGGTTAATACAGAGAAATTCAGGCCGATTCATAGAGAGGCTCCCGCATTTAGCGAGCAGAGCACGCAGGTTGAGGTCTTTGAGACGGGCATCAAGGTTGTTGACCTCTTAACCCCTTACCTGAAGGGCGGTAAGATCGGCCTCTTCGGCGGCGCCGGTGTTGGCAAGACCGTTCTCATAATGGAGCTAATAAATAACGTCGCACAGCAGCACGGCGGCTACTCCGTATTCGGCGGTGTTGGTGAAAGAACGAGAGAGGGTAATGACCTCTGGCAGGAGATGAAGGAGAGTGGAGTTATCGACAAGGCCGCCCTCATCTACGGACAGATGAACGAACCTCCGGGCGCAAGGGCCAGGGTCGCACTAACGGCTCTTACCGCAGCCGAGTATTTCAGGGATGAGGAAGGCCAGGACGTGCTCCTCTTTATCGATAATATTTTTAGATTCGTTCAGGCCAATAGTGAGGTCTCCGCCCTTCTAGGAAGGATGCCGTCGGCCGTTGGATACCAGCCGACACTCTCTACCGATGTCGGTGAGCTTCAGGAGAGGATCACCTCTACCACCAAGGGCTCCATTACTTCGGTTCAGGCCGTTTACGTCCCTGCCGATGACCTTACCGACCCGGCCCCGGCGACTACATTCGCCCACCTTGACGCAACGACTGTTCTCTCAAGGCAAATAGCCGAGCTCGGTATATATCCGTCGGTCGATCCGCTCGACTCCACTTCGAGAATCCTTGAAGAAGACGTCGTAGGAGTTGAGCACTACGCCATCGCGCGTAGGGTGCAGGAGATACTCCAGAAGTACAAGGACCTTCAGGATATCATCGCCATCCTCGGTATGGACGAGCTCTCCGAGGAAGACAAGCTCGTCGTTGTAAGGGCCAGGAAGATTCAGCGTTTCCTCTCCCAGCCCTTCTTCGTCGCCGAGCAGTTCACCGGTACCCCCGGCAAGTACGTAGGCGTTAAGGATACCATCAAGGGCTTCCAGGAGATCGCCGACGGTAAGCACGACGAAGTGCCGGAACAGGCCTTCTACATGGTCGGCACCATCGAAGAGGCCCTTGAAAAGGCCGTGAAGATAAGGGCCTCCGTAAAATAAATATCAGGACGGCGTCACAAGCCGTTACTTAAGTTAGCAGCACTACGCAGCAGAAAGAAATAAAATGGCTGAAACATTTTTACTCGAGATAGTCACCCCCACCGAACTACTCTTCTCGGATCAGGTGGAGATATTTACCGCCCCCGGTTGTGAGGGCGAGTTCGGTGTGCTCAGTGGACACACCAATTACCTGGTTGTACTTAGGCCCGGCGAGCTCAGATATACGCAGAGCGGCACGGAGACGAGCCTCTTCGTTAACGGGGGCTACTCCGAGGTTACGCCGGATAAGACGACGATACTCATTGAAGACGCTATACCTACTTCCGATATAAACGCCTCGGAAGCGCGCGAAGATCTCAAAGGGGCCGAGGAAGAGTTATCGGGCCTTACAGAGGGAGAAGCGGGCTACCGCGAAGTGAGGGAGAGGTACGATATCGCGCAGGCGAAGGTCACCTTTACCGAGCTAAAGAAAGGGCACTAGGTAAAAGGGCTATTCAGTTGAGTTTGTATTTTAGTTATTAAAACCATCGCGTGGGGGGACGTGTTGGTTTATGAGGAGACCGTGGCCGGCTGGCTACGGTTTTTTCTTTTTGAGGACTATTCTTGCCTTGCCTTCCTTGATCTTTACGTCAAAGTCGAAGTCGTCTGTTCCGAACTTCTTTTTGGCTGCCGCCCTTTGCTGCTCAACGGCCTTTGCAAGATAATCGAGGCCGATGTTGCTTGATGTCTCGTTACATTCCTTTCGTGCTCTGATGAAGTCCTCGTGGAGCTTCTTTATCCGGGCCGCTTCGTCTACCGGAGCTGAGGAGACTTCCTCTTCAAGCGGGAGAATAACGGCGCCGCTCTTCATGGTTACGCCGACCTTCATGGTACTGCGGGCATCCTCGCTCCTGCGTTTATAGGTCCCTTCCTCAATCTCCTTGATGGTACGGTTCCAGTAGAGTTTGAAGCTGTTATATTTATCGGCGATATTACGGAACTTGAACTTGTCGCCGGTGTTGGTTATGTGCTGGAGAGTGTAAAAATGTACGGTCTTCTCCACCTGCTGCCTGAGAAAGAGGGGTTCGCGCTTCTGAATACGCATAAAGTACTGTTCGTAGTCGATGCGGAGCTTCATTACTTTGGCGTCTAGCTCTTCAAGTTCTTCACGAAAGTCTTTATTTTGATCAGCCTGTTCCATCAATACATTATATCAAAAGCAATAGCATATTAAAAGGATTTACTTTTGAGAATTGCGAGCTTTTACTGGCTATGAGAAAATATTATATGGTATCTATAGGATATGGTAAAGAAAATCCCATTCTAAAAGGACTGATATGCTATTCGATACGATAGCCGCGGTGGCTACGGCCCCAGGCGAAGGCGGGGTCGGGATAATAAGGATTTGCGGCCCTGAGGCGCTAAATATTGGCAAAAAGCTCTTTAAACCGGCGGGTAAGGTGCGTGAGTTCGAGGAGAGGCGCGTCTACTACGGAGGCTTTACTGACGGCTCCGGCGGTCCGGTCATAGACGACGGTCTTCTGGTCTTTATGAAGGGTCCGAGGAGCTTTACCGGCGAGGATGTCGTTGAGCTTAACTTACACGGAGGCTCGCTTCTACTAAAGACTCTCCTTACGGCCATTTTTAAGGAAGGCGCGAGGGCCGCAGGTCCCGGCGAGTTCACCCGGCGCGCCTTCTGTAACGGTAAGCTCGATCTTACTCAGGCCGAGGCTGTGGTGGATGTCATAAGGGCCGGTACCGCACCGGCTCTTCTTTCTGCCAGGGGCCGCCTCGACGGTGCGCTCTCAAAGAAGATAAATGATATCAAGGAGCTCATCTTAACGAGGCTGGCGCACCTGGAAGCCGAGCTGGACTTCTCCGAGGAGGAGGTCGACCCTATGGGGGAGGAGGAACTTCTCGGCGGCGTCCGCAGGGCGGAAGAGGCGGTAAAAAGGTTACTCGGTAGCTTCGACGAGGGGAGAGCCCTGAAGGAAGGCGTAAAGGTGCTCATCCTGGGCCGCCCGAATGCCGGTAAGTCGAGCCTCCTTAACCTTCTTTTGAAGGAAGAGCGCGCCATAGTGACCCCGCACGAGGGAACGACGCGCGATATTATAGAAGAGGCCGTAAATATCAGGGGGCTTCCGGTAAGGCTTATGGATACCGCAGGGCTCCGAGATACTATGGACGAGGTAGAGGCCCTTGGCATAGAACGGGCGCGGGAGAGGATAGATGAGGCCGAGCTGATACTCTTCGTTGTGGACAGTACAGCACCGGACGGTTTTAGTGAGGATAGAAGAATTGTAGAAACTTTTGAAGAGAAGAAGCTGATAGTCGTTTTGAATAAGACGGACCTTGCCCGCGACGGGGGCGCTGATAAGGTGAGTGAGATAGGAGATGAGATTAAAGGAACGAGTATCGTCAGCCTTTCGGCTGTAACCGGCGAAGGGTTATCCAAGCTCGAAGAGAAGATCTACGAAGAGGCTTCGGGGCGGAGTGCGGGTAGTGGAGAAGGACAGCTCGACGCCACTAACGCCGCCATAGGCGAGATGATAACATCGGCACGTCAGAAGGCCGCGCTTGACGGAGCCCTAACTGCCCTCCAGGCCGTACGTTCCACTATAGACGATGGTCTTACGAGAGATATCACCGCAGGCGAACTTAGGCTAGCCCTGGATAGACTTGGTGAAATTACCGGTGAAACTACGACCGATGATATACTCGATAGAATATTTTCCGACTTCTGTATTGGGAAGTGAGGCGTCTAAATAAAAGCGCCTAACACGAGCAGGTCTTTCCCTCCCGTAGCGTCTTTATGCCCTCGGTTAGTATCAGCGCCACTATTACGAGCGCCGCCGCAGGGTCGGCCCACCAGAGTCCGAATAGGTAGTTAAGTGCCAGCCCCGTAAGGAGCGCCGCCGAGAGATATGAACAAAGAAGCGTCTCCTTTGAGTCGGCTATGAGCGAGCTGCTGCCGATCTCTCGCCCGACGTTCCTCTTCTTAAAGGATAGGACGGGCATTATTAAGAGAGATAGTATAGCGATGATAATGCCGGGAAGAGATGGCTCCGAGGCCTCAAAGAGGTAGAGCTTTTTAACGGAGACAAAGGCTACGTAGGCGGCGAGAATAAAAAAGCTTAATGCGACCAGACGTACGGCGCGCTGCTCAACTCTTTCTTCTTCCTCTTCTGATATCTTTCCGTGGCGGGTAAGGCGCCAGATAAGGATAGAGCCGGAGACGGACTCTATCGCGCTGTCGAAACCAAAGCCGGTTAGCGCCACACTCCCCGATAAGAGCCCGAACAGAACCGAGAAGACACCTTCTACTATATTATAGCCAACGGTAAAATATTCGAGCAGCAACGCCCGTCTATGAAGGGAGTTATCCATCTTGACAGAGCTTCACAGGCGTACGAAACACTCTTATCCTTGAGCGTCCTGCCAACACTTTTCAGCCTCGGCAACGTCATTCTTGGAGCCGATTATAAGCGACGTCCGCTGGTGGAGTTCCGTCGGGGCTATGTCCATCACCCTCACGTCCCCTGTAGAGGCCGCTCCTCCGGCCTGCTCGGCTATGAAAGCGAGCGGGTTGGCCTCGTAAAGGAGCCGTAGCTTTCCTTTTGTGGCCTTCCTGTCGATCGGATAGAGGAATACGCCGCCCTTCAGGAGGTTACGGTGGAAATCCGCAACGAGAGAGCCCACGTACCTGCCTGTCGTTACGCGATCTTCCCCTGCCTTGATCTTCTCGACATAATCTGTCGTGCCTTTATACCAATAGCGGCTATTGGCTTCGTTTATGCTGTAGATGGAGGCTTTTTCCGGGATACGTATATTCTCGTGCGAGAGGAGAAACTCTCCGACGCTCGGGTCGAGCGTAAAGCCGTGGACGCCGTGCCCTGTGGTATAGACGAGCACGGTGCTGGAGCCGTATATGACGTAGCCGGAGCAGACCTGCTCGGTACCCGGCTGGAGGAAATCGTCAACTGTAATCTTTTCGCCGGCCTTGGCTTCGCAGCGAAGGATCGAGAAGATTGTACCAACGCTTATGTTGACGTCGATATTGGAGGAGCCGTCGAGCGGGTCGAAGAGGAGGAGGTATTTGCCCTTTGGATAGTCGTCCGGGATACGAATTATATCTTCGATCTCTTCAGAGGCCATAGCGTGTAGGTGCCCGCCTCGCTCCATCGTCTTTACGATGGTGTCGTTGGCGTACTCGTCCAGCTTCTGCACCTCTTCGCCCTGGACGTTCTTATAGCCCGTCGCCCCGAGGAGGTTTATAAGGCCGGCCTTGTTTACCTCCCTTGAGATGACCTTTGCCGCTAGGATCAGTTCGGAGAATAGGAGCGTAAAGTTACCGCTGCTCCCAGGGTACTGGCGTTGTTCTTCCATTAGAAACTGTGTTAGCGCAGTGCTGGTCTTCATAGTTGATCTTCTCCTCGTTGCTTATTTTAAGTCCGCATCGCCGGGGAAGGCGGAGCCGGTTACCTCGGTCACTTCTATAAGGCCCGGATACTTGTCATGGTCGATAAGGATCTTCCTCACCTTCTCCTGCCATAGGTTCCTGAACTCCTCGGCTTCACTCGGCATGGCCGTGCCCGAGAGGACGAGTTTTATAAGATTCGAGACTCTAGGGTCTTCCGGAATGGTCTGAGGGTCGTAGGTGACCTTTACGGTCCGCCCTGTGTCCGTGCGCCTGAAGAAGTAGGTGTTGAATTGAAAGTCGGTGGTGTCGAAGTGAAGGAGGTTACATCTACCGTGCCTGCCGCCGAGCCCCTTGAAGCCGGTCTCGCCCGAAGCCCCTGTTATGAGCATGATAACCTGCGACTGGGGC